>NZ_AP023033.1:4115833-4425000 GCF_019670125.1 Agarivorans aestuarii
CCTAATCAACTAAAAATCGTGACGAATACTAGCACAAGATTATGTTTTATTCAGCTTGAAAAGCTAAGCTAAGGCCTGCTTTACCAAGCTTAGAGCTTCGTCAGACAAATCTAGTGCAAGTGCTGCTTGCTGGCCTTCTTCAGACATTTTTGCCCAGGTTTTTTGCACAATGCTAATCACCTTCTCTTGAGCATGTTTATTAGCAAATTCAACAAAGTAGTACTTTAAGAACACTAAACAAATAACATCTTCAAGGGCTTGAGTAAGCGGATTTCGTTTTAGCTTTTCTTTGCGTAATAAACTGGCAGTAGCATCGATGAGGGTTTCATCTAAATTGTGCTTACGCATTATTTCTGCGCACAACTCAGCATGCTTTTTACCTAAATCGCTGCGCCATTTTAAGTAACCGGCTCTGCCTTCTGGGTAATCACTACGTAACGATAACCAGCGGCCAATATGCTGAGCACGAGCGGCAATTTGCAGCTCTGCAGGAGGCGCTAACATAAAATCATGTAAGCAATTAGACATGCGCTTACCGTACAAAAATTCTTTGGCATGCTCGGTTCCTAACTCATCTATCTCCTTATTTGGGTCATTTAAGTTAAATTGATCGATATCGTTTAGTACCTGATTCAGAATATTTTGCTGCATGATTTGCGGTTTTCCCATAACTTTGTTTTATCCTTTAACAAGGGCACAACATATCCTACCGAAAAGCCAAAAACAACACAGACGGTTACACCAAAAAACAATTGCATTATCAGCGCATTTAACTATATGTTAATAATTAGAGCGGCATATATGACCAACACATATATAAATAAAGGAGTTAATCGCTATGCTGATTGGTGTACCTAAGGAAATAAAAAATCACGAATATCGTGTGGGAATGACACCCGCCAGTGTGAATGAGTTAATTCAACATGGCCATCAAGTCATTGTTGAAACTCAGGCTGGCGCAGGTATTGGCTTCTCTGATGCTGATTACCAAGCGGTTGGCGCGAATATATCTAGTAGCGCAGCGGAAGTATTTTCCGCAGCCGAAATGATAGTCAAGGTTAAAGAACCGCAGGCGGTCGAGCGCGCCATGCTGCGTGAAGACCAATTGCTATTTACTTACCTACACCTCGCCCCCGACCCAGAACAAACTCACGACCTAATAAAATCGGGCGCAGTTTGTGTGGCTTATGAGACAGTAACCAGCCCACGTGGCGGCCTTCCTTTACTAGCTCCGATGTCTGAGGTTGCGGGTCGTATGGCGATTCAGGCAGGCGCCCTCGCCTTAGAAAAATCTAAAGGCGGTCGCGGGGTATTGCTTGGCGGCGTACCAGGGGTAGAACCAGCCAAAGTTACCGTAATTGGCGGTGGCATGGTGGGACGTAACGCGGCACAAATGGCGGTAGGCATGGGTGCAGATGTCACCATACTCGATCGCAGCATTGATGTACTTCGCAGTGTTGATGCTGAATACCATGGCCAGCTTAAAACGGTTTACTCAACGACCAGCAGTATTGAGCAGCATGTATTAGAGGCTGATTTGGTAATTGGTGGGGTATTGTTGCCAGGCGCTGCTGCGCCCAAGCTTATCACTAAGGATTTGGTTAAACGCATGAAGGCTGGCAGCGCTATTGTTGATGTTGCCATCGACCAAGGTGGTTGTGCCGAGACCTCAAAGGCTACTACCCATCAAGATCCTATCTACATTGTTGATGAAGTGGTGCATTACTGCGTTGCTAACATGCCGGGTGGCGTGGCAAGAACCTCTACCATGGCGCTTAATAACGCTACCTTGCCTTACATCATCACCCTAGCTAACAAAGGATATAAACAAGCACTGCTAGATGATGAACACTTGCGCAATGGCTTAAACGTAATGCATGGCAAACTAACTTGCGCCGAAGTGGGCGAAGCCCTTGGCATTGATACGGTCGAGCCTTTAGAGCTGCTGGCCTAAGTCCCATGTAAAAAACAAAAGAGCGCTTAGGCGCTCTTTTTTCTATTTGCTTAGGTCACAAACCTTAACGCTTTTTGCCATACCCGCGGTCTTTAAGGCTGCGTCCCCATTTATCTAGCCACGCATCTAAACCACTACGGGCATTGCCAGCGATTAAGCAAGCGGCGGAGCTGGGGCTAGAAAATTGATAATCGCGCATAAACTCGTAACCTTCACCTTGACGACACAACACGGTATCTTCAAGTAGCTGATCGCGAAGAGCTAATACCGCAGGACGTAGTGACTCAGCGCCACCACCATTGGCGGTTGAACCTTTTACTACCATAAAGCCAGGTTTGTTTTTAGCGCCAGTTGGGTAACCATGCGCAACTGCTTGCTTAACGCTGAAGGAATACTCCGCAGATATAGTGTGCTGGCTGCTCTCAACCACTAACTCACGTAAAGACAATAACTGCTGATACAGCTCTATGGGTAAAATTGCTGCGGTTTTGCGGCCATCACCATCAATAACAAAATTAACTTTAGAAAGTTCGAATGGACCGTCCATGTCAGACCAAGTTTTAGAAAGTTTGTGCAAATTTAACACAGGAAAGCGGCAGATTTGAATATAAAAAAACCTCGCTAGGCGAGGTTTTTAATAAGTTTTTATTCCATAGCTGCTTTGAGCTTCTTCATGGCATTTTTTTCTAGTTGCCTAATTCGCTCTGCAGAAACTTGGTACTGGTCAGCTAATTCTTGCAAGGTTGCCTTGTCTTCATCTAACCAACGACGTTGCACAATATGAGCATTACGATCGTCTAAGGTATTTAAAGCAGCACGTAAACGATTAGAAGCTGCCACTTCCCAGTTTTCTTTTTCAACAAACTGAGCCACATCCGAAGACTTGTCTTCCAAGTATTGGATAGGCGCAAAGCTACCTTCGCGTTCATCGTCGTCGGCGGCTAAATCAAAGGCTTGGTCTTGGGCACTCATACGAGATTCCATTTCCAATACGTCTTTAGTAGTTACCCCAAGATTCTCAGCCACCATATTTACTTCGTCATTACTAAACCAGCCTAAACGCTTTTTAGATTTACGAAGATTAAAGAACAACTTACGTTGCGCTTTAGTAGTAGCAATTTTAACCATGCGCCAATTACGCAATACGTATTCATGAATCTCCGCTTTAATCCAATGCACAGCGAAAGATACCAAACGAACACCCACTTTAGGGTCAAAACGTTTTACGGCTTTCATTAAGCCTACGTTGCCCTCTTGAATTAAATCGGCTTGAGGCAAGCCATAACCTGCATAATTTTTAGCTACATGCACTACAAAACGTAGGTGCGACATAACTAATTCGCGAGCTGCTGTTAAATCACCCTCGTCAAATAAACGAGTAGCAAGCTCTTTCTCACGCTCAGGCGTAAGCATATCAGCGCGATTAACTGATTGAATGTAGGCTTCAATGCTCCCTTGCGGGACTAGCGCCATAGATGCATTTACTTGATCCATTTCAACCTCTAAATATTACTCGGTCAACGAGTCTACCATAGCCAATTAGCAAGATCTAACCCCCTACATAGCAGGCTGCGCGGCTTTGCGCAGTCTCACTTGTTTCCAGATATATGACGCATTAAATCAGAGATAGTTCACATTTTTAAGCACTTTCTAGGTGCGCAATTTTACCAAATAGGTGCAAGTTATCCCTTAAGGAGTATAGACAGTTGAAGCTCAACAAAAATTTCAAAAACCTCTAACTCGTTGATAAAAAATGATTTTAATCAAGTTTTAGTGTTTTTTTTGCTACTGGCACCATGATTGCGTCATAGCTGGCATAAGTAATTGCGAGACAGTGATATGAGCATACAAAGAATTAGCCAACATCCTAAAACGAGTCAAAAGCAGCCTATTGAAACAGGCATGGTTGACTTAGTGGGTGCTGGCCCTGGCGATCCAGAGCTGCTCACCTTAAAGGCCCTACGCAGCATAGAACAAGCAGACCTAGTGTTATATGACCGCCTAGTAAGCGAAGAAATCTTAGCGCTTATTCCTAGCAACACTAAAGCTATTTACGTAGGTAAAGCCAAAGCCAATCACTGCATCCCGCAAGAACAACTTAACCTCTATATGGTAGACAAAGCTAAACAAGGTTTACGCATTTGTCGCCTTAAAGGTGGAGACCCATTTGTATTTGGTCGCGGCAGTGAAGAACTCTGTGTATTACATGAACATGACGTTTCAGCTCGGGTTATTCCTGGTATTACTGCTGCATCTGGCTGTACTAGCTACGCGGGTATTCCGCTTACTCACCGTGGCTTAGCCACTGGATGTAGCTTTATTACTGGCCACAAACAAGATGGCAAATTAGATATCGATTGGGCCCAATTGGCGCAACTCGACCACACCTTAGTGTTTTACATGGGGCTGAGCAGCTTGCCTGAAATCAGCCAACAGCTACAACGTTTTGGAAAGAGTGCAAAGACACCAGCCGCATTAATAGAAAAAGGCTGCCAAAGCGATCAACGCGTTGTTACCGGCCAATTAGACCAGTTACCTACGCTCGCCAGTGAACACCAATTGCAATCCCCTACATTAATTGTAATCGGTGAAGTGGTATCACTGCGCGAGCAACTCAACTGGCTAAGTAAGTTAGACGCGAACCAGAACCAATTTGAATTAGAAAATAGCGCCGCTCTAAGCGCATAGGAGAGAGTACATGGAACGTATCATCGTTGTTGGTAACGGCATGGTTGGTCACCACTTCATTGACCAATTGATACAGCAAGACAAGTTAGGCCAAGTTCAGGTAACCACTTTTAGTGAAGAGTCGCGCTTAGCATACGACCGCGTGCAATTATCAAGTTACTTCTCGGGTAAAACCGCAGACGACTTAATGATGACCTCTCCTGAATACTATGACGAACATGGCGTTCAATACTTTGTAAACGACAAAGTTGTTGAAGTATTGCCTGAAGAAAAGATTGTAGTTACCGCTAGTGGCCGTCGCGAAAGCTACGACAAACTGGTGCTAGCTACCGGTTCTTACCCATTTGTTCCGCCAATTCCTCGTCCAGACGATCAAGCGGCACAAGAAAATATCTTGGTATACCGCACCATTGAAGATTTAGAAGCCATGACTAAGTCAGGCGAAAACTCAAAAGTAGGTGTAGTTGTAGGTGGTGGTTTACTTGGCTTAGAAGCCGCTAAAGCACTTAAAGACCTTGGTATGGAAACTCACGTTGTAGAATTTGCACCTCGCCTAATGGCAGTGCAAGTGTGTGACGGTGGCGGCGCAATTCTTCGCACTAAAATTGAAGAACTTGGCGTACAAGTTCATACCGAGAAAAATACCAAAGAAATTGTGGCAGGTGAAAACACTCGCTACCGCATGAACTTTGCGGACGGCAGCAGTTTAGATACCGACATGATTTTGTTCTCTGCAGGTATTCGCCCTCAAGATCAGTTAGCACGCGAAACCGGCCTAGAGCTTGGTCCTCGCGGCGGTATAGTGATTAACAATCAATGTCAAACATCTAACCCAGACATTTACGCGATTGGTGAATGTGCCTTATGGGAAGGCAAAATTTTTGGCCTAGTAGCCCCTGGTTACAGCATGGCAAAAGTAACGGTCGACCATATCGCCGGTGAGCAAGCAAAAGAATTTGCCGGTGCCGACATGAGCACCAAGCTTAAGTTGATGGGTGTAGACGTAGCCAGTATTGGTGACGCGCACGCTAACACCGAAGGCGCTTTAAGTTACAGCTTGAGCGACGAAGCCCGTCAAGTGTACAAAAAAGTTGTTACCAACGCCGCTGGCGACCGTTTGTTAGGCGCAGTATTGGTAGGTGATGCCGACGATTACGGCAACTGGTTACAATTGTTCTTAAACGACATGCCACTGCCAGTAGCACCAGAATACTTACTGGTACCTTCATCAGAAGAAGGTGCAGCTTCGGCGATGGGTGTTGATTCACTGCCAGACAGCGCACAAATTTGTTCATGTTTCGACGTAACCAAAGGGCAAATTTGCCAAGCAGTACGCGACGGCGCAACCAGCATGGCTGATATTAAAGCCACTACAGGTGCCGCAACCGGTTGTGGCGGTTGTAGCGCATTAGCCGTTCAAGTGATGAACGCAGAACTAGAAAACCTAGGCGTTGAAGTTAGCAACGACATTTGTGAGCACTTTGCTTACTCACGTGCCGAGCTAGCCGACATTGTACGCGTTAAGAAAATCAAAACCTTTGAGCAGTTGCTTAAAGAGTACGGAACTGGACACGGCTGTGAAATTTGTAAACCAGCAGTGGGTTCAATTTTAGCTACCTTCTGGAACGACTACGTTCTTACCGATGACCATATTGCCCTACAAGATACCAACGACATCTTCCTAGGCAACATGCAAAAAGACGGCACCTACTCGGTAGTACCTCGAGTAGCTGGCGGTGAAATTACTCCAGACAAGTTAATTGCCATTGGTGAAGTCGCCAAAGAGTTCGACCTATACACCAAAATTACCGGTGGCCAGCGAGTTGATTTATTTGGTGCGCAACTGCACGAACTGCCGAAGATTTGGGGCAAATTAATTGATGCTGGATTTGAAACGGGCCACGCCTACGGTAAAGCATTACGTACCGTTAAGTCTTGTGTTGGTTCAACCTGGTGCCGTTACGGCGTGCAAGACAGTGTTGGCATGGCGATCCTGCTAGAAAACCGTTACAAGGGCCTACGCGCCCCACACAAAATTAAGTTTGGTGTGTCAGGGTGTACTCGTGAGTGCGCTGAGGCACAGAGCAAGGATATTGGTGTTATTGCAACTGAGGGCGGTTGGGGTCTGTATGTTTGTGGTAATGGTGGTATGCGCCCTCGACACGCCGACTTATTCGCTACCGATTTAGACGACGTAACCCTAATGCGCTACATCGACCGCGTATTGATGTTCTACGTACGTACTGCCGACCGCTTACAGCGTACCTCGGTATGGTTAGAAAACCTTGAAGGCGGCCTAGATTACCTAAAAGAAGTGGTTATCGACGACAAACTCAACATTTGTGAAGAACTCGAAGCAAACATGAATCACGTAGTAGAAAGCTACCAGTGTGAGTGGAAATCTACGATTAATGACGAGAAGAAACTGCAGCGCTTCAGCCAGTTTATCAACGCCGACGAGCCAGACAACAACCTGCAATATGTTCGTGAGCGTGGCCAACGTCGCCCAGCTACCGAAGAAGAACGTATTCAAACCATCGAAATTGTAGAAGCACCATAACAAGGAGAGTGATGATGAGTGAATTAGCTACAGAAACTTGGACCGAAGTTTGTCGCAAATCGCAGCTTAGCCCAGGAACCGGTGTTTGTGCCTTAGTTAAAGGCAAACAAATCGCCATTTTCTGGGAAGGAATTAGTGACCAAATATTCGCCATAAGTAACTACTGCCCATTTGGCAAAGTAAACATGTTGTCCCGCGGCCTAATTGGAGATTTCAAAGGCGAGCTAATGGTGGCATCCCCTCTTTACAAGCAACGCTTTAGTTTAAAAACCGGCCAATGCCTAGACGACGACAGCGTCACTATTCCTACCTTCCAAGTGAAGGTGGAAGGTGACAGCATCAAAGTCGCCGCTTAATAAAAAAACTTAATAAAAATAATACTAAACCACGCCGTTACGGCGGCGTGGTAGGAACCGCTTTTACTTTTTTAGAGATATGATGATGAGTGCAGAGAGATTTAACCTTTTTTCCTTTAGCGGAAAAATGAAGATACTTCACATGAGCTGGATGGCTTTTTTCATTACCTTTTTGGTGTGGTTTAACCACGCGCCATTAATGGGTAGCATCGCAGCTAGTTTAGGCTTAACGTCTAGCCAAATCAAAACCCTACTTATTCTAAACGTAGCCTTAACCATTCCTGCGCGAATTGTTATTGGTATGTTCACCGACCGTTTTGGTCCGCGCCTAACCTATTCAACCCTATTGGCAGTATGTTCAATCCCATGTTTTATGTTTGCCTTTGCTAATAGCTTTGAGCAAGCCGCTATCGCTCGTTTCTTATTGGGCTTTATTGGCGCAGGTTTTGTAGTGGGTATTCGTATGGTATCGGAGTGGTTCCCAGCTAAAGAGTTAGGTACTGCAGAAGGCATTTACGGCGGTTGGGGTAACTTTGGTAGCGCAGCTGCGGCAATGTTATTGCCTACACTAGCCATTGTATTTGGTGGTGAAGACGGCTGGCGTTACGCAGTTGGCCTTACCGGTTTAATCAGCTTAGTGTTCAGTGTTATTTACTACAAAAACGTAAGCGACACGCCTAAAGGCTCTACCTACTTTAAGCCAAAAAATGTTGGCGCAATGGAAGTAACCACCAAAGGTGACTTTGTATTACTGCTAATTATGAAGGTTCCAATGTATGCCACCCTTGCTTTGTTAGCATGGAAACTGTCTCCAGCTGGCGTAAAAATGCTAAGCCAAGAAGTGGTATACGCTTGTTACGCAGGCCTAGTAGCCTTATACGTTCTGGATTTTTGGAAAACTTACCAAGTAAACAAAAACATCTTTGTTAAGCCAGTTCCAGAAATTGAACAATACAAATTCAAGCAAGTAGCAGTATTAAACGTATTGTACTTCGCAACCTTTGGTTCAGAGCTAGCAGTAGTCTCTATGTTGCCATTGTTCTTTAGCGAAGTATTCGAACTAGATATGGTTTACGCGGGTTTACTCGCCTCTGCTTATGCCTTTATGAACTTAGCCTCTCGCCCAGGTGGCGGTTGGATTTCGGATCGATTTGGCCGTAAGAAAACCCTATTGGTATTAACAGCTGGTTTAGCCCTAGGCTACTTTGGCATGGGCCAAATTGACGGAACTTGGCCACTATTTCTAGCAGTAGCAATGGCAATGGCATGTTCATTCTTTGTACAAGCTGGTGAAGGCGCTGTATTTGCCGCGGTACCGCTAATTAAGCGTCGCTTAACCGGTCAAATTGCCGGTATGACAGGTGCATACGGTAACGTGGGCGCAGTATTCTACTTAACCGTGTTAAGCCTAGTAAGCTACCAAGCCTTCTTCTACGTAATTGGTGCCACTGCGGTGTTAGGTTTTATCGCCTTATTGCTTCTAGAAGAGCCGAAGGGCACTATTGCTGAAGTAGGCCCAGATGGCGAAGTAACGCTAATCAATGTTAGCTAAGCCAGCCCCGTATAGCGGCGTGCGCCTTAATTGGCCACGCTGCTTACCTCAAGGAAGCGATCTTAGTGTTAGAAGAACAACAAGCTGCAGTGGCCACCCCAGCCAGCAGTAACCGAGTTAGTAACAGCGAAAAAGCATCCTCTGAAGCTAGCAACAAGTTGGAGGCGTCTTTCGGAGGCGCCTCCATTCCTGGTCCTAAACCAGAAAACCAAGATGCATGTGTAGCTAAAATCCCAGAGCCTTGGACCCGATACTACAAAGGTGTTGTAGCAGTACTGGCCGACGGTTTAAGCAGTGCAGAACATGCCAAAATGGCCGCCCAAATCTCGGTTACCCAATTTGTTGAAGACTACTACGCAACCCCAGAAAGCTGGTCGGTAAACAAATCTACCGCTCAAGTCGCCAAATCGCTGAACAATTGGCTATTCCAACAAGGTAAACAAACTGGCTCTTACGCCTGTACCCTATCAACACTAATTATTAAATCGCGAGTCGCCCACCTTTTTCATGTGGGTGACAGCCGCATCTATCGCTTTCGCGCGGGCAAACTACGCCAGCTAACCCGTGACCATGTACAAATTCGCGGTAAACAAAAAAACCACCTCACTCGTGCTATGGGTGTGGACTCTAGCCTCGAGTTAGATTATTCCACTCGTACCGTAGAGACTGGCGATATCTTCATGTTAACCAGTGATGGTGTGCACGATGCGTTAAGTGAACAACAACTGGTTAAGCTACTACAAGCTAAGTTTTCAAGCCTAGAAGAACAAGCCACTGCCATTGTTAATGCTGCGGAATTAGCAGGCAGCGACGACAATATTAGCGCCATGCTAGTTAACGTTGATAACGTGCCTGAAGCCGAGCTAGATGAAAGCCGCGCACAGCTGCTGCACTTGCCTATTCCACCGGTAATGTCGGTTGGCAATAAAATCGACCAATACCGCGTTAGTGAGATCCTTCATACCAGCCCGCGTAGTCATGTGTATTTAGTCGAAGAGCTAGATCAACAAGGTAATAGCAATGGTCGAGTACGTATTCTTAAAGCGCCCGATGCCAGTATGGCCGACGACCAAGAATACTTTGCCGGCTTTGCCCGTGAAGAGTGGGTTGGCCGCGTAGTAAGTAATCCTTATATAATGCGCACCTTCGAGCCTATTGGTACTCGCCGCTTTCGTTACTTAATCGCCGAATACGTTCCAGGCATTACCCTTCGCCAATGGATGGATAAACACCCTCACCCACCGATTCAGCAAGTTGTGCGCATGCTGCAAAAACTGGCTAAAGCCTTGCGGGCCTTACGCCGTTACGAAATGGTGCACCGCGATCTTAAACCCGAGAACATTATTATCACCGCCGACGACCAACTTAAACTGGTCGACTTTGGCACAGTGCAATCGGCCGAACAACTTGAGCAAGATGAGAAAAACACCACACCGGTTGGCTCGGTACAATACATCGCACCAGAGTATTTAGTGGGTGAAACGGGTCGCCATCGTAGCGACATTTTCTCGTTTGCGGTGATTGCCTACGAAATGCTCTCAGGCAAGTTGCCCTACAAACAAGCCAGCCGAGAGCAAATTGCTCAGCGAAATTACAGCGACTGGCATTATCAAAACATTCAGCATTTCCGCAATGACATGCCCGACTGGTTAGACGCTGCCTTAGAGCAAGGCTGCCACCCTAAACCGCAGCAGCGTTATCAGAGCTTGTCGGAGCTTATTCATGACTTACAACATGCCAATCCCAAACTTAAAGCCAGCTATCAAGCCAAACCCTTAATCGAGCGTAATCCGGTGCGTTTTTGGCAATCAACCACCTTATTTTTGCTGCTAGTGGTGATATGGCAGTGGGCCAGCCAACTAAATTAACTTTCATAAATATAAAGTTGATTTGCATAAAGGCTTAGTTACTAGGAAGTGCCTAGTATAAGCGCAATTTCTTGCTAGTTTGTGGTCAGCATGTCGTCTACTACCCAGAGTAAAACCCTACAAAAAGGCCTGTTTGGAATGGCCTTGCCTATTTTTGGCGAATTCATGCTGAATATGTCGGTACCGGTATTTGACGCGCTATTCCTTAGCCAAGTCTCTGATCAAGCCGCCGCTTCGGTAGGCGCAGTGATGCCTTGGTTCTCTATGGCAATTGTATTTTTCTCAGCCACTGCATAGCGGGCACAAGCCTCGCATCACAATACATGAACAAACGAGACTACCTGGGCGTTAATCTGATGTTGGTAGGCCTACTATTGTGGCAGTTATAGCGAGCCCGTTCAACGGCGGAGGTCCCGCGGCCAATTCATTGCATAATCAGTGAAGTCACGCACACAAGGGCGGTACAGTTCGCTATAAATTATGTGTAAGTCAAACACTCTGCTATTTTCACTAAGGCCTTAGTAGTAAAAAGGTTATACTGCATATTAGAGTTACCTGAATTACTGACTTTTTCCGAGCAAGGACTGCCTATGAATCTGCATACACTTAAGCTAATAACCATTTCATTGTGCTTTAGTGCAAGCAGCAAAGCTGAAGACATCACTATCTACAATTGGATTAATTACTTAAGCCAAGACGTCATTGATGATTTCACTCAAGCTACAGGGCATAGCGTCAACTACATCACTTATGACGATGAAGACATACGCGATACAGTCATCACCAGTGAGCGCGGCAGAAGCCTTGACTTAGTGGTACTCGATAGCATTAGCTTGCAGATTATTGCAGAGCAAGGCTTATTCAGAAAAATACCCGCTCACCTTCAAAGCGATAACTACGATAAACGCTGGTTAGAAGCCTGCGGTGAATACGGTATTCCTTATTCCTGGGGTACAACCGGCATACTCTATCGCTCATCGCTAACAAAGGCCCCTCCGCAATCTTGGGCAGAACTATTCAAACCCGCCCCAGAGTTTCAAGGCAAAACGGTCATGTACCTAGATCTCCATGATGCGATTGGTTCAGCCCTGTTAGCGGCTAAAAAGTACCCTTTTAGTGAACAAATTGATGATTTAAAAGCCGCTTTTGCTCTAATGCAGCAGCAGCAACCGCATCTTCTCGCATCCGAGTATGGCTTAGCCTATGCGGAACGACATGGCACCAACAGCCAAATGGGCTTATCCTTTGGTTACTCTGGAGACCTGTTTTCGCTGAAAGAAGTCACTCAGCAACAAGACTGGAAATATACCGTCCCCAAAGAAGGTAGCCTGCTATGGGGTGAGTGTCTTGCCGCACCTAGCAGCCATGAGATCAGCACGGCTACAATCGCTTTTATTGAATACTTAAATCAGCCTGAGGTCGCAGCAAAAAATGCCCAAGATATATGGTTTGCTACACCTAACCTAGAGGCCGTAAAACTAAGTGATGAAGAATATCAGCAAGATGAAGAACTGTTCCCTAATCAGCAGATTTTGAACAAAAGTCACCCTTATATAAGGCTCAGTGCAGAGGCTCTTCACCTAAGAGTTCGCATGCTAAATACATTTAAGCGGTAAAGTAATAATGAGCTTAAGCCAACGTCTTTTGGTCATGCTGCTCCCTACAATATTACTTGTGGTGTTTTCTGCCGCTTGGTTCACCTACCTCGGCTTAGCTCAACTCACTCGCACCAGCTTACAAAGTGGTTTAGAGCAAGAAGTTGGCTTCTTAGTTCGTCAAATGAAAGAAGAAGTGAAGTATAGCCACTCGGCTTTGGCCCGTTTTCTAAGCAGTGCCCAAAGCATTAGGTATTTAAATGCACTCGACTATGACGAACTAAATACCGATGAATTCACTCGTTATACCCATGAAATGGATCTACATCGTATCGCAGGGCGACTACAAAGAAGCCAGCCCAATATTTCACTTATTGCCATTACCACCAAAGCCCTACAGACCAAATTAGTGGTTGGTGGCCAAGATCCATTTTCAGGCTTAACTGTTCCAAATTGGCTTAAAAAACATTTACTGAACACCCAATCAGCCGTAGCCAACTCCCCTTCAGGAATGAACTTGCTCTACCGTGATAACAATGGCGAAATCAAGTTTGCCTTAGCTAGGGCGGTCTCTTCCCATCTGTTATTAGGAGATACAAGTATCGCCAATGACCCCGACTATTTTTTTGGGATCATCATAGCCGATGTAACCTCAATCAAGGACACCTTACCTAAACTTAAGCAACGCTACGAACAGCTATCAATAGACATTTCGGTTAGCTCGGATGCAAGCTTTGACACCAGTGAAGCAAAAATCACTAGCCATTGGCGCGATGCGACTTTAGTGATTAAAATCGAGCATGCATTAATGCAGGCAAAAATTGAGCTAGAGACAGCTAAAGTATCTGCCATCACAGACTTACAACAACAAGTTGCACTTAGCGCTCTAGCCTTGGCTCTGCTCACTTTTTTATTAATTAGCCTGATCATTCAAAAACAAGTGCTCGCTCCTATTCAAGGAGTACTTGCTGACATCAACAGCAGCAAAACGTCAGAGACATTGTCATTACGTTACAAAAATAGCCGAAATGAAGTAGCCCAACTTAACAACGGCTACCTAGAGCTGTTTGACCTACTTTATGAGCAGGCCGAAACCGACTCGCTTACCGGGCTCTCTAACCGACAAAGTTTTCATCAACAATTACAGCGCCATATCGCTCGAGCAAGCCAAGAGGGAAGTACCTCAGCTTTACTTTACATTGACTTAGATAACTTTAAGCGAGTTAACGATCACTATGGGCACAATGAAGGAGACCGACTACTTCAGCTGTTTGCAGCAAAACTGGTGAATACAGTTAGGCCAAATGACACTGTAGTTAAGAGAGACCAACGCCACGTATCTCGCTTAGCCGGAGACGAATTTGCAGTAATTCTCAACAACCTACGCTCTCCAGAGATTGCAGCGAAGGTGGCTCAACGAATCTTAGATATTTTAAAAAACGGTATTGAAGTCAACGGCCACAATCACCCTGTACATGCCAGTATAGGTATTGCTCTAATCCCGCAGGATGGCGAGAGCCTAGAGAGCATCCTCAACCACGCCGACGCAGCAATGTACCAAGCCAAAAAGCGGGGCAGGAATCGCTTCCAGCTCTTCAATGAAGATATTGCGAGAGCGATGCGCGAACGTGCGATGATTGAAGATACACTTGAACTAAGCTTGCAGGAGCAAACTTTCCAATTAGTCTACCAACCCGTCATTGATGCCGACACGCTGCAAACCGTTGGCTTTGAAGTATTAATACGCTGCCCTGCCTTGCAAAGCAAAGGCATTGGGCCAGATCGCTTTATCCCAATCGCAGAGAGCTGTGGCTTAATCAAGAGAATTGACATGTGGGTACTAGAACGGGCTATTAGTAAGTTAGAGCAGTTGCAAACGCGTCACCAATTTAACGGCTCTATTGCGGTAAACGTCTCTGCAATGGAATTACAAAACGACCAGTTTCCTCAGCAACTTAAAGCACTGTTTGGCAAATATCACGTTCAGGCGAAGTACTTAGAGCTAGAAATTACCGAAACAAGCCTCGTTGATATAAATGAGAAAACGCTGCTGGCTTTAAACAAGCTGAAAGCGCTGGGACTGCGCTTATCTTTAGATGATTTTGGTACCGGTTATACCGCTTTCAATCAGCTAATGAGCTTCCCTGTAGACATTCTTAAAATTGATCGTAGCTTCGTGCAAGCGATTGGAGAAGCGACAGATAATTCCATGATTGATATTATCTTCACGCTAATTGAACACTATCAATTAGAGGTGATCGCAGAAGGCATCGAAACCGAGCTACAAGCCAACTATCTACGACAACTTGGTTGCAAGAAAATGCAAGGCTACCTATTTAGTCAACCGTTACCTGAAAATGCCATAGAGGCATGGCTAGAAAACCACTTCAAACGACTAGAAGCTTAAGTGCTCATCGCTTTATTCAACAATAAAAAAATTAGGCTAGATGCCAGTCCTCTAGGGCCAACACATTGAATTGAATTGAACTGTTCTGCCTGCGTGTAAATCACGTCACTGAATAGAATATATTACACATGCCAATTCCTCCGCTAATGTCGCTTGGTAATAAAATCGCCCAATGCCGCGTCAGTGAAACCCTGCATGCCCGCCCAACAAACAAGCCAGCCGTGAGCACATTGCTCAGCGAAATTACAGCGACTGGCATTATCAAAACATTCAGCATTTCCGCAATGACATGCCCGACTGGTTAGACGCCGCCTTAGAGCAAGGCTGCCACCCTAAACCACAGCAGCGTTATCAGAGTTTGTCGGAGCTTATTCATGACTTACAACATGCCAACCCCAAACTTAAAGCCAGCTATCAAGCCAAACCCTTAATCGAGCGTAATCCGGTGCGTTTTTGGCAATCAACCACCTTATTTTTGCTGCTAGTGGTAATATGGCAGTGGGCCAACCAACTAAATTAACTTTCATAAACATAAAGTTGATTTACATAAAGGCCTAGTTACTAGGAAGTGCCTAGTATAAGCGCAATTTCTTGCTAGTTTGTGGTCAGCATGCCTTCTAATACTCAAAGTAAAACCTTACAAAAAGGCCTATTTGGCATGGCTCTGCCGATCTTTGGCGAGTTTATGCTAAACATGTCGGTACCGGTGTTTGACGCACTCTTTCTTAGCCAAGTATCAGACCAAGCCGCGGCCTCGGTAGGCGCAGTAATGCCGTGGTTTTCCATGGCCATCGTGTTCTTTTCCGCCACTGGCATTGCAGGTGCCAGTTTAGCCTCACAATACATGGGCAAGCAAAACTACCCTCGCGCAAATTTAATGCTGGCAGGCCTGCTTATCTTAGGAGTGTTAGCGGGTTTACTGTGTGGCCTATTTTTTGTTACCCAAGCCAATAACATCGGTCATTGGATGAGCCTACCACCTGCAATGAGTGACTTGGCCGCAGAGTACTTGGTGTTAGCTGGCGCAGGTGTCGGCTTTATGGGCCTACGCATGACGCTGGCCAATATCTGTAATAGTTACGGGCAATCCCACTGGAACACTATCTCCGCAGCGCTGATGCTGGTCACCAACATCGTGGGTAACGGAATATTAGTGCTGGGTTGGTTTGGTGTAAGCCCAATGGGCGTAACCGGGGTGGCCATTGCGAGTTTAATTGCTTGGGTGCTTAGCTTAAGTTTTAGTTTAGTGGTGGTGCTATTTCTGATTAAAGTGAAATTGCCTTTGGCTGACGCCTTAAAACAGCCCAGCCTTAGCTTAAAGCCTATTCTAAAAATTGCCGTGCCCTCAGCGCTAGAGCCATTTTCTTACCAAAGCTTTGTGATGGTCATGAACTTGATGATTGTACAGCTAGGCGAAACCTCTCTCACTGTGCGCATTTACGCACTCAATATCTATGTTTACTGCACCATGATGCTGGTAGCAATAGGCATTGCCAATACCATGCTGGTAACCCAACTTGCAGGTGCTGGCCATTTTGAACGCTGCCACCAACAAATGCGCCAAGGCATGCGCTGGGGCTTAATAGCGGTGGCTATTGTTGCCAGCATTATCTTTATCTTTCACCAAAGCTTACTGGGTTTATTTACCAGTAACCCAGAAGTACTCGCCCTAGGCGTGGTGGTATGTTTGATTCACAGCCTTAACGAACCGCTAAGGGCAATTAATATAATCAGCGGCAATGTATTGCGCGGTTGTGGTGACGCAGTGTTTGTTACCGGTAACGCCATTGCGGTTACTTGGCTATTCTCAGTACCACTGGCCTACTTTACCGGAGTTTACCTAGGTTATGGTTTATATGCGGTGTTACTCGCAGGCATGGTAGACGAGTTCCTACGTAGCCAAATAAACTGGCGCCGCTGGAAGAGCGATAAATGGAAGCGGAAGTTGGCACCGGATTAGCAATAGTAAATAATTTGAGACAAAACGCCTTAAGACTTAGGAGTTTATACCTCAATGAGCGAGCACATTAGCGGCCGGCTGGATTTGAATTGTTATATTGCGAAACCCACTCTTTTAGTTCTGGCCACCAAATGTCTTTAACATCTGTGTCCCTTGGGGTTTTCGCATTAGACTTGGGTTTAAGTTTGCGGTCTTTTGGGACATTAAACATACTCCCCCAATAAGGCGGAGGTGTTAAGCCGTTTGGCACAACTGGATTTTCGGCCATACTATCTGTATTGGCGTCAACAATTTCATCTTTAGTTGCAACCCAATAATGCACCCACGAAAAACCATTACTGTATGTTGCTTTTCCAAGCATGACCTTTGAGTAAATACCAATATGATTCAAGGCTAAACTGAGCAACATTGCAAATTGCTGGCACATTTCGGAACGACCAAAAAGGTTTTCGTCCACCAATGAGGCAACTTTGTCTATCAAAGCTTTACGAAACTCATGATTGAGCAGTACGGAATCATCTACAAGCGTTGCGGATGGCAGAGTACGTTCTCCATTTTGTTTCTGCTTTCGGATACGTTCCGCGATCTTTCTTTGCTCAGGGTAGGCAACTTGAAGAAATTCTTCAGCAGTAGCATTTTCAGCCGGGGAAATTTCTCGTAGTTCCATTCTTTCTCCGAATATCAATCAGTAATATATCGCAGCAATAAGTGACAAAAAATACCTGGCTATACTTTGTGAGGCACGAACAAAAGCCAGTTGTTTTTGTCCAACTCGATTGCCTTGTTATATGCTGGTTTCAAGTGCTACGCAATTAAATTCACATGATTTTTCAAAGAGTAACTTGAAATATTGTAAACACTCATCAGATGCAGTCATCTTTTCTCGTCCAAGTAACTTTTCAGTAAATGAGCGATGTTTATCAACTTGGAATACCCACTCAAGCTCAGAAGTTGGATCGTCGCCATCTTCAAAATAAGCAATAGCCCCAACTAAATACTCTCGTCCTTTCCATTCAAGAAGACTATACCACCCCCAATCTTCTGCATCAGGATGATCAAAACCAAGTTCAGTAGGAAGCTCTTTTTCAAGCCAAACCAGTAACGACTGTCCATAGATGGGATTGATCGGATTCTCATCTTCTTTAGAGACATCAAACTTAGAAGTTTTAAAACCAATAGTAAATGGCATAACTCCTCCATGAGCATACAACATTTGATTATTGCGACCCTGCAAGCTTAGCAACCTTGTAAGGTAGCTGGATTACTATACACAGATAAGCCAGCAAGTATTAAAAAGCCTAAAACAATCATGCTCTAACAATACTTTTAATAACCACAACTAGCTCAATAAATATAGTTTTCTCTTGTTTACTCTTCCCTCCCATTCATTATCGCCGAGTCACGCAAGTGCTAAGCGATTAAGCCGAGCATTGTTTGAGCGTAGCGAGTTGCACAGGCGCGCTTGGCACTGAGTAACGAGGAAAAAAGATAATGTGGGGCAGCCTTTCTTTTGCTTCGTTTTCTTTGGCTGTTCAAAGAAAATGATGTCGCCGAGAGGCGAAACGCAATAAAGCAGACAAGTGTAATGCTTGCCTGCATACAGCACTAGCTCGGCTCTATCTGCTTAATATGGCGATTTACCGAGAACCATGATGCACCTAAACCCAGTAAAGTTGCAAATAAGATTAACCAGCCAAACTCTTGAATGCTTAGACCCGAGAGGTAAATGTCTTGTTGGTACAACAAACCGATTTGCTGCAGGGCGTACTCGGTCCAAATAAGCAGAATATTACACAATACCCAAGCCATTAAGCCGCCTACAATGCCAAACCAAAATCCGGTATATAAAAACGGCCGTTGAATAAAGGCGTCGGTGGCGCCGACCAACTTCATAACTTCGATTTCGTTACGACGATTGAGAATGTTTAATCGCAGGGTATTACTTACAATTAAAGCCACCGCAGTGAGCAACAGTATAATCAGCAGCCAAGCGGCTTGCTGCAGCATGCTTACAATGGTGTCTAAACGTTGAAGCCATTCAACATCTAAACGGCCTTCTTCAACCAAGCTATGCTCTTGCAAACTGTCGAGTAAGGTTTTTGCAGCGCTAGCTGAACTGTACTCGGCACTTGGCAGCACCAGCAATACATCGGGCAAGGGGTTTTCTGGTAATAAAGCAAGTACGTCTTCAAAGCCGCTGTTGGCTTGAAACTCGGCCAAGCCCTGTTGCTTGGTAACCAGCTCTACAGCGGCCACTTGCTGCATACTGGATATATTTTTTTGCAATAAATCGCGCTGTTGCTCGGTAACGTTTTGTTTTAGAAACAAACTAATTTGAGCATCACTTTTCCAGTAAGCAGTAAGCTGTTGAACATTTTTGGTGGCCAAATAAAAGCTTGCAGGCAAAGCCAAACAAACGCCGATTACCGCTAAAGTAAGCATTGAGCTAGCAGGGGTGCGCCAAAGCTCGCCTAAGCTGGCAATACATTGCTGTAGATGGCGTACCCAAAACATCATAAAGCGTACCGGAAACGCGACTTTCACTTGCGGTTTAGCGCCAGCCATTACTGCACCTCCTCTGCTTGAGAGGCATTAAGCAACTGACCATTTTGGAGAATAAGTCGCTGATAGTGCATTTTAGCGATTAGGCTTAAATCGTGACTTGCGATAAGTACCGCAACACCCACGCGGTTGAACTCTTCGAATAAGCGGAAAATCTCTAAGGACAATGCTGGGTCTAAGTTACCAGTTGGCTCATCGGCGATCAAAATAGCAGGTTTGTTGACTACAGCGCGCGCAATGCCTACTCGCTGCTGCTCACCACCAGAGAGAATAACCGGAGTGCAATTAGCTTTATCTAACAGCCCCACTTTATCGAGGGCAGCGGCAACACGGCGTTTAATATTGCCCATGCTATAGCCTTCAATCACTAAAGGCAGAGCAACATTGTCGAATACCGTGCGGTCCATTAGCAGTTTGTGATCTTGAAAAATCACACCCATTTGACGGCGAAGATAAGGAATTTTTCGATGAGTGATACGACTAATATCATCGCCATTTACCCATACTTTACCGTCGCTGGGGCGCTCCATGGCGGTGATAAGTTTGAGCAAGGTACTTTTTCCTGCGCCAGAGTGGCCGGTTAAAAAGGCCATTTTTCCCTGTTCTAGTTGAAACGAGACTTTTTGTAAGGCTCGCTGGCTACCTGGATAAATTTTACTTACTTGCTCAAACCGGATCATTCCTAGACCTTTTTTACTGTTTAGGCAGCGCTTAACTACGCCTCTTCACTCTCTTCGCTGCTAAATAGCGCATCAACAAAGGGTTGTGACTCAAACTCGCGTAAATCATCAATGCCTTCACCCACACCAATATAACGAATAGGCAAAGCAAACTTGTCGGCTAAGGCAAAAATTACCCCACCTTTAGCGGTGCCATCTAACTTGGTAAGTGTTAAACCCGTTAAGCCCACCGCTTGGTTAAATAAGTTAGCTTGGCTAATGGCATTTTGGCCAGTGCTGGCATCAATAGTTAACATAATTTCATGAGGAGCGGCATCGTCGAGCTTTTTCATTACTCGTACAATCTTCTTCAACTCTTCCATTAGATGCGCTTTATTTTGCAAGCGACCTGCTGTATCGGCAATCAATACATCTACATTTCGTGACTTAGCTGCTTGAAAAGCATCGAAAATTACCGAAGCACTGTCGGCGCCAGTGTGTTGTGCAATTACCGGGATCTGATTACGTTCACCCCACACTTGCAGCTGCTCTACCGCTGCGGCGCGGAAAGTATCACCCGCGGCCAACATCACCGATTTACCCTTACTTTGATATTGCTTGGCAAGCTTACCAATGGTGGTGGTCTTACCCACACCATTAACCCCAACCATTAAGATAACAAACGGTCCGTCGCTACTATCTAAATCTAAAGGCGCTTCAACTTGATTAAGCATACTTGCCATATCGAGTTTTAGTTGCTGGTATAAGGCTTCACCATCTTGTAGGTCGCTACGTTTAACGTGACTGGTGAGGTTTTCGATAATCTTTAACGTGGTATCAACGCCAACATCTGCCACCAATAACTGTTCTTCTAATTCTTCAAACAGCTCATCATCAATCTTTCGCCCTTTAAAGAGAGAAAAGAAACCCCAACCAAAATTCTTACGGGTGCGCCTTAAGCCAGCACGCAAACGGGCAAACAAGCCCATTTTTTTCACTGGCTCAGCAGCTTGCGACGCTGCAGCTAGCTCGGCTTCTTGTTCAGCCTGTGCCGCTAGTTCGGCCTCTTGTGCTGCTTGGGCCTCACGTTCTGCTTGGGCTTCGCGTTCTGCTTGTGCTTCACGTTCTGCTTGGGCTTCTCGCTCTGCTTGAGCTTCGCGTTCAGCTTGAGCTTCGCGTTCTGCTTGGGCTTCGCGTTCTGCTTGTGCTTCGCGTTCTGCTTGTGCTTCGCGTTCTGCTTGGGCTTCGCGTTCTGCTTGTGCTTCACGTTCTGCTTGCGCTTGGCGTTCTGCTTGGGCTTCGCGTTCTGCCTGTGCTTCGCGTTCTGCTTGCGCGTCTAACTCAGCTTGCTGAGTATCTTGTTGTTCTGCGGCGGGATCGCTTGATTGTTGTTGCTCGTCATCTTTTTTTCGGCCAAACCAAGAAAATAGGCCCTTCTTTTTTGCCATTACTGCAAAACCTTTTTTACCAGTAAACGACGTTGGCTGTTACAATGCCAACGTCCAATCAATATTGCTCGGATATTATCACAGTTTCTCAATGGTCTAAGTAAATGGCACGGCTTTCCTCAAGAAAACATTCAAATCAAAGTAACAAATCTAATAATGGCAGCGGTCAGGTACGCATAATTGCCGGTCAATGGCGCGGGCGAAAGCTCAAGGTGCTGAATAGCCAAGGCTTACGCCCAACGACCGACCGAGTTAAAGAAACCGTATTTAACTGGTTAAGCCCCTATTTGCACAACAGCCATTGCTTAGATCTTTTTGCTGGAAGCGGCAGCTTAGGTTTTGAGGCCTTGTCGCGTTTTGCTAGTTTTACCACCTTTGTAGAGAAAGATGCGCAAGCCGCTAAGCAGCTTAAGGCCAATTTACAAGTGTTAGAACTTAGCAGCGAGCAAGCAAAGCTAATAAATCAAGATGCCCTGCAATGGCTAAAGCAAACACCAAGCGAAGCCTACGACATAGTATTTATTGACCCGCCGTTTCGTTGCGAGCTACTAGCACCTAGCTGCGCAATGTTAAATGACAATGGCTGGCTAAAACCCGACGCCCTGGTTTATCTTGAATTTGAGAACGAAGCCAACGAGCCCCAATTACCCGCAAACTGGCACTGCATAAAAGAAAAACAAGCAGGCCAAGTAAGCTACCGTTTATACCAACTAACTTAAGAGCCTTATTTATGTTTATTAAAATTGGCAAACTGTTTATGGCTGCCATGTGGTTAGCAATGCTACTCAGCCCAATTATTTTTGTTCCACCATACAATTGGATATTGCCGCTAGTGGGTGGCTTTTTGTTATTGCTGCACGGCGTTCAGCTGTTATCCATTCGCGGTACTTTAGTTGAAGCTGGCGTGTTGAAGAAGGGTGATAATCTACAAATTTTGTTCTTTGGCTTTTTTGCTATGTGGCAAATTCACAAACGTATGACTGGGAAAGACTCTTGATTACACGCCAGTTACTATTGGCGAGTATTTGCTTTGTAAGTCTGCCTAGTTGGGCGATGAGCGTTACGGTCATTGATGATGCTAAACATCAACGCAGCGGAGCTTGGACCCAAGTACTACCCTATGCCTATTACACCGAAAACCTTCAGTGGGGCGTGGGTATTGGCGTTGGCGCGGCAGGGCATATTCAGCCCAGCTCTAGCATGGTGGCAACGGCGACAGTAACCAGTAACGATAGCTGGATGGGCTTTTTGTATAGCGGTGACTATCAAATGCCTTTTGCTGACCGGATCTTTTTTGATACCACTTTGTATCAAACTAATTTTACTCGTGATCCGCAATATATTAACGGTAATTCGGATTACCCAGGAGAGCGAGCAGGTAGTAATGATTCAAGCCAAGAGAACCGTGTTTATACCCACAGCAAAGGCCAAGAGTATCGCTTTAGATTTCGCTATTTACTGCCTCTAGGCCACGGTAAAAACTCAGCAGTTCACACCTTTAGAGTGAACCGCGGTGAAGTAATGGAAGGTTACGAAGCAGGCGCGAAAGAATGGAACCCACTCACCAGCGGCCGCACCATTATTCAACTTGAACCTTTTTATTGGAAACAAGACGTTAGTGAATATAACCAACTGCAAGATTCGAATACCTCGGCGGGCCTTACCTTAGAACTTGAGTACGATAATCGTAACTACCATCAAAACCCAACAGCAGGTAGCCGACAGCGCTTAAATGTAAGCCGTGATTGGGGCGGTAGTGAGCGACCTTCGTGGACGATGTGGGAACTTTCGGCCTCTAAGTACATCAGTTTACCAAAAACCTCTTGGGCACAAAGCCAAGTATTGGCGTTTGGCTTTGCCACCTCTGATACACCCACTTGGAACCACAGTTCCTACAACAATGGCGAACAGCAATATCATCGCCCTGCCTGGTTTGCTGGCTCCCGCTTAGGGGGGATGGACAGGCTCAAAGGCTATGAAACCGCTCGTTATCACGACCGTTCGATGATCTATTATTCGGCAGAATACCGCTTTACACCCAACTGGAACCCGCTGCCTAAAGTGCCGATTGTAAATTGGTTTAACGTACCAGCTTGGTACTGGGTCGCCTTTGCTGAAATTGGCCGAGTGGCCGATGAATACAACTTGGCAACCTTACACCAAGATATGAAATACAGCATAGGCGGGAGCCTTAGAGTAATGCTGGAAGGGGTGGTGTTACGTGGAGATTTTGCTACCAGCGGCGATGACAGCATTTTTCGTTTAGGTATTAATCACCCTTACTAGGATCTGTTAATCTTTCGCGGTTAATTTTTCTTTAGAGATCAACAGGCTTAATACACTTGCGGATTACCAGTTTAAAGCTGGAATCCGCAAGGCTAGCCATTCTGCTTATAGTGATTGCCAATAATCGGCTATTCCATCAAGGAACATTTGCACCGCAAGCATAATAAGCAACATGCCCATTAAACGCTCCATGGCTTTTAATCCTTTCTCTCCTAGCAGTTTTAGAAGCACCCCACTAAATAAGAAGATCACTACGCTAATGCCCCAAGCAATGAGTAGCGCCAAAGACCAATCTAGCATCCGACTTCCATCTTGATTTGCCAGCAGCATTAACGATGCAAGTACCGAAGGTCCGGCAATCATTGGGATGGCCATCGGCACTAAAAAGGGCTCTTCACCCGCAGCGAGACCAGCAACACCACCGGGCTGAGGGAAAATCATCTTCAAGGCAATAAGGAATAGAATTATCCCGCCAGCAAGGCTTACCGCTTCTTGTCGAAGATTTAAGAAACCGAGGATTTGCTCACCAGCAAACAAAAAGGCAAACATAACAGTAAGGGCAAACACCAGCTCTCGTAGTAAAACGATTCGCCGACGTTTGGGGTCAAGATGTTTGACCATGCTAAGGAACACTGGAAGGTTTCCTAGCGGATCCATAATCAAAAACAACATCACTGCTGCTGATAACATATCCATTGGCTAACTCACTAAATAACGACTATTTTGTCTAAGAAATAAAAAAGAGCCAGAGCATAACACCCTGACTCTTTTATAGCTTAGCTTTATTTACGGTTTATAAACGACTTTTACTGCATCGGTTACATCCGCTTCGTCAACATAGGCTATAGCAGCGGCATTGCCAGCAACTTCTGACACAGCAACTGACGGAGAAGCAGCCGTTTTAGGCGGCTTAGCTTTACCAGTGAAGATTAACTTTGACCAATAAGCTTGAAGCTGGGCTTCACTTTTACCGGTTGCAGCATCGTGAAAGCTAGCACGTAATGCGTCGCCTTCTTTATATTCAATCACCACTGGTGGTGTGCCATTAGGTAGCTTTTTAAGCTTACCTAAAAACAACTTTTTCACTTCTGCTTTTGATAAAGCATCAGGGCCTGCAGGGTTTGCTATTACTACCGGAGCAGCCAAGCTACTTAGACTAAATACGCTCAAAGACAGAGCCAACAATAGTTTTTTCATGACTCCTCCTAAAATACGCCGTCAAATACAATGCTGTAAACCGTAGTGCTATCTTCGGTTGCACCAGCCACTTTGCTTTCAAGCAAGCCGTTAGTATCACCAAAGCCATTCACTAAAGTAGCGTCAAACTTCACTGCTAGGTTAGACAGTAAATCGTAACGCAAACCTAAAGAGTACGAAGTACGTTTACCGCTGTAGATGAATGAAGAGTCCACTGGCACTAAAGAGCCACCTGGGCCAACGGGTAGCTGAATATCCACGCGCTCGTCATCATCTTGAGTTTTCATACCAGCAACCGTGCCATAAGGCATGGCTTTGCCAAAGCGGTAACCCAAGGTGAGGTAGCCAGAATCTACATCTGAATAACCGCCTTCAACAGTTGCACGCGTAGCTTCCGACACCACTAGCAATGAACCATTGTCATAGCTAAATCCAAGCCCTAAGAAGTCAGACTTGTTTTTATCTTCAAGTACCTGTGCGTCAGGTTGGTTGGTTGGTGACACAGTGATTTTTGTTACGCCGTATACCGCACGTAATGTAAAGTCATCAATGGCCCAAGTTAAGTTAGCACCTAAGATATCATCATAGTCAGTGCCATCTTCTTCCGACTGTCCCCAAAAGCCCTGTACCGTTAGGGTTGAGTTATCAAACTCAAAGTCGTAGCTACCATCAACACCAACAAAAGAGTTAAATGGCACAAAACCATATACTTCTTCTGGCGGGCGAGCCCACGGTTGTGCGTAACCCACTTCTAGATAATCAGAGTACATATACATAGGTAAGCGAAGTTTACCGCCACGCACTGTAATGTAGTTATCAAAGGTGTGCTTTAAGTAAGCCCATTCAACATCTGGGCTAAAGTCATCTTCACCACGTGCCACTAACTGCACCGTTACACTGGTACTGTCGGCTAAAGCAAAGTCACCCTGTAGGCCCACCAAAGTAAGATTATTAAAATCGTACTCATCGGTAGAACCGGCATAGCCTAGGTTATTGTTAGCTTGATTGATGCCCACGCTGTAGAAACCGTTAAAGCTGATTCTATCAAAGGCATTATCTTGATTTTGTTCTCTTAGAACCTGCACCTCTTGCTCGAGATCATTTACTCGTTGCTCGAGAGCTTCGTCTGCCATTACTGCGCCACTCAATAAGCATATTGGTAACGCCTGCCACGCCCTTAAATCCATGGGGCATCTCCTTTCTTTTATAGTTTTTTTATTTACACTTTAAATTGGCTAATAACTTCACTTAATCGTTGAGTTACTTGCCTTACATCCTCGCTAACGTTGTCTATTTCGCTAGAACTTTTTGCCACTGCGAGAGATATTTGTTGAATGTCATTCACGCTGTTGTGAATGAGATCCGAGGTCTTAGTTTGTTCTTCTGTTGCTGCTGCAATTTGCTCGTTCACAGCATGAATGGATTCCACCTTACCGGTGATATCCATTAGTGATTTACCCGCTTGGGCAGATTGCTCAACACTTAAGCCGGCTTGTTCAATACCACGGTTCATTGCTTCAACAGCCGACCCTGAGCCTTTTTGTAGCTCTTCTAATACTTGTTGAATTTCTTGAGTCGAGTCTTGGGTGCGCGAGGCAAGGGTGCGAACTTCATCGGCTACTACCGCAAAGCCTCGTCCCTGTTCGCCGGCACGTGCTGCTTCAATAGCAGCATTCAAGGCTAGCAAATTGGTTTGCTCTGCAATGCCGCGAATCGCATCTAAAATCACACCTACATTGCTGGTATAAGATTCAAGCTGGTTAATCGCTTGTGCCGTACCGTTCACTTCTTCAGCTAAATCGTTAATTACTGAGATGGTATTTTCTACAACTTGGTTGCCTTCTTGCGCGGAACTGTTTGCAGAAGACGCTTCTTGAGAAGCTTGCGAGGCAAAGTCAGCAATATGGTGCACACTAGCGGTCATTTCTTGAATTGCCGCACTGACTGCATCTACCGAGTGATTTTGAGACTCGATACTACTCGCAGTATGTTTACTGGTTTCCATTAAGCGAGTAGACACATCTTGAAGGGCTTGCACGGTTTCGGTGGTTGTAGCAATGCTAATTTGCATCTTACTAATAAACTGATTGAACCAATGAACCAGCGTGGCTATTTCATCTTTACCGTCGTAGTCAACACGAACGGTAAGGTCCCCTTCACCTTCGGCGATTTCACGCAATGATGAAGTCACTTGGGCAATCGAGTTAACAATACTGCGAGTGGTCATAATGCCGACAAAGATAACCACTACAATGGTGGCCACGCCCAAAATAATACCAGTGGTAACCGCAGACTGAGAACTCGCAATGGTGCCATCTATGGTTTCGTTAAAGGCTTTTTCGGTGTTTACCCGCAAACTTGCCAAACCTTGAGTCAGCTCTTGCAGTACAGCGGCGGAGCGCTCTGCCTTGGCAGGTAAAGTGGCAAAGTCGGCACTGCCATCCACCAAGCTCATGGCAATGCCTCTAGCTTGGCCGTAATACTTATTTTGTAGGCTTTGCAATTGTTCTACGTCTTGCCTAGCGCTAGGCAGAATTGTAATTAGCTCATTTAGCTTATCGTTTAACAGCTGATTTTGCTCATCAGCCGCATCCAATGATTCTTCTTCACCGGTGGTTACTGCTGTTTGTAGCAATTGGTCTACGTTATATAGGGTGTTTTGCGCAACCGTTGCGGTGTCTAAGGCTGGGAAGTACTGATCTCTGATTTGTTCAATATTGAACTGGCTTTGTTGCTGAACTTGCATGTTGTTTACCAAGTAGATTGCAAACCCAACAACAGCAATTGCCGCCAAGATCCCAACCTTATGGCTTATTTTTAGACGTCTAGCCAAATCCATTTATACCACTCCATGTAAATACAAGTATCGATAGCTTATGTATCGGCACCATCAACTGAATGTTTAAATTACTTCTTTGTTGTTAAACAAGCCCCAAACAATTAAAACACATGTTTAAATATTGTTAGAAATCTTATTAAATTAAACTACTTATTCCGTTAAGACAAAAAGCCTAGGTGCATAAGAAATTATAGATGTTTATTCCAGATAAGATGGGAAAACAGCAAAGAAAGATGAATTAAACACCGTAAGAGTGATAAATAGTAAGTAATATCAGTTATAACTAAATTAATAGTCGTTTATATATGAAAAGGGCCTGAAATGGCCCATATAAGGAAGGTTTATTTGTGAGAGCAGATCTTTGATTCAGCAGTAGTAAAGCCTTGTTTTGCTTCGATGAACTTGCCACGTTCTGCTAAGAACACGATCAATTGCTGGGCGTTCATGCCTTTTTGACGACAAGTATGGTACTCACTGTCTTCACCAAATGTTTCTTTC
Source organism: Agarivorans aestuarii (assembly GCF_019670125.1). Classification (NCBI taxonomy): domain Bacteria; kingdom Pseudomonadati; phylum Pseudomonadota; class Gammaproteobacteria; order Alteromonadales; family Alteromonadaceae; genus Agarivorans; species Agarivorans aestuarii. Next base: position 4,144,263 of record NZ_AP023033.1, read on the forward strand.
ATTAACGCCTCTAGAGACGCAGAAGTGAAACTACCACCTTGTTCTAACATCAACTGCATCACTTGATGCCCGTGAATCGACTGACTCATTATTACCTCCATTAAAAAACGGCGTTCACTTTACCAGTGCCACGCCGTTTGTTTGTTGCGTTAGAACAAGCTAGATAAGCTTCTCAATGTTCTTGGAGGCCAATTGTTGTTGGTAAGACTGAATAGAGCTTTGCAACAAGGCATCGTTTTGGGCTTGTTGCGAAGTTGATTGCGCATAGTTGGTATCTAGTATGCGAGAACGCGCTGCGCTTTGTGCCTCGATGGCAGCTTGGGTAGAGCGATAAGCAGACTCTGCCGCATTACTAGACGCACCCAGTTCAGCTTGATTGGCATCGGTAGTTTGCTGGCCCCCCTGCAACGCTGCTTGAGCTGTGGCAGGATCGTTAAGATCAACATTATCTACGCCAAGATCGGTGGCGTTGGGAATAGCGGCAGTGTTGGCATCAACTTGAGCTTGCAAAGCGGCAATATCGTCAGAGTTATAAATACCATTACCACTTTGTACAACCAACGCTTGGTTCTGCTGCAATAGCTCGGTAGTGCCCTGTAGTTGAGCAGATTCAATATTGTTAAGGCTAACTTGGTTTTGATAGATATTAGCGTAAGCTTCTTGCTCGCTAATACCAGTGGTTAAGCGATTAGAAATCTGTAAGCCTGCAGGATCATCTGCCGCCGTGTTAATACGCTTACCAGAAGCAAGTTTTTCATCTTGTTCTTCTTGGCGCTTCTTCGCTTGATCCATATAAAAATCGGACGGAGAAACGGAGCTTGAAACCTGATTGATAGCCATTGGATATCCTCAACATAACATTTACTGGAGCAGCCATCCTAGCTGTATACTTTTTAAGCATACCACTAAGTACCAACAAGCGCATCTTTTTGAGTGTTATTTTGCGCTTTTTTCTTGCTCGCAAGACCAGCAATAATCAAAGCTTCCAGGGTTTATTTCTTGGCACTTAGCACATGTCCATTCGGCCACACTATTTACTTCGTATTCTTTAACTGCTTGCTTGGCTTTATCCCACTGGGCTAACTCCACCATCAAAGTGACTTGTACAACGTCCATAGGGAGCTCGCCAGCTGCGGCCATTGCGTACTCTCCATCAACACGGCTCTCAATGCCCATTTTGCTTAGCATACCTTGCAGTAATCGCGCTTCTACAAAGTTGGCCGCTCGATAAAACTCATGCCATTGGCCCATTGCCACCCCTATGTCTTTTTTCCGACGATTCAATTCATTATAGAAAATATGCTCCACCTTGCCTTAGTAAGACCAGAGTAAGTAACAGAACTATTCATTAGCTCACGTAAAGGCCACTAACAAAGCCTTCGTTTTTCGAAGCTGAACTAAACTGAGCCATTCTTTATGGTCGATGAATGAAGTTCGAGGTACAGCTTTTTAAATTGATCTATCACCCCCACCCAAAGCACCAAGATAAAACACACACGCACCAAATAGGTTCAAATAGTAAATTGAGCAATTGAAATTACGCACCAAATTAGCACCAAAACATGTAAAGCCATTGTTATCATCAAGTTAAAAGCCTTTAATTGCATCAACTTAGTGCTTTTCTGTTTTCAAACTGACAAAAAAGGTCTGATAATTGCTTACTTTTGGCGCAAGCAATACTAAAAGAAAACATATTAGGGAGTATTTTTAATGGATAATATTAGTGACGCTATCGACGTATTGTCGCAGAGCGCAAACACTTTATTCATTCTGCTAGGTGCCATTATGGTTCTAGCCATGCACGCAGGCTTTGCCTTTTTAGAAGTAGGTACGGTTCGCCACAAGAACCAAGTGAATGCCTTGGTTAAAATCATTACTGATTTCGCTTTTTCTGGCGTAGCTTACTTTGTTATTGGCTACTACCTAGCCTACGGCAGCCACTTCTTTAATAGTGCAGAAGTACTCGCTGAAGGAAACGGCTACGAGCTGGTGAAGTTCTTCTTCTTACTTACCTTTGCGGCTGCCATTCCAGCCATTGTCTCGGGCGGTATCGCTGAGCGTGGTAAGTTCTACCCATTCTTAATCGCTTCTTCATTAATTGTTGGTTTGGTTTACCCAATTTTCGAAGGCATTATTTGGAACGGTAACTTTGGCTTCCAAGCTTGGCTAGAAGCACAGTTTGGTGCAGCCTTCCATGACTTTGCCGGCTCGGTAGTAGTACACGCAATGGGTGGTTGGTTAGCGCTAGTTGCGATTAAGGTGCTTGGCGCACGTAAAGGCAGAAAGCCAGGCGTGGCATTTGCCCCTTCAAACATTCCATTCTTAGCTTTAGGTGCTTGGGTACTAACCGTTGGCTGGTTCGGCTTTAACGTAATGTCTGCACAAACCATGGATGGCATCAGCGGCTTAGTGGCAGTTAATACCTTAATGGCAATGGTTGGCGGAACGATTGTTGCGCTAGTGGTTGGACGCAATGACCCTGGTTTTGTTCACAATGGTCCATTAGCTGGCCTAGTAGCAGTGTGTGCCGGTTCAGATCTCATGCATCCCATTGGCGCGTTGGTAACCGGTGGTGTAGCTGGAGCCTTGTTTGTTTGGGTATTCACTTGGTTACAACAGCGTTCTAACCTAGATGACGTATTGGGTGTTTGGCCACTTCACGGCTTATGTGGTGTTTGGGGCGGTGTTGCCGCAGGTATCTTCGGTAGCCAAGCGCTAGGCGGTTTAGGCGGCGTATCGCTAATTAGCCAAATCATCGGTAGCCTTGCTGGTGTGGCCGTAGCTCTAATCGGTGGTGTGATTGTTTACGGCATTGTAGATAAAGTTGCTGGCTTGCGTCTTTCTGAAGAAGACGAATTCCACGGCGCTGACTTAGCGATTCACAAAATTAGCGCAACCAACAAAGACCGTTAATAAAAAAGCCCGCACTGCAGTGCGGGCTTTCAATACGTGAAATGCAGTTCTGGTGAAACTCACCATTGAACTGCATTTTGTTTTTTAGAGCTCAATAATATCTAGCTTATAATCTATCTGGCTCAAGTATTGCTGCTCATTTTCTAAATCTGCGCGGGTTAAAGGATTATTCTGCAGCCAGGTTTGATCCAACAGTAAACTCATTTGTTGCCCAGCAGCTCTAAACTGCAGTTCCGGCAGTGTTTGACGACGTTTTCCACGGTTAAAGATGACTGATAAACGAATAATCAAACACGCCTTAAGCAAGTCTACGTTTTCCATCGGAAACTGTTTAACTGGGATGCGCTTACGATGCGCTAAAACTAAGGCTGCCAACTGTTGTTGCTCGATGCGGGAAAAGCCAGCAAGATCCACATGCTCCACAATATAAGCACCGTGTTTATGATAATCACTGTGTGCTACATCTAGGCCCACTAAAAATAGTTGCGAAGCCCAATTTAACAGCTTGGTGGTTTCTACTTCATCCAACGACCAGGTTTCTGCCACTTGGTTTAACAATAACTGACAAGTGCTATCTACTCGGCTGCTAAACTGGCTGTCTACGTGGTAGCGCTCGGCCAGTTTTTGCACACTTGCTGGGCGAATATCGCTATGCTCTAAACGGCCTTTTAGCTCATATAACAAGCCTTCACGTAAGGCCGATTCTGCCGCGTGCATGGTGTCAATGCTCAAAGCTTGGAATAGCGCCTGCAAAACCACAACCCCACCCAAAAATACCGGCTGACGCTCTTCCGATAGGCCCTTAATTGGCAAGTTGCATTCACCGGCTTCTAGGTAGCGCTCAATAATCGCGTCTAAACCCTTGAGTTGAATTTCACCATCACAAAATTGGTTTTCTAAGCAAACTTTCGCCACTGCCTTTATGGTGCCAGAAGCACCTAAACACTCATTCCAACTATGTTCTAAGAAGTCATCGGCCACTGGCAATAGTTGTTGTGAACAATAGACACTGGCTTTTAGTAAGCGGTTTTTGGTGACTCGGCCGTTTTTAAAGAAACGTTTAGTGATAGACACACAGCCCATGTCTAAGCTTTCTTTCAGCTTTAGCTCCATGCCTTCACCAAGGGTGACTTCAGTACTACCGCCACCGATGTCGATGACCATGCGTGGGCCGTTGGTAGGCGCCATGTAGTGCGCAACCCCAAGGTAAATTAAACGAGCTTCTTCTTCACCGGAGATAACTTCAACAGGATGGCCAAGGCGTTGTTCGGCGGCTTGTAGGAAGACATTGGAGTCAATAATACTACGCAGGGTCTTGGTGCCAACAACTCTAACACTGCCAGGCTTAAACTCGCGAAGGCGCTCACCAAAGCGCTCTAAACATGCTTGAGCGCGATTCCAAGCGGCTGCGTCGAGGCTACCATCATCTTGCAAGCCCCAACCCAAACGCACCATTTCTTTCACTTTATCGCGAACTTTAAGTTCGCCGTCTTCCCAGTCAGCAATAATTAAATGAAAACTATTGCTGCCTAAATCCAGAGCAGCCAATTGTTGAGTTTTGGGACTCAACAAACGCGATAAATTGAACATAAACTAACCTCAGCGAATCACTCGCAAAAGACCGAGCCAAAAGGCTCTCTAATTTACTTCAATATAAAACGTTTTAACATAGTTTCTATATCATTTACCTGTTGTTGTAGCGCTTGGCTAGATTGAGCAACTCGCTCTATTTGCTCAAAATTATCTTCTGCTACCTCGGCAATCACATTCACATTACGCGTAACTTCGCTTGCAACATGATGTTGCTCTTGAGCGGCCACACTAATTTGATCGGTCATCTCGCGCATTTGGCTCATGTCGGTACGGATTGTCATAATCGCTTCGCGAGATTTCTCGGCCAGATCTTTTGACTGACTCATTTGTTCGCGACTAGCGGCCATTGCATCAAATACTTGGGTTGATTCGCGTTGCAAGGTAGTAATCATTGCCCGCACTGACTCAGTGCTTTTAGTGGTTTGGCTAGCCAAGCTGCGCACTTCATCAGCAACCACCGCAAAACCTCTACCTTGCTCACCGGCACGTGCCGCTTCAATGGCAGCATTTAAGGCTAGCAGGTTGGTTTTCTCGGCAATACCATCGATCACTTCGATAATAGAACCAATTTGTTTACTGGCGTCTGCTAGCTTATCCACTTGGCCAGAAGTGCTCTGCAAGGCATCATCTAAACTATCGATCATTTCGATATTTTGATTCATTACCTGCTGGCCTTGATCAATATTGTTCTCAACAGACATCGACAACTCGCGGCTACTTTCGGTGTTCGAAGCCACTTCTTTAATTGCCGACTCCATTTCAGTCACGGCAGTTGCTACACTACTCAGTTCAGCTGTTTGCTTATCAAGCTTGGTTTTTACCACGCTTGAAGCTTCATTATTTTTAACCGATACATCGCTAAGTTGGTGAGCTGCACTTTGAATTTGGCTAAACACCTCACGAGCTTGTTCAATCATTCGGTTAATGGCTGCCACCAGCACCGCAAACTCGCCAGAGTATGTACCATTCATGATTTGGCTATAGTCACCCTCAGCCAATCGTAGAATGTGTGATTGGGTATGCTCTAGAGGTTTACGAATCAAACTCGCTAACCAGTAAGCAACGGCAATAGCAAAAATAATCACCAAAGGCACAACAATCGCGGTAATAGAGCGCGCATTAAGAATTAAGCTTCGACCCTGCTCGCTGGCAACTTCACTTTGCTGGTTAGCTAAATCAACAATCTTAGTAACGGTAGAATCTAAACCAGAAAGCTGACGGTTAATTTCTACAGTTTGGATAGCGATATTAGCAATAGTCTCTTGGCTATCTACATAGCGCTCTACAATACCGCTTGGGTCATTCACTTGACGGCTAAACTCAGCAACCAAGTCCGCGACTTGAGGGTCCGCCAAGCCTTCTACTTCATCAATTAATGAAGAAAAGTCATCGTTAAATACACGGTTATTATATTGAATCTTCTTAACCAAATCTGCGATTTTTTGCGGGTCGCGAGTATTCACCATGTTGGATAGTAAGAACTCCATCAAACCAAAACGGTCCATGACCATGGTGAGAATATCTTCAATATATGAATCTTCAGCAGCCGCGGGGCTAGCCACTTTGGTCACAATTCTTTTCAAATCAGACAAGCGAAATAGAAACTGACTCAAATCATCACGTACTTTTTCGTCTTGCTGCAGGTAAGTATTTTGTAATTGCGCTAATCGCCCACCTTGTGAGGCCAAGGTGTTTTCTACATTGCTAACGTCATTTAAGTACTGCGAAAGCCCATTAATATTAAACTTTTGGGCATGAGCTTCTAACTCTGCCACATGACTTTCTAGATCATTTAGTGATTCATCGGCTTGGCTATTAATACTTTGCAGCTCATCTAAGTTGCTGGCATTTTCCAAACTTAACAGCAAGATACCCGCTCGAAGCGCTTGACTACCTACCTGGTTTGCAAGCAACTGGGTTCTTGCACTGTTGTCAGTAAGTGTATTGAAACTTGAATTGATTTGCTGAGCCAGCAAGAAAGCGGCACCGCCGCCCATCGCTATCACCAAAGTGAGAACGGCAAACCCAATATATAAACGATGAACAACCGAGATTTGATTGATACTTTTTCCCAACATGCCTTGCTACCTTTTCCCAAAAGCTCGCTAATTCCCGTACTAGTAAGACTAGTAAGGATTTTGTTGATTATCTTTTTTAGTCGTTATTGTGCGATGTTCCGCACATCAAAAAACTGTAAGCCATTATTAATTTTGGCTTTTTAGCTCATTGTTCGTGCAAAAAAATGCGTAATAAAAGATTAACCTGATGTTTGTATTATTTTTTTATAAAACATCATAGCAAGGAAGCAAACATGAACCCACGGCTGATTCTCCCCCTCTCTCTACTCTTGTTAACTAACCCGCAAATATTAGCTAAAGATGAGGCATCTTCAGCGGCTTTGCCCTATCAAGTGTTAACAAGCATGGAAAATGGCACCGAAATCCGCAATGGCGGATACGGATCTGCAATGACCGCCCATCCGCATTTGGCCGATCACTTTTATGCCCTTACCGACCGGGGCCCCAACGCCAAGTACCAAGGGCCAGAAGGCAAAGGCAAGATCTTTCCAACACCGGAGTACACACCACGCATTGGTTTATTTAGTTTTACCAATGGTGAGGTAAACCAAGTAAAAGAAATTTTGTTGAAGGACCCAAATGGCAAACTAATTTCTGGCTTACCAAACCCCAAAGGCATGGGCGATACCGGTGAAGTAGCCTACGCTAACGACAAGTCGGTACTAAAAGCCGATCCTTTTGGTTTAGATAGTGAAGGCTTAGTTGCCTTAAAAGATGGCAGCTTTTGGGTGAGTGATGAATACGGTCCGCATATTGTTCATTACAGTGCCACTGGTGTAGAACTGGAGCGTGTTAATCCCTTTGGCACCGGAACTGGTGGCAGAAAGCTACCTGCGGTATTGGCGAATCGTCGTGCTAATCGCGGAATGGAAGGCTTGGCAATTAGCCCAGACGAGAAAGTATTGTTTGGCATTATGCAGTCGACACTTTACAACCCAAGTAAAAAAACTATCAGCAACAAAAACCTTACTCGCATCGTAAGCTTTGATATCGCTAGTGGTAAAACTAAGCAATACCTTTACCAGCAAGAAGCACATAACCTTTCTAACTCAGAAATTGTCGCCTTAAACCAGCAACAGTTTTTGGTCATAGAACGTGACGGTGGATTTGCCGGTGCTAGTGGTAAAAAACAGGCGAAATACAAACGTATTTATCAAATTGACTTAAGCCAAGCCACCGATGTAAGCGGCGATGTAGACGCCGAGCTAGGATTAACCTTTGCAGGGAAAACCCTAGAGCAAATGAGCTGGCAAGAACTCGCTCAACAAGGGATTAAGCCAGTAACAAAAACCTTGGCGAATGATCTATTGGTAGATTTGCCCAGCCCCTACCCTCACGACAAACTGGAAGGCTTGTGGCTACGCGCCGACAATCAGCTAGCGGTACTTAATGATGATGATTTTGCCGTAGCAGCTAAAGGCGAGCATGTTATCCAAAAGATCCTACCGGCTAATCAAACTATCGATCGCAATACCTTATATCTATTAAAAGGCCGATAGGCCAAAGCGCCCAGAGTACTTTTATAGTGCTCTGGGTCCCTTATCTTTAATGCTGGTTTTTTGGCCGAACAGCACCTTCTTCAGAACATTCAATTTGTATAAATAAAACAGCCATCTACACTATGGGTGTAGCAGAAAGGAATCGCTCGTTAATGGTTGTTGATGGACTCACCTATTTTATTTTAACCACTTTAGTCACCGTGGTGTCGGCAGTGGTGCTCACCCTTATTCGGGTATTTCATGGGCAAAAAACCGCGCTAGATTGTTGGATTATGGCGTCCTACACTCAAGTGTGTGCCTTGCTGGTGGTGCTGCTTTCCAGGCAACCCTCGGCCACGGAGTTGTTGTTACAAAATACCTTATTTGCTGGCTCATTCCTGCTTATCGTTGCGGGTCATCACCATTACTTAAAACAGCGCTTTAACCGTAATTTTCTGTCGATAGCGCTGTTATTGTATTGCGCACTGATGTTTTATTTCATCTCGATTGAGCCTTCTAGCCAATCTCGTATTACCTTATTTTCAAGCACCCTTGCGCTATGCTGTTTCTACTGTGCCTATCTGTACTTTCGCTATTGGCGCCAACAACACAATCATGCCTTGTGGCTGGTCATTGGCTTGTACTTATTCTTTGGTACTTGTTTACTGCTCAGGGTTTACATCACCATGCAACATACGCCGCAAAACCAGGGTTTATTGCTTGGCGTGCCTACCTTGCTCTCGTTAGCCATATTCGCCGGAAACGCACTGCAAACTTACGTGTTTTACTTTTTACTGCATTGGCGGCAAATCATTCAATTAGAACAGCTCGCCAATTACGATATAACTGGAGCAATGCGCCGCAGCTACTTTTTAAAACAGCTAGAAAAAATGACCAAACGCGCGCAGTTTTCTGGTGGTGAAATTAGCGTTGTGTTTATCGACTTAGACCGTTTTAAAAGCATTAACGATGACTACGGCCACGACAACGGCGACTTAGCCTTAATGCACTTTTCAGAGATAGCCCTAGATAACCTGCGTGTCGGCGATTTATTTGGCCGTTTTGGTGGCGAGGAGTTTGTAATAGCGCTGAACGGAGCCAACGCACAGCAAGCGAATGCATTAGCAAACAGGATCCGCATTCAACTCAATCAGCAAGCGCTAAAAACCAGCAAGGGTAAGCTCTACATGAGTGCCAGCTTTGGCGTAGCGTCAAACTTAAAAACTCAAGATTTATCCAAACTTATTAAACAAGCCGATGAAGCAATGTACCAAGCCAAACGCCAAGGCGGAAACAAGGTCAAGGTGTACGCTCTAAATGAAAGCACCTGCAGTTAGTTGAAACATTTCACTACTTTAGCTTAGCAATTCCACTTTACCCGCTAAGCATTTCGCCATACTCTTTAGCAAACCCTAGATAGCGCGACTATCTTAGCTAATCATGCAACAAGGAAAAATAATGACCATAGGGGTAGGTGGCAGTTCAGCCAGCGAGCAGTTGGCTGCATTAAGCAATATGTGTAGCGACATAAGTGGAATTAGTAAGGCCGAGTACCAACAGCGCCAGCAACGAGCATGTGAGTTAATGCAGCAACAAGGCATAAGCGCTATTTACTTAAACGCCGGCACTAACTTGTATTATTTCACTGGATTAAAATGGGGTGCGAGTGAGCGCATGGTGGGAGCGTTGTTAAGTGCCGAAGGTCAATTGCACTATATTGCTCCGTGTTTTGAACAAGACTCTTTAAACGACTTCATGCTTATTGATGCCCCCTTCCATGGCTGGCATGAACACCAAAGCCCTTATCAGTTATTTTCAACGCTATGTTCAGATTTAAAACTAAGCGGCACCATTGCAGTCGACCCCAGTGCAGCGTTCTTTTTAGTCGACGGTCTGATTAAAGCGAACCCTGAGTTAAATTTTGTAAATGGTGATGTAGTCACTCAAGCTTGTCGCGCCATAAAATCAGCCGCCGAGATTGCCTTATTGCAACGAGCCAAAGACATGACCTTGGCGGTACAAAAAGCTGCGGCTAAAATTTTGCGCCCTGGTATTAGTACTAGCGAAGTGACCGAGTTTATCCACCAAGCCCACCAAAAGGTAGGCGCTAGCGGATCGTCTTTTTGTATTGTGTTGTTTGGTTTAGCCAGCTCATTTCCACATGGCGCAAAAGAGCCGCAAATCTTGCAAGAAAACGATTGGGTACTCATTGACACCGGCTGCCTATTGCACGGTTATAACTCAGACATAACCCGCAGCTACGCTTACGGTGAAGCCACTGAACAACAACGTAAAGCTTGGCAAAGCGAACATAAAGCGCAACAGACCGCATTTAATGCAGCGCAACTAGGCGCTAGCTGCGCCAGTGTAGATACTGCAGCTCGCCAATCGCTAGAAGCAGATGGCTATGGGCCAGAGTATGCGTTACCTGGCTTACCACATCGCACGGGGCACGGTTGTGGCCTAGATATTCACGAAGGGCCTTATTTAGTAGCAGGCGATGAAACCCTGTTAGCCCCTGGTATGGTGTTTAGTAACGAGCCAATGTTGGTGATCCCCGAACACTTTGGCGTTCGCTTAGAAGATCATTTTTATATCGGCGAGTCAGGGCCAGTTTGGTTCACCCAACCAAGCCCAAGCATTGATGACCCTTTTGGCTACCAAACAGCTTAAATAGCGCTACCAATAAACCAAGCAGCTTACCTTAGCCACTTTTAGTTTTTGGGCTAGGGTGGCTGTTACGAAAATCAGCTTCCAAGAAATTAAACATTTTGACTAGGTAAGGATCAAAAGCTTTCCCGCTCAAGTCGTTAATAATCTCCTTAGACTTTTCAAAAGAAAAAGCTGGTTTATAGGGCCGCTCCGACATTAAGGCATCAAAACAATCCACTAAGCTAACGATTCTTGCCTCAATCGGAATCTCTTCACCGGCAATTCTTTGCGGGTAACCTTGCCCATCCCAACGCTCATGGTGACCGCGAACAATGTTTTCGGCTACTGGGCTTAACTCAAACTCTCTTAATAGTTGATAGCCATTATCCACGTGTTGCTTCATCACTTCCCACTCTTGTGCATCAAGCTTACCCGGTTTGCCAAGAATCGCGTCGGGAGTAGAGATTTTGCCAATGTCATGCAAAGAGGCAAATTGATGAATATCCTCAACCAGCTGCTTATCTAAACCAACATGCTCCGCCATAAGCCGAGAATAATCGGCCACCCGTTGCACATGGCTACCGGTTACCGCGTCGTCATTCTCATGCAAGCGCTCTAACATTTCGGTTACCCCTTCTAGCACCTTATGCATTTTGGCTTTTTGCAAGCGCTCTTCTATCCGGTTTTGCAGATGTTGGTAGGAATAGCATCCAACCAAGCATACTAAGCTCGCCACAAGCAAAGCAGCCCACCATTGGTAGCTCCTTGTTAACACGCCAAAATTAGAGATAGGCTGGGTTAAATGTGGTAAATAATTATGTTGGTAAGCCACAATAAGTTGTGCGCCCATCATTACCGGCTGAACGGGGCTATCTAAGTTTATTTCTGCAGCCAAACTATCGTCGAAATAAACCCGCTGGTGGGCCAAGCGCTGAACTTGAGATTCCATGAAAAGATCGTCACAACTCAACTCTGCACAATATAAACTCGCCGAATCTGGGTGGGCCAAAAACTGCTGCCGCTCATCTACAATGTAAAACCTTAGCTGTTCGGGTAACAAGCTAGCTAACTGCCTAAGCTCTTGTTTCACATCGTAATTAAACATTAAACTGCCTAGGTATTGGCCGCTATCTAAATGCCTTACCTTTTGTGCAATGCGCATCACCGGCCGATAAGGCCGCTCAATCACGCCATAATCAATGTTTAAGTCCACCGGAGACAAGTAGCTATTGCCAATAGCGGTGCTACTTAATTGCTTAAAATAGTAGCGCTGAGATTTATCCTGCAGCTCTATATTGGTTAAACGCACTGGCACACCTGCGCGATTCACTAGCTTGAATACCTCCTGCCCTTCGGGATTAAACAAACGCGTTTGCACCACGGTTGATTTACTTTGCATTAGCTTACTAAGCAACTCCGCGACTACCTCATAGTTGCCACTATCTAACGCTTTGGGCACCATTGAAAGTTCGGCAAAGTATTCTAGCTCTTGGCGGTGTTGCGTTTCGGTATGCTTAATTAAGGCAGCAACGGCGGCAGCGCGCTTAGCGACATTGCTGGAAAGCTGATTCACTGCTGCGTTATGTTGGCTCATTAAGCTCATGCTGGTTAAGCCCATAACGACCCCAATAAATAAGGTACTGGCAATAAGATAAAGACTTAAGCGAGACATAGTATTCCCTCCTACAGCTCTTTAAACTATGGTTAATTTTTATACAAAAAACCAGTAATTGATAAATTTATATTTAATTTTTCAGGTTTTTTACAAATACAATTAATTGCGGCTGCAGTAAGCTAAGTTTTTTGGCGCTAAAAGGATCCCGCTATGCAACAGCAAAGCCTACTAAAATGGCATTGTTTTGAGGTAACTCGCGAGCAGCAACGTCTGCCTAATCAACAGCAAAAAACCATCACCACTCTTCGCCACCCAGGTGCAGTGGTAGTGCTAGCGATTAATGATGCGGGCAACATTGTTATGGAGCGCCAGTATCGCACTGCCATTCAAGACTGGTTGGTGGAACTCCCTGCTGGCACCATAGAGGCCGATGAACAAAGCGAGGATGGAATACTAGCCTGTGCTAAACGCGAGCTGCAGGAAGAAGTTAATTTAGTCGCCGAGCAATGGCACAGCCTTGGTAAACTATATCCGGCGCCGGGCTTTTGTGACGAGATACAGTATTTGTTTTTGGCCAAGCAGCTTTCGCATCAAGCAGGTCAATGCGACGAAGATGAGTTTATTGAAGTATTTGAAATGAGCAGTGCAGAGTTTGAAAAAGGCATCGTTAATGGGACCATCAACGATGCCAAAACCATTGCTTGTTATAGCCGCGCTAAGCTTGCGGGTTTACTCGACTAAACGCTAGTAAGCAGTTTAGTGGCTTTGTTAATTGGAAATAACTTGTCATACGCCAGGTTATAAAAGTATGCAAAAAACAAGTAATAGATGATCATGGCTGCATCCATAATCAGCGCGTCTAGCAAACTAACATTTAGCCACCAAGCCATTACTGGAATAGTGATAACTAACAAACCTAACTCAAAACCAAAGGCATGGAATATGCGTTGCTTTTGGCTTTTATCGCTATGCCCTTGGCGTTTAAATAAAAAAATATCAAACCAGCGATTGTAAAAATAGTTCCACGCTGTAGCGATAACCGAAAAAAACAAACCCATCGCGCCAGAATGCATTGGGTCTACCCCAAACAGCACAGCCAGCAAAGGCATAGCTCCTAATAGGCCAACTAACTCAAAACCTACGGCATGGCGAATTCTATCGGATGTTTGTCTCATGCTTATCTCCAGTTCGATTCAATAAGGCTATTTTATCGGTATACGATTCCCTATACTGGAACAGAATGCATGGTATTTTCCGCAAACAGGGAAAAGTTATGGACAACTCTGATCTAGACAGCATTGCCACAGGCAGTTTTGAATTTAAAGATATAAACGAGCGCGAATATCGCTTTATGCAAATCGACCGCATCGAGTCATTGCTAGCCTATTGCAAACTTAACCGTAACCAACTGGCCAAGCTAAGCGGCATTTCAAAAAGCGCCCTTTACAACAAGCTGGATAAAGACGGCAACGCTAACTTTAGCCAGATTGAATTGTTTAAAATTGCCAAAGCGTTAGATCTGAGTGTGGTGTACATATTACCGCTATCTCAACATGAGCGTGATTTAGTGAAAGGGCCACCCGTTCCCGCCAGTAGTCTGCGCTTTGTTGACGATATGCTGGGTGCGCGGCGCGACGATATAGAGTTTTTACACGGCGTGCACAAGCTGTTTAAGGAATACATTCAACAACGGAAAAACTAGCTACATAACTTGCGTCACCGCACTAAATTAAGAATTTTTAATGAAAAAGATCAAAAACTTAAGTTAATATCTAAACTATCATTAATTTAGAATTGAGTAGTATCAATTTACTCGTATTCAAGGAGTCTGGGTTTGAAAAGCTGGCGATGTTATTCAATTGGTTTAGTGGGTTTGGCGTTACTAGGCTGTAACTCAGACGAAACTGGGCTTGGTTGTCCTCAAGTTGTAAATCCAGGTATTGCCATCACCGTTTTGGATGACCAATCTGGAGAAGCGGCTTCATGTGGAGCAAGTGCGACTCTTCAAGAATCAAGCTATGAAGAAACCCTTACCCACCCTGAAGAAGTTACTTGCGAACCACAGCATACTTTACAAGGAGCCTTCGAAAGACCGGGGTTTTACAACGTAAGTGTAATGAAAGAAGGCTATGAGAACTGGTATGCCTACGATGTTGAAGTAAGCAGCGGAGTTTGTGGCGTTGAGACCGTTGAATTAGAAGCTCGCCTAATCAATCAATAACGGCCTTAGCTTGATACTTAAAGTGCTCAAGCCAAGAGTACGACTTTAATAAAAATACTTAACTCTCCAATTGTAAAACATCGAAGAATTGGAGCGCTAAGTATCTGATTTACTCACCAACAACCAAGCGCTCTACCAAGCCCGAGCGCCGCTGGGTTTTATTCCTACATGCAGCACCTATGCTCTCGGCATCGGCATATAAGCTAAAGGTAGTTTTTGCGCGGGTGATTGCGGTATACAACAACTCTCGATTTACCAAGGCTTGGGTGGCTGGCGGCAGCAACATACACACCTGTTTAAATTCGCTACCTTGGCTTTTGTGTACGGTCATGGCGTAGACACTTTGGTGAGCCGGCAAGCGACTAGGCAATAGCCAGCGCAAACCATTGGCGGATTCAAAAGCCACCATTAGCTGGCCACTTTCATCTTGTGCACAAATACCAATATCACCGTTATACAGCCGCTGCTCGTGGTCGTTCTGCTCAATCATCACTGGCCTACCGGCATACCACACGCTATCGGCTTGTTTTGGCAGCGTAATAAAACCTTGCTGGTTTAGCCGTTTCTCGATGCGTTGATTAAGCCCAGTCACACCCAAATCACCATTACGAAGTGCAACTAAAAGCTGAAACTGATGAAACTTGGCAAACACCTGCTCCATCGGTAAACCTTGGCGCAACGCCTCTAAATAGGGCTGGTAAGCCTTAGCGCTTTGCCCAAGCAAGTGCTGGTAACTATCTTGATTTAGCGTTTGATAGGGTAAGTCTTCGCGGCGTGAATCCAGCAAAGCCATGGTTTGTTTAACTTGGCCTTGGTTTATCGCTGCGGCCAACAAACCGATGCCTGAATGCGCATCAAAGCGATAGCTTTTACGCAATAAACACAGCTTATCAGCTATAGGTAAAGGCTGCTTAGCTTGCCAAGCACTTAAGTTAAAGCCGCTACTGGCTTGCAAATTATCCAACAAGGTTTGGCTGTACCCCTGCTCAATAAAGGCACATAAATCCCCCAATACTGCCCCCGCCTCTACCGAAGCCAGTTGGTCCTTATCACCCAACAAAATAATTCGCGCCTGTTTAGGCATTGCCGCTAGTAGCTTCACCATAAGTGGCATATCAATCATCGACGCTTCATCCACCACCAATAAATCTAAAGCTAAGGGGTTGTCGGCATGATGACGAAACTCCGCCCGCCCAGGTATAACACCCAATAGGCGGTGAATAGTTGAAGCTTGCTCAGGGATAGTTGCGATAGTTTGCTCACTCGCATTAAGCTGCTGTTTGGCGCCGATAATAGATTCACTTAAGCGCGCGGCAGCTTTACCCGTTGGTGCAACCAACTGAATGTTTAAAGCCGCTTTTCCAGCACTTAGTTGTAAATCTTGTAATAAAGCGAGCAAGCGCGTCACGGTGGTGGTTTTACCGGTGCCCGGCCCGCCACTAATCACTAGCCGAGGCTGGTAACAGGCTTGTAAGGCGGCCAGCTTCTGCCAATTTATCTTGCTAGCATTACCTATTTTAGCGACTAAATTTTGTAGTTCAGATACTTGTTCAATACCTGCAAGTTTGCTCAAGAACTCGGCATTATTAAGTAAGTTCGCGTCACTTACATCCAAATATTGCTGGGCGTATAAAGCCATCTGTTGCGGACTATAAGCGGCTTTAGCCTGTAATAACATTTGCCAGTTAGGGCTAAACAATTGCTCCACTTGCTGTTGTATTTGGGCTAAGGGGTAATCACTGGTAAGTGAATGTTCACCGAAGTAATCGGCAATTTGTTGCTCATAGTTCCAATATCGATACAAATATAAGCGCCCATACTGCATTACCAATGGCTTAGCATCTATGGATAATTCAGCTTGCATTACTGCCGCTGAAGACCCAAGTTGCACTTGCCAAAATTCAGGCTCAAGCGCGCCTGCAAGTGGGCAAGCGCCCAATTGTTCACAACGCTTGGCTAGGCTAGGCATATCGATACAAACATGGCCGGCTTGTAATTCATTACTTACCAGCGCGGCTGCCACCATCAAAACATCTTCCTGTTCGCGGCTCGCAAACGACTTAGCAAAATGAAAATCTAAGGCGCTGATTTGTCCCTGTTGTTTTAACTGTTGGAGCCAATCAGTAGCGCTTAGAAGGCTAGTATCATTAACCAGTAAACTAGTCATCGTTCGCCTCCACATGATTTAGCTGCACTAATGTTTGATTAAGATCTTGCCCGGCAAATAACTGATCAAGGTACTCAATAAACTGCGGATCCGGTCGGCTAAAATACACGCCATTACGCCGCTCGTTTTGAGCGGTTTGGCTAGCCAAATCACTGGCCATTCCACGCAAAAATAAGTAATAAACCCCGCCAAAGTGCTGCTCATAGTCGTAGTCAGGTATTCGTTGCCCCAACCAACGGTGTAAAGCCAAACTATACAGCTGATATTGGAAATCGTAGCGATGCTCAACCATAGCATCCATCATTGCCTGTTGTTGGTACTCACTTACTTCTGCACCTAGGTAATTCGACTTGTAGTCCAATACGTAATAACGACCATCATGTTGATACACCAAATCGATAAAGCCCTTTAACATGCCTTGCACACTGGCAAAATCCAAAGGTTTAGCTTGGCGACTTAATGGGTCGAAATATTGAATTAGCTGATTAACTTGATTGGCTTGTAGGTTTGAAATTGGCAAGAAAAACTCCATTTCTACCAAGCGTTGTGCAGGGCTTAGTTGGCTTAAACTGTAAGCAGCAGAGCTCCCAGCATCATCCAAAGGCGTAGCACACACTTGTTGGAACATATCAGCCAGTGGCACTAACCATAACAACTCGCCTTGGGCGTCCAACTGATTATAACTAGAGGCCTGCAGTAAGGGCGCAATAGCCATTTGAATACTCGCTAAATCGGCTTGAAAATCCACTTCTTCAAACAATAAGTGCAAAAAAGTACCAGCCTCTGCGCCACGAGGAAAATCAAAAATAGTCAGCGTTTGCGGCTGTTCAACTTGGCTTGGCTCAGCACTTAAACCTTCTGCTTCATCTAGCCATGCCATATCACTACTTGCATCAAAGCCTGCGCCATGGCCTTGCTGGCGACTAAGCGCAGAGTAACTGGTTAGCCACCAGTTTCGATTAAGCTGGGTAGTAAATTGCTTAGCAGCAAAAGTTTGCTGCTCTTGGTTTAGCGGGTTATATGGCGCAAGTGTTTGCTCACTCACCGTTTGCCAACTCATGCAGGGAAGCTGAGCCAAATTGTCCAAAATAGCGCTAAGCGCGCCAGCAGGTTGTGGCTGATTTTGCTGCAACAAGTAGCCTAAGGCGCTTTGATGCACGTCGGTATCACCTTTTTTGGCATTACCTTTTTTCAGATCTGCCACACCTAAATAACAGCAATACACCGCTCGAGTTACCGCTACATAAAGCAAGCGCAAGTCTTCAGCCAAACGCTCTTGGCTGGCAGCCTCCATAGCTTGCTCACTGCCATTTAAATCGAGAATAAAGCGCTCGCCTTGGTGATAAAGCGCTTCGCTCGCTTCACGATAACCCAAAATAAACGGCAACATCACAATCGGATATTCCAAGCCCTTACTTTTGTGAATAGTGACAATTTGCACCAAGTTCGCATCACTTTCTAAGCGCAGTTGTTGGTCGTCGGCATTGCCATCGGGCTCGAGTAGTTGTTCGGCAAACCAGCGCATTAACGCAGCTTCACCATCTAACTCGGCGCTCTGATTTTGCAGTAACTCAGCTAAATGCATCAAGTTGGTCAGTAAGCGCTCACCATAGTTATCGTTTTGGCTGATCCAGCGTTCGCTAATGCCACGTTGGCTCATCCAAGAATAAAACATTGCTAGTACGCCTTGCTTATACCAAAGCTGTTGGTACTCGCTGTACTCTTGAGAATAACGTTGCCAGCTACGCTCATCGGTATTTAGTTGGTCCAACTCGCTTAAACCTAAACCTAGAATTTTACAGGCTAAAGCTGCGCGCAGTTTTCGGTCGTTATGCGGCTCTTGGCAGGCTAATAACTGCAAATAAAATTGATAGGCTTCGGGGCTTTCAAACACACTATCGCGGTTAGATAAGCTGACACTGGCAATGTTTTGTTTAGCCAATGCCGCGGCCACTTTTTCGCCTTCACGGCGGGTGCGTACTAACACCGCGATATCGCCCGCTTGCACCGTTTTTCCACCATCGCCCAGAGTTGCACGCCCTTGTTGCCCGGCTTCTAACAAAGCCTGTATTTGCTGGGCACACTGTAACGCTTGGCCAACAAGATAATCTTCGCCGCGCACAAATTCTGCGTTTTGCTGATACAAAAACTGCATGGCTGCCTGTGGCTCGCCGTTTATAACTAAACCACTCAGCTCTGCTTTAGCCGCATTCACTGGGATAAACTCAATGGCATCGTCAAAAATAAATGGCCGCGAATGGCACTCAAACAACTTATTGCATGCGGTCACCATCGCGCCAGTGGAACGCCAATTGGTTGGCAGGTTGTAACGTGCGGTAACCTTGTTGCGCGCTTGCATATAAGTGAAAATGTCGGCGCCGCGAAAACCATAAATCGCCTGCTTAGGGTCGCCAATTAGCATTAACGCGGTATCTGGCCTATCAATATACAGCTGAGAAAAAATCTGATATTGCTGAGGATCGGTATCTTGGAATTCATCAATCATCGCCACCGGATAAAGCTCGGCAATTTGCTTGGCTAGAGCTTCTCCCTGAGGTGCATTTAGCGCCTTGGCCAAACCCGCCAATAAATCATCGAAACTTAACAGCTGTTGTTGTTGCTTGAGTTCACTAAAACGCTGACGTATTTGCGGTAACAACTGGGCTAACAGCAAGTTTTTGATGTTTTGTTCTTCATCAAACAAGGTTTCTATCGCGTTAAACGCCGGGTGTTGCGGAGGCGAACCTTTAGCTTTTACGCCATTGGCTAAATTCTCTGGCGTGAACTTAGCCAAAGCCTCGCGCAATGGTTTGCTTAAAAAGTCACTGTCGGTTGCGGCGTCTGCAAACTGGTTAATTAAGCCCAACCATTTTTCGACCGAAGCTTTACGAAACTTATTGCCATTTAATGGCGCAGTTGCAATAAGTTCGGCAATCTCTGCCGCAGCCGGTTTCCAAAGCTGTTTAAAGACATCAATGCGATTAATTTGTTGCGCAAAAAAGCGTTCTAAATCTTGCTCTTGCGGCACACCTTGTAGCTCAAAATGGCTTTGATTTAGCAAGCCGACCAGCTCTTGATGTAAGTCGTAAGGGCTAGCCCAGCATTGCACTATTCGCCCCACTAAGGGCACCGATAAGGGATAAAAGCGCTGACGCCAGCAGTCTTGCACCGCTTGCAAACGAAGATGAATTTCGTTGGTAAGAAACTCCATCTCAAAGGGCAAGCCCGATTCGAAAGCATGTTGCTTCAACATGCGTTGGCAAAAACCATGAATGGTAAACACCGCCGCCTGGTCCATGTTCTGCTCAGCCAACAGCAAACGTTGCGCCGCCTGCGGGTGGTCGTTAACCTCATCTAGCAGCTGACTAATAATGAAGTCATCACTTTGGCCTCGTAAAAAAGCAATCCGCGCTTGATGAATTTTCTCGCGAATTCGGCCTCGCAGTTCCTGCGTAGCCGCTTCGGTAAAGGTAACCACCAATATCTGCTCAATAGTGAGCGGTACGCGCTCTCCAGCTTGGCTAAAAGCTTGCTCTGGTAGACGATAATGCCCTAGCAATAAACGCAGCACCAAAGCACCAATAGTGTAGGTTTTACCCGTACCGGCACTGGCTTCAATAAGCCGAGAGCCATTTAAGGGAAAGCTGAAAACATCTAAGTTATTATTGGTCGTGCTGCTCTGCGGAGTAGCTTGGTTTAGATTAGACACCAGCAAACTCCTCTAGATGAGCTAACAAAGGGCCAAGCAAGGCTTGAGCACTGGCTTCGAACTGCGGCCAAATGGCGTCTAAATCGCTTAACTGGGCTTGAATATACGGATCTGCGCCTTCTGCCTGAGCAAACGGCCCTCCGTTAAACTGATTGCGTGCCGCCCGTCTTGCTTTATCTAGATTGGCCTCGCTGTACTCAATACTGCCGGTTTTCTTGTCTTTACATTGGCTTATCCACTGCCAAGCGCTTTCGATAGGTAGCAATATCGGCTGGTGTAAACCTTGTTGTAAGTGGCTTAGCCAAAGCGCTAAATACTCTTTTGCTTGTTCTGCACTTATTGGCGAAAGCTGCCAAGCCCCTTTACGACCAAGCACATAAGAGCTGAGCGCTTGCTCTGGTAAACTAGCGTGAAACACTAAGTGCCACAGCCAAGCAGCGAGCAAATCTTTACCCCGAATACTGCCCGGTCGATAACTCACTAAACCTTGCCCATATTGGTGCTTTAACCAAGCCGATAAACGACACTGCTGCAAACCATCCTCAAGCGAATACTCTAGATCTAGGGCTAGTTGCTGGCGCTTAACTAACCCTCCCGCGAGTAAGGGAAATAGGGCATCGGCCAAGGGTTCAAGATCTTGCCATTGCTGCTCAAACGATACCTCTCCAAAACCACCATGCGGCAAGCTACCGGCAGCATGTAACAGCGCAAATTGCTGCTTTTTATCTGCGTTGTTTAGTTGCTGTTCGAGTAAATATTGCTTCATAGAGAAACCCGCTAACCCTTGTACTAAAAAGGGTTCGGTTTCTTCTAATTGCTCACTTAAGCGCGGAAAACTCACTTTTAAGCGCCGCTGATAAAAATAAGCGATGGGCGAGCGACTAAAGGCAAGCAACTCGTCCATTTCAATATCCGCTATGTAACCTTCATTGATCAGCGCTTCTTCTATAGGCTCGGGCGCTTTGCTTTGTTGCTGGGCAGCCACCGCCGGCAGCCAACGCTGCGCATAACTAAACTTATCGCTTTGGCTTTGATAATACTCGCTCGAGAAGGGTTGCAAGGGATGCTCACAACTAAGATGCGTTAACAAACGCTTGGCTGATTGATCCACATTTAGTTGTTCATCACCTTGTAGCACGCAGCTTTGGCCAATGTAATCACATAGCTCTGCTACCAACACCGACGGCGTTTGTTCACTGTTATCTTTGGCACTATGGGCAATATAAGAGACATATAAAGTATCTTGGGCGGCCAGCAATGCTTCTAAGAACAAATAGCGGTCGTCATCTCGGCGGCTACGGTCGCCACGTTTAGCAGGATTTTGCGCCATTAAGTCAAAGCCCATGCTAGGTACAGAGCGCGGATACTCACTGTCATTCATGCCCAATAAACACACCACCTTAAATGGTATAGCGCGCATTGGCAGTAAGGTACAAAAGTTAATTTGCCCCGCCAAAAAGCGTTGACTACCACGCTGGGCATTTAGCTGATTGCGACAATAATCCAAAATAAGTTCAGGGCTGATAAGCTCCATAAAACCGCTACTGCTACATTGCTCTACGAGGGTTTCAAATAACTTATGCAGGCGCAGTTGCTCGGTTTCGTCATCACTATCAAAGCTGTAAGTATTGCTGAGAAGGTCTTGCAAACGCAGTCGCCATTGCTCGGCGTTAACCGCACTCAACAACTGTTGTTCTAGCAACATTAGTTGGTCTATAAAGTCGGCTAGCTTGCCCACTGCTAAGGCAATTTTCCCTTGCACCTCATCGTAGGCTAGCACCCCTTGATGTAAACCCGCATCACTGGGCATCGCATAGCCCAACAGCATCCTCTTAAGGCCAAATAGCCAAGAGTGAGTTTCATCTTCTGGGGCCTGCCAGCGGCTGCGGTCACTGCCATCTAGCCCCCAACGCACCCCTGCTTCTCTCACCCATTGGCGCAGCGACTTAAGTTCATCTTCAGCTAATTCAAAACGACGCATAATCGCCGGTACTTCTAATAACGCTAAAAGCTCTGCCGCAGACTTACGTTTTTGTGGTAGCGCCAATAGCTCCAAAAAGCTTAACAAAACAGGGTTTTCTTGAGTGACACTGCGATCTGAAATAGCAAAAGGCAAGCGCGTTTCTGCACTGGTGCTGCCAAACACAGCCTGAATCATTGGCCCATAACGATTTACATCAGGCACCATTACAATAATATCGCGGGGGTTTAGTTCTGGGTCTTGCTCAAACATCGCCAGAAGTTGATCGTGTAATACTTCTAGCTCTCGGCGAGGGCTATGGCAAAGATGTAATTGCACACTGCAATCATCAGGCTCAATCTGGCGCTTGTGCAAACTGTTGTCAAACTTCTGATAATCAATGGGGTCTTGCAGCTTTAAAATATCGTCTTGAATAATTTCCAGCAGTTTTGGGAGGACGTCCGGCTCCCCTGGCTCAGGTTTAACATAGTTATCTGCAAAAAGATCGGTTTCTTGCTTGTTTAGCGGGTGCAACAATTCAATGTAATCACGGCCTAACTTGCCCATAGACGCCAATAAGGGATTTCCTACTTGGCTGATATCGGATTGTTGTTTTAGCACGGTACTAACGTCTCGAACATCGCCCCAGTATTGCTCTGAAGGATTGGTAAGGAATAGATGAATTTCACAATGTAATGCTAAGGCGTCTAAGGCTTCAACATAGGCTGGCGGCAAGGCTGATATACCAAAAATAAACACCTGCTCGGGCAAACCTTCAGGCGCGGCACTGGCCACTCGCAACTGTTCAACAAAGTCGATATATAAGTTGCCCCGGTGATAAGGGGAGTCCATAGAGCTTACCGTGTCGTCTACCAAGTCACGCCACAATATCGGCTGCCAAGGCTGGCTTTCGCTCACTTCGTTTAAGTCATCACCCGCTTCCCATGCACTGGTCCATTCGCTGCGATACACCAAGTATTGATCGTAAATGTCAGCAATTTTTTGTGCCAGTTGCCAAAGCTTACGACTGTCAATGTCCTCACTTTCTTGCTCACCCAACAGATAGTGCTTCAAGGCGTTAAATGCTGGCTCTTGCAAACGCTGTGGCAACAAGCGCATTAATCGCCAACTCATGGCTTCTTTATTAAAGGGACTTTGCTCGGGAACATCTTGCAGAACTAAGTGAAACATTTGCCAAATAAAGCTAGCAGGTAGCGGAAACGCCACATTTGCCACAATGCCTTGTTGTTCGGCCAGCTGCAGTTTTAACCACTGCGCCATGCCAGGGCTTTGTACCAAGATCTGCTGTTGAGTAAATGGATTTTCTGGCGCTTGCAAGGCCATCACCTTACTCAATAAAATTTGTAAGGTATCTAAATGATTACTTTGGTAAAGATATAACAAGAAGGCTGTTCCCTTGAACGAAGCAGCCTTTATTGTGCCAGAAAAAAACGCTTAAAAAAGTGTTGCTTAAACGATTTTCACTGGATGGCAGCAGTTAGCTGAACAGCTAGCTACTTAGAGAAGATAATGCGACGCAGCGCAGAATAGTCGAAACTGGTGTAACCGCCGTAACCGTTGCGTGCAACAAACATATTGTCGGCTTCATCACCGCTAGGAAGTTTAAATTTAGCACCGCTATGAGTAACCGCTACGTACTCATTTGAAACATAATAATATTTGTTATCGGCTTGAATAAACGCCAACTCACTCAGTGGCATAAACAGCGGTTTTCCTTTGCTATCTAAGGCAACAATGCGTTGTTGTAAACTGCCATCGGAGTTTTGGATCTGTAAATCTTGCATTTGCATCCATTGCGATTCGCTACCCGACTGTAGCCAAATTCTAACATCCTGCGCATTTGCAGTACCAAACAATAGAGAAATGCCAATCACCATCCATTTCATCATAGTATTTCCTTCCTTCTTTTGAAGCGCGATAAGCTCTTTGCATACGGCTTATTCACGTGCACTTTAAGTAGCAGCTTCACCCTTGTAAACGCCTGTTTGACATTTTTTCGGTGAAAGTCATGTTTCTGACCTCACTGCCTTTATTTTTATGTTTTTTTTATTGCTCTAATCAAGCGCTAAGCGGCGCCCTTCCTAGTGAGCGCTATCTATAACTCTGTGTTTATATCCTATATTGTACTTGAAAAACATAAGCTTATGAAAACGTTATCTTCAAGTTATTCTAATAAAGTGTCAATAATTTGAACACTAACAGCTATACAATTATTGAGCCATTTTGTTGTAGCTAATTGTTTACGCTAAGGCAAAATTCCAGCGAAGCCCCGCGAACACTAAGATAATTCGTAATCTGGTGAGTGATTTATTAATCAATAGAGAAAGGATAAACTCGACAAAATATAAACACTAGGCAGACAAACGCTTAAGTAAGCGATCCATTGCCCGATAGCTTAGTGCCTCTACAATGTCATTGCGTTGAATATCTTTTTGCTGCTTTAGATCGGCAATGGTTCTGGCTAAGCGCCAAACGCGATGAAATGCGCGAGCAGACAAACCTAATTGGCTAATACTGCTTTCTAAAAACTCACTATTTTCAAGGCTTAAACTCGCATGCTGGTGAAGCTCTTTTCCAGAGAGTTGGCTATTTAACTTACCGCTACGCTCCAACTGCAGCTTGCGCGCGTTAATCACCCGCTGTTTTATCTGGGCACTAGACTCTCCCTGCGCATGCTGAGTTAAACTGCCTTTAGGTAATTCAGCTACCTCAACACTTAAATCAAAGCGGTCTAAAAATGGCCCCGATAGCTTGCCAAGATATTTTAAAATTTGGTCGGGATTACTGCGTAGCTGCTGGCCTTGATAGTAACCACAAGGTGAAGGGTTCATGGCCGCCACCAACTGGAAACGAGAAGGGAAGCGCACCTGCAAAGCAGCACGAGAAATATGCACCTCTCCCGACTCAAGCGGCTGGCGCAATGCATCTAAGGTACTGCGAGCAAACTCAGGAAGTTCGTCTAAAAAAAGCACACCATGATGGGCTAAGGTTATTTCGCCGGGCTTAGGGTTTGAACCACCGCCCACCAGCGCGACCATTGAGGCACTATGATGCGGGCTACGAAAAGGCGGAATGTACCATTGCTCTAGCTCTCGTTGCTGAGCGCTTACCGAGTTTATTGCCGCCACCTCTATGGCTTGTTGCTCAGTTAAGCTGGGTAATATGCCCGGTAAACGACTCGCCAACATAGTTTTTCCGGTACCTGGAGGGCCCATCATTAACAGATTATGCGCGCCGGCGGCAGCTAGTTCTAAAGCACGTTTTGCTAGATGTTGACCTTGCACTTCGCTCATATCTAAGAGGCTTTCGTTAAACTGCGGCTCAATAACTTGAGAGTCCTTCAAGTTAAAAGCGCTTTGGCCATTGAGGCCAGCACTTAACTGCTGCAAGCTGGCGCTGCCATGTACTTTAGCCTCTGGCACTCTTACCGCTGCGTCGGCATCTTGCTCACTAGTCACCAAAGTTAAACCCTGCTGGCTTATTGATAAGGCAGTGGCAATTGCTCCGCTCACCGGGCGAATTGCTCCCGATAAAGCCAGCTCACCGCAAAACGCCATGTCATTCAAACACGCTAGAGGAACATCACCAGCAGCGGCTAAAATACCAATAGCAATTGGCAGATCAAAGCGACCTCCACTTTTAGGAACATCTGCAGGCGCTAGATTTACGGTAATGCGTTTTGCAGGAAAGGAAAAGCCACTATTGAGAATGGCGCTACGAACTCTATCTTTAGCTTCTTTAACCGAGGTTTCTGGTAAACCTACAATGCTAAAAGCGGGCAAACCATTGGCTAAATGCACTTCTACAGTCACATTTAAGGCTTCCATGCCCACTAAGGTACACGTTTTAACTATCGCTAAACCCATTTGCTTTCCAGTGCTTAATAACAACTTACATAGTAGTAGGCTTTTGCCAAAGTTGTTATTAAGTGACTGAAAATAGGTTTGTTACTGTACGCTAAAGCACTGCTGCTGTTGCTGATGAAGCGCTGCTAATACCGCTTTGCGCTCGATTAAACCAATCAGTTTGCCGTTTTCTAACACAGGGTAACTCTTTGGTTTGTTATCCGTCATGGTTTTTGCCAAGTCGAGTACATTCTCATCTGGACCAACACTAAGTACTTCACTGCGCATAATGTCTTTAACCAAAGCACTTTGATCGCAGTAGTAACCGGCTTGTAGCATTTGAGTTACGCAGTCTAGCTCCGATAACCAACCAATTAATGCGCCTTTAGCGTCAACCACTGGGGCACCAAGCTGGTGTGAATTAGTCAGCAATTCGCTGGCCTCGTTAATGCTTTGCTCTTCGGTAAAACTCAAGAATTGAGCACGCATGTAGTGTCTAACATTAAGCTGTTGCATAAGACCTCCTTCAAGGGCCTTTAAGATTACAGCTCAAATGTAATGCAAGCCAAGACAGATAAGAAATGGCTTATAACTATTAGATTGATAGGCGTAACAGCCCTAACGGTTTACCTAGTGCTCTTTTCGCAAAAAACACTAGTCTTCATCTTCTGGAATATCTCTCACGTATTTAGCCGGTACGCCGGCTACAACTGTATTAGCCGCCACATCTTTGTTAACCAAGGCACCAGCGGCAATCACCGCGTTATCACCAATGCTTACGCCAGGTAAAATATTCGCCCCCATACCAATCCACACGCGATCTCCAATGGTTACAGGTAAAGCTCGCTCTAAACCCTCGGTGCGCTGCTTAACGTTTAATGGGTGAGTCGCAGTAGAAATATTCACAGCAGGAGCCAGCATCACGTCATCGCCGATGGTGACAGGCGCACCATCAAGAATCACGCAGTTATGGTTAGCGTAAAAATTCTTACCGGTGGTGATGTTATAGCCGTAGTCACAGAAAAAATCTGGCTCTATCCAAGGATCGAGACTGTTTGGTAACAGCTCGGCTAAAACCTCAGCGCGTAAGTCTTCTTCGGGGTGTAACAAATTGAGTTCGTAACATAGAGACTTAGCTTGGTTACGCTCTTCAACCAACTCTCCGTCAAAGGCCAAATACAACTCTCCAGCTAACATCTTTTCTTTTTCTGTCATGCTTACCTCTTCGAGAAACTGGCCGCCACTAGGACAAAACTGCAGCGAAATGTTTTATTTTCAGTAAGTTATTCTACAGCTTTAATCACTACTTTATCTCCGACTTGGATTGCATTTTTGGCAAACCAGCCTTGATTCATCTCCCATGCGTACATCACTTGAAAGCGCGATTTAGTTAGTTTGTCATCATTCGCTTGCATCTGAGTGATTTCGCTAATAGAACCATCTTTGCGGATAAAAGCGACATCTAAAGGGATCAAAGTATTTTTCATCCACATTTGAGCTTGTTTAGTGCGCTGAAAGTTAAACAACATGCCGCAATCGTTACACAAGTGCAGGCGATGCATTAAACCCAAGGCGCGTTGTTGGTCACTGTAGGCATATTCCACCGTGTAGTGCTGTTGATTTACCTCCAACGCTACCGCTGGAAATTCCTCACTTGGCGTTGCAGCCCCTACATTTTTTGTGACTACCAGTAAAACCAATAGGACATATTTATAAACGGATACATTCAAAGTTACAGGATTCCCAGATGACTAAAACGGCGCTAAGTAAAACCGTGTCAGATATACAACTCACTAAGCAAGCCATCACTTTACCTTGCTTAAACGCAAATCAACGAAAAAAAGTGCAATAATTTTAGCCAAATGAGCAATGAACAATCTGCTGCATATACAAGATTTATCACCACTCAAAACAAATAAAACAGAACATACAACCAACCGACAAAGAAAATACAGATTAAGAAACCTTAGATTGTTTATTAAACGTACCACGGGCAGAACAATTAGTAGCCAAAGTGGACTTGAATCACATTTTATCCTGTGATACTTGTTAGCCAATGCTTTAGGAAAGTTTTAAATATGTCTCTTTCAGTTGCTCTAATTATTAGCGTCGTCCTTGTGGTGATTATTCTATCACCTCGCGGGGATGCGTTGTTGTAACTGAAACAAGCACACAACATCAAACCCCCGCGCTGCAAAGCTCGGGGGTTTTTTGTTAACGGTGGAAAGGAAGTAGTAATGAATGGTGCGCAACAAATTGTAGCGACTCTGAAACAACAGGGCGTTGAACAAGTATTTGGTTATCCTGGCGGGGCAATTATGCCTTTATACGACGCTCTCTACGACGGTGGTGTAAAGCACATGCTTACTCGCCACGAGCAAGGTGCGGCAATGGCAGCGGTGGGTTATGCCCGCGCAGGAGCAACTTCGGGCATTAAAGTTGGTGTGTGTATCGCCACTTCTGGACCTGGCGCAACCAACCTCGTCACTGGCCTTGCCGAAGCGCAGCTAGACTCCATTCCACTTATCGCGATTACTGGGCAAGTAGCCCAGCCAGTAATCGGTACCGACGCCTTCCAAGAAGTAGACGTATTAGGTATGTCGTTATCGGTCACCAAACATAGCTTTATGGTGACCGACGTTAAAGAGCTTAAACGCACCATAGAACAAGCTTTTGAGATTGCCACCAGCGGCCGCCCAGGCCCAGTGCTTATAGATGTGCCTAAAGATGTGCAATTAGCCGAAGTTGAAGAAAGCCTCGCTTACTTGGCTGCTGCCAGCGCTCCTGTAGAACCCGCGGCAGAACTAATAAGCCAAGCCAAACAACTCATCGCTAGCGCCAAACAACCTATTGTATATGTGGGTGGCGGCGTAGGTATGGCCAATGCTGTGACTGAGTTACGTGAGTTTTTAAACTACAGCAAAATCCCAAGTGTGAGCACGCTAAAAGGGATTGGGGCGATCACCGAAGAACAACCTTACTACTTAGGCATGTTAGGTATGCACGGCACTAAAGCAGCCAACCTAAGTGTTCAAGAAACTGACCTATTAGTGGTGATTGGCGCGCGCTTCGATGACCGCGTTACCGGTAAGCTTGATGAATTTGCACCAAATGCCAAAGTGATTCACCTAGATGCTGATGCCAGCGAATTTGGTAAACGCCGCACCCCAGATGTTGCACTAGACAGCGACTTAAAGCTAACCCTACCTAAGCTGCATTGCCAAACCGAGATTGATATCTGGCAAGAAAAAGTGGCACAACGCAAACATGATTTTGCTTGGCGTTATGATCACCCAGGCGGGCATATTTTTGCGCCTGCTATGCTTAGTGACTTAAGCAAGATGGTGGATAAAAACACCGTGGTAGCTTGTGATGTTGGCCAACACCAAATGTGGGTAGCCCAACATATGCAGTTTGATGGCCCAGAGAATCATTTATCAAGTGCAGGCCTAGGCACTATGGGCTTTGGTTTACCCGCAGCCATTGGCGCGCAGTTTGCTCGCCCTAACGACACAGTTATTAACGTCTCTGGTGATGGTTCATTCATGATGAACGTGCAAGAACTCACCACCATTAAGCGTGCTAAGTTGCCAGTGAAAATGCTGCTTATCGACAACAATCGCCTAGGTATGGTGCGTCAGTGGCAAAACCTATTTTTTGATGGGCGTTTTAGTGAAACGATTCTTGATGACAACCCAGACTTTGTAAAAATGGCCTCAGCTTTTGATATTCCCGGCGAAACCATTAGCAACAAAGTGGATGTTCACGCAGCCTTGCAACGGATGCTTGACAGCAAAGGCCCTTACCTACTGCATGTATTAATTGATGCAGAAGAAAACGTGTGGCCGCTAGTGCCGCCGGGTGTGGCCAATGACAAAATGATGGAGGACTGCTAATGCAACATTCACTAACTATTTCTACACGCCAGCAAGCCGATGTACTTGAACGTGTATTACGAGTGACACGTCACCGTGGTTTTTTAGTACAATCTATGCAAATTGAGCAGTTCAATGACCAAGACCAGTCTGGATACCGTATTGAACTTAGCGTGACGAGCGAGCGTCCAATAGAGCATCTTACTAATCAATTAGTGAAATTGTTTGACGTTGAACAAGTGCAATTAACCCAATTACAAGCAGTGGCTTCGCCAAAAGCGGCCATTGCCTAAATCAAATAGCAAACACAGATTAACGGAGTAAACCGCAATGCCTAAACTGCGAAGTGCCACCACCACCGAAGGCCGTAATATGGCTGGAGCGCGCGCCCTTTGGCGAGCAACAGGAACCAAAGAAGAAGATTTTGGCAAGCCAATTATCGCAGTGGTGAACTCATTCACCCAATTTGTGCCGGGCCACGTTCACCTAAAAGATCTTGGTCAATTGGTTGCACGCTCTATTGAAGACGCAGGCGGTGTTGCTAAAGAATTTAATACCATCGCTGTAGATGATGGTATTGCCATGGGCCACGGCGGCATGCTTTACAGCCTACCTTCACGCGACCTAATTGCAGACTCCGTTGAGTACATGGTAAACGCCCACTGTGCCGACGCCATGGTGTGTATTTCTAACTGTGACAAAATCACCCCGGGAATGCTGATGGCGTCGATGCGCTTAAACATTCCAGTTATCTTTGTTTCTGGCGGCCCAATGGAAGCCGGTAAAACCAAACTTAGCGACCAAATCATTAAGCTCGACTTAGTTGACGCCATGGTAATGGGCGCCGACAAAAACGTATCCGATGAAGACAGCGACAAGGTAGAGCGTAGCGCCTGCCCAACCTGTGGTTCATGTTCAGGTATGTTCACTGCTAACTCAATGAACTGTTTAACCGAAGCGCTAGGTTTAGCTCAGCCAGGTAATGGCTCGATGCTGGCTACCCACGCGGACCGTGAAAAACTGTTCGTAAACGCAGGTAAACGCATTGTTGATTTGTGTAACCGCTACTACCAACAAGACGACGAAAGTGTATTGCCGCGTTCAATTGCCACTCACAAGTCTTTTGAAAACGCCATGACCCTAGACATCGCCATGGGCGGGTCTACCAATACCGTATTGCACTTGTTAGCAGCAGCCCAAGAAGCTGGCGTAGATTACAATATGGACCACATGGATGATCTTTCTCGTAAAGTTCCTCAACTGTGTAAAGTGGCGCCATCTACTAACAAATACCACATGGAAGATGTACACCGCGCTGGCGGCATTATGGGCATATTGGGCGAATTAGACCGTGCTGGTTTACTTAACCGTAACGAGCCTAATGTAATGGGTGAAACCTTGGCCGATACCTTAGCCAAGTGGGACATCATGCAAACCCAAGATCAAGCAGTAAAAGAATTTTACCGCGCTGGCCCTGCTGGTATTCGCACCACCAAAGCCTTTAGCCAAAATTGCCGCTGGGACGACTTAGATGACGATCGCGCCGAAGGGTGTATTCGTAGCCTAGAAAATGCCTTTAGTTTAGAAGGCGGCCTAGCTGTACTAAAAGGCAACCTAGCACAAGATGGCTGTATTGTTAAAACCGCCGGCGTAGACGACGATAA
Source organism: Agarivorans aestuarii (assembly GCF_019670125.1). Classification (NCBI taxonomy): domain Bacteria; kingdom Pseudomonadati; phylum Pseudomonadota; class Gammaproteobacteria; order Alteromonadales; family Alteromonadaceae; genus Agarivorans; species Agarivorans aestuarii. The sequence goes on from NZ_AP023033.1 coordinate 4,176,054, forward strand.
CCTAGTGTTTAAAGGCCCAGCGCGTATTTTTGAAAGCCAAGACGACGCAGTTGCCGGCATTTTAGACGGCACCGTACAAGCTGGCGAAGTAGTATTAATTCGCTACGAAGGCCCTAAAGGCGGCCCAGGAATGCAAGAGATGCTTTACCCAACCTCTTACTTGAAGTCGATGGGCTTAGGTAAGAAATGCGCCTTGATTACCGATGGTCGCTTCTCTGGTGGAACCTCTGGTTTATCTATCGGTCATATTTCACCAGAAGCCGCTAGCGGCGGCATCGTAGGCTTGGTTGAGCAAGGCGATATTATTGATATCAACATTCCTCAGCGCAGCATTGTGTTAGAAGTGAGTGATGAAGAACTGGCTCAACGACGCGCGGCGATGGAAGCTAAAGGCAGCGATGCTTGGAGCCCAATTGGCCGAGTACGTGAAGTAAGCACCTCGCTGAAAATGTACGCCCACTTCGCCACCAGTGCCGACAAAGGCGCAGTACGCGATAAAAGCAAGCTAGACTAAACCGCGCCTCTTGCTTGTATAAACAGCCCGGTTCGCCGGGCTTATTTTTTTGATCTTATCGCCAATTTGTATGGGTAATTTATAATGCAACACTTGCCTAGTGCTAACGAATATCTTCGCCGTATATTGCTCTCGCCGGTCTATGAAATAGCCCAAGTTACCCCACTACAGGGTATGCCTAAACTGTCGCAGCGCAGTGGCAATAACATTCTGCTTAAACGCGAAGACCGACAAAGTGTGCATTCTTTTAAATTACGCGGTGCTTACAACAAAATCGCCCAGCTTAATCAGCAGCAGCGTGAGCGCGGAGTGGTTGCAGCATCGGCTGGCAATCACGCGCAAGGCGTGGCTATGTCGGCACAGCGACTTAACATTGCCGCGGTGATCGTAATGCCAACCACCACTCCCGATATTAAAGTGGATTCGGTGCGCGCCATGGGCGCTGATGTGCGTTTGGTGGGCGATAGCTTTGATGAAGCCTACCAATACTGCAAACAACTGGTTGAAGAACACGGTTACACACTGATCCCTCCTTTCGATGATGTAGACGTGATAGCCGGCCAAGGCACCATTGGCAAAGAGCTGCTTGAACAAGACATGCACCTAAATGCGGTATTTGTGCCGGTAGGTGGCGGCGGTATTGCCGCTGGGGTGGCGGTATACATTAAACAGCTGATGCCTCATGTGAAAGTGATAGGCGTAGAAGCCGAAGATTCTGCCTGTTTAAAAGCTGCCTTAGCTGCTGGCAAACCAACTCCCTTAGAACGGGTTGGGCTATTTGCCGACGGCGTTGCGGTTAAATTAATTGGCAGCGAAACCTTTCGCCTTTGCCAGCAATACCTCGACGATGTAATTACCGTAAACTCCGATGAAATATGCGCGGCAGTAAAAGACATTTTTGAAGATACCCGTGCCATTTCTGAGCCCTCTGGTGCACTGGCTCTGGCTGGCTTAAAAGCCTACGCTCAGCAGCACAAACTAGAAGGTGAGCGCTTAGCTGCTGTGCTATCTGGCGCTAACATGAACTTTCATAACCTGCGTTATGTGTCTGAGCGCACCGAGCTTGGTGAGAAAAAAGAAGCGGTATTAGCGGTACGCATCCCAGAGCGCCAAGGCGCTTATTTAGAGTTTGTTGAACACTTGGGCGGACGAGTCATCACCGAGTTCAACTATCGTTATGCCAGCGAGCAACAAGCCAGCATATTTGTTGGCATTAAGGTGAGCAATAGCGATAAGGAGCTACCGACGCTGTTAGATAAGCTGGATAGCAGTGGTTATCAAGTGGCTAACTTAAGTGACGACGAGCTTGCTAAGCAACACGTGCGTTATATGGTCGGTGGACGACCTGGCACCCAGCTCAATGAAAAGCTCTACAGTTTTGAGTTCCCAGAACAACCTGGCGCACTGCTTAAGTTTTTGCGCACCCTTGGCCCCCATTGGAATATAACTTTGTTTCATTACCGCAACCATGGTTCGGCCTATGGTCGGGTATTAGCCGGGTTTGAATTACAAGAAAGCGACCAACAAGCCTTTGGTAAACACTTAGAGCAGTTAGGCTTTGATTATCGTGACGAAAGCGATAACACTGCTTATCAGTTCTTTCTGGCACATGACTGAGCATAGACTGAATAGATCAATTACTTCTAAATATTGAACTAAGTTATCCAGCTATAAGCATTACTACAGAAGGTTTGCTAAAAACTTTGTTTTTCAGCAAACCACTGGAGACTCAAGTTTATGGCTAAATCATCTACTGCAATCGCCGCACTTATCACGCTTGCTAGCTTTAACCTTTCTGCTGACACCCTCACGTTAAACAATGGCAGCATTCTAGAAGGCACACTGCTGCAGCGAAATAGCCAAGAACTTCAGTTTGAAGTGGCTGGCAATACCATGACCTTTAACACCGCCGATGTGAAAGATCTGCAGCTTTCCTTTGCCAATACTCATACTGACATTAAAACCGATACCAGCTCAGCTGAAACCACTCAGGCTGTTAGCTACATTCCTGCTGGCACCCCGCTGATGATCAGCTTAGACAGCGCAATTAGCACCCGTGAACATGCCTCTGGCCATCGCTTTAGTGCAAGCTTAGAAAGTGACTTAGCAATTAACGGCCAGCTTATCGCCAAAGCTGGTAGCCCCGTTTATGGCAAAGTATTGCAGAGTGAACAAGCGGGTCGTTTGGCCGGAAAATCTAGCCTAACAATTGCCTTAACCGACATCACCGTTAATGGCCAACGTGTTGCCATTCAAACCAATGCTTTTAATGGCTTAGGTGATGCCCAAGGTAAAAACACCGTGAAAAAAGCCGCTGGCGGCGCAGCCATTGGTGGGTTAATTAATGGTAGTGATGGCGCAAAAGACGGCGCCAAAGTAGGGGCAGGTTTAGCCATCATTACTCGCGGCGGTGCGGTACAAATTCCAGCCAATACCTTGTTAGAGTTTCAAACCAGCGCACAGGTAAATATTTAAACCCTGAATAGCTGGGTAGAAACGCTAATCTGCCCAGTTAAACTTTGTTTCATCAACGCCTTGTTGGGCTTCTTTTAGTCTCTCTTTGCGGGCTAGCTCTTCTTCTCGGGCGGCATCTATTTCTTGCATAATAGCTGCAATATCGGCCACGGTATCTTGTTCTACAAACTTGCCGCTAAGCTCGGTGTCGGCTGTCAGCTCACCTTTTTCAAACAAACTCCACATCTCTTTGGCGTATTCAGTATTGGCCAAGGCTGGCGCGAATTGGCTGTAGTAATCGCGCATGTTGTTAATGTCACGAGTCAGCATCCATTCAGCATTGTTGTTGGCGGCGGCATCTACTGCTTGGGGTAAGTCAATAATCACAGGGCCGTAGGCGTCCACCAACACATTAAACTCCGACAAATCGCCATGAATAAGCCCCACACATAACATCTTCACGATGTAAGAGATGACTAGCTGATGATCTTCAAGCGCTTGCTCCTCACTCATCATCACGTCGTTTAAGCGCGGTGCCACATAGCCTTCATCATCAGTGACAAGCTCCATGAGTAATACGCCATCAAAACAGCCATAGGGCTCTGGCACTCTCACCCCAGCAGCCGCGAGCTTATACAAGGCATCTACTTCGGCGCTTTGCCACACTTTTTCTTGTTGCTCACGACCAAAGCCCGAGCCTTTCTCCATCGCCCGAGCTCTGCGGCTATTGCGAACTTTACGCCCCTCGCGATACACCACCGCTTGCTTAAAGCTGCGCTGGCTAGCCTCTTTATACACTTTTGCACAGCGGATCTCGTCGCCACAGCGCACCACGTAAACCGACGCTTCTTTGCCACTCATTAGCTGGCTTTTCACTTCATCAACTAAGCCGTCATCAACTAAAGGCTGGATTCTTTTAGGCGTTTTCATTTATCTCATTTATTCAAAATCGATCGTTTATATAGGCATATTTGCCAAGCTACTTAGCAAAACATAAATCAAACTCTATGTTACGAAGAGGCTAGCCATTGCTTCTGTTGTGCTGGCGAATGATAAGACCACGCAACAAAGCGACTCACCTTGTTGCCTTGCCCCATTTTAATGGTTTCATATTGGCTCACTTTTGCTTGTTTAAGCGCTTGGTATATCGCTCTCAAGTTGGCCTCTTTCGATACTAAGCTGGTAAACCACAACACTTGTTGCGAAAACTGCTGGCTCTCTGCCACCATGTTTTTAATAAAACTCAACTCTCCACCGGGGCACCACAATTCATTGCTTTGACCACCAAAGTTTAGCTTTGATTTGTTTTTAGCATTAGCCTTTAGATTGGTTTGTTTTCTTTGGCTGCCCTTTTTGGCATCTGCAGCCGAGCGGTGAAACGGCGGGTTACACATGCTAAGCTCAAAACGCTCGTTCGCTTGCACAATGCCTTTAAATATCGCTTTTTTGTTGCCTTGTAAACGCAGCGTGATATTTGCTTGTAAATGCGGATTAGCCGCTAGAGTACGCTCTGCTGATTGTAAGGATGCTGCTTCGATATCACTGCCCACAAATGACCAAGCGTATTCGCTAACCCCAACCAAAGGGTAAACACAATTCGCTCCTACTCCTACATCAATACAACGCACTGGGCTGTTGTTAGATAGGCTGCCACCTAAAGAATTAGCCAATAAATCGGCCAAGTAATGAATGTAATCGACACGACCCGGAATGGGCGGACACAAATTGTGTTTTGGAATTTCCCAGCCTTGCACCCCATAAAAATGCTGTAACAGTGCCTTGTTTAAACAGCGCACCGCTTCTGGGTCAAAAAAATCTACCGAAGCATCTCCATATTGGTTTTGGGCCACAAAGCGTTTTAACTCGGGACATGACGCAATAAGCGCCGGGAAATCGTAACGCTGTCGGTGTTTGTTACGCGGGTGAAGTTGGCTTTTCTCTCCCGAAGAGGTCGTTTTTTTTGCGCGCATTCGCTTGTTGTAACCAATAAGTTCTAGACAGATAGCATTATAAAGCGAAGTGGGGCTAAAGGCTGCATCTCATTGAATAAAGCATTATTGACAAAAGTGTGACTTAAATAAGTGATATATAAATCAATATGATAGAAAATATCATAATCAATTAGTACTTAATTGATTATTTATAAAGCTGTGCAAAGAAGGTGGCAATAATCAGATCACCACGGCTATAGTCGCGCTGCATAAGCTTTGTGTTAAGCAAGTTACAAGGAAAGTAAAATGAACAAACACTTGATAAGCAGTGCGCTATCGCTTGCAGTTTTGGCGAGCTTAAATGGCTGTGACTCTAGCTCTGAAGCAATAACCCCTAAAGAAATCCCCGTTGGAAAAGCCAAAGCTGAAAGCCTTTTGGACATGAGCTCGGTGGCCGTGGACGATCAACCAGCATTAGCCACTGACTGGTATAAAGGTGCGGTTTTTATGGAGATATTTGTACGCAGTTACAAAGACTCCGATGGCGATGGGATTGGAGACTTTAAAGGCCTCACCTCCCAACTGGATTACATTGCAGACTTAGGCGTTGAAGGCATTTGGTTAATGCCCTTTAGCGAAAGCTCTGATAAAGATCACGGTTACGAAGTAGTCGATTACCGTAGCATCGAGAGCGACTACGGGACCCGAGAAGACTTTGATGAGTTTTTAGCACAAGCCCATGCCCGAGGCATTGGTGTGATTGCCGACTACCTCATCAATCACAGTTCAGGCGATAACCCAGTATTTATCGATTCAGATAATAATGCCGGCGGGAAACGCGATTGGTATATGTGGGAGTCAAGTAACCCTGGCTGGACCAACTGGTCAGGAGACCCTTCTTGGCACCAAGGTACATACGGATACTACTACGGTATCTTTCAATCCAATATGCCTGACTACAACTTTGGAAACCAAGAAGTTGTCGACTTCCACTACAACAACTTACGTTACTGGCTAAATGCCGGTATGGACGGCTTTCGCTTCGATGCGATGACCCACTTAGTTGAAAATGGACCGAATCAGTGGTCTGGACAACCAGAGAATGCCGCCATTATGTATGGCATTCAGCAATTGATAATGGAGGATTACAGCAATCGTTTTATGATTTGCGAAGACTCAAGTGACTCTTTAGTTGCCGCTCAATCAGACTTTTGCGGCTCAGCCTTTTCGTTTTATTTAAACAGGGACATCATGCTAAGCGTGAATAGTGGCTCTACCGTTGATACAGGTGTCGTAGGTTGGCTACAACAAAGTCGGCTTAGTAGCATGGGACTGCTATTGGCAAACCATGACTATTTCGCTGGTACACGAGTATTTGAGCAGTTTGCTGGAAACGAGGCTAAATACCGCTTAGCTGCTGCCACCTTGCTTACACTACCGGGACAGCCTTTTGTTTATTACGGGGAAGAAGTGGGCATGGGCCACACCGCCAATAGTGGTGGTGACTACTTACTGCGAGCACCAATGAGTTGGACTGCAGAAGGAGGGTTTACCACCGGTACGCCTTACCGCGCGCATGCCCACAATACAGCGGCTTATAATGCTGCTAACCAAATGGCAGATAGCAATTCTATCTACGACCATTACAAAACATTGATTCAGTTACGTAAAAACACTCCAGCTTTACGCGAGGGAGATATAGAAGTTCTGCTTGATGGTGAAGTACTGGCTTATAGCCGAAGCCTAGCGGATTCAAATGTATTAGTGGTGCTTAACTATAGTGATAGTGCGCAAACGCCGGTTATTCCAGTTGGACAAGCCTCAACATTGTTAAGCCCATTGGCAAACTTTGGTAGTAACGCTGTGAGCACAACCTCATCTGGCCAACTCAACCTAAGCCTTGCGGCCCAAGAAATTCGTATTTACCAATACTAGCTCTTCCCTTAGCCAAAGCTCCTTGTTAAATGCCAAGGGGCTTTTAAACCATAAACGACTAATGATTGCTCGAGCGGCTGCAATTACACTTGGCTTATTACCTTTGTAAATAAGCAATACGCTATTGTATCCCTAGGGACATCGTTAATTAGCTTCTCACTGAACACGTCACGCTATTGTCTCGCGCAATAGTTTCAGCTAGCCTGAGCACTCTAGTGTATTACTCATAAGAAGGATCTTACGATGTCTAGCCCTACCTTAATTACTGCCAAGTTTGAGGATATTCCCGCATTAAGCAAGATGTTCATCGATGCCTATGCCAATAACGAAGCAATGCAAGCGGCGCTTCGCAATGATGAGATGGCCGACTACGCTCACGATAGTTATTGGCGCTTTGCCTTAGGTGAGTGGGGAATGAAACAAGGTACGGTATTTACCACCGCTGAGCGCGAAGGCTGCGTGATTATGGTGCCACCTGGGAAACATCAGCCTGATGTGATGCAAAAAATGGAAGCTTGGGCAATTGTTGGGCGCATGATGGGCGAAGGCAAGCTTGAGCTAGCTAAAGATATTTCTGAACAAATGCTAAGCGGCCCGCTAAACCAAGATTGCTATTGGTTATGGGGCTTAGGTGTTGCTCCTTCAGCTGGCGGTAAAGGCTTAGCGGGTGCCTTAATTAAGCAGGTAACTGATTTAGCCGATGCCGATAACAAAGCCTGTTACGTAGTAGCCTCTAGCGAAAAAGTAGTGCTTACCTTTGAACGCCGTGGCTTTAAAGTGCTATCGAAAAGCGAAAACTTTCCTTACTGGTTTATGTTACGTCCAGCCCAGGGTTAAAAGGTCGCTAGATTGTAAACGCACTGATTCACACAGTGCGTTTGGTTTATCTAGTCAATAAACTCCACCAGCCACTCGCCCCCCAGCTGCACATTTATATCTTGCTCGCCTAGCCTTAAGCTTTGCCCTTGCTGTTGCCATTGGGTAAGCGCTTTGCCATTAAAATAGATGCTTTGAATGGCTTTGTTTATAGGTAGGTTGGCAACTTCAAGCTGATAAGTTTTGTTCTCCAGCGCACCTGCGAAACTGCCTTTAGCTGGTTTTATTTGAATACTTAGTGTTTGCTTAACCGTTTGCACCTCAAACACGGTGTGTTGAAGTTGCTGCTGTTGATAAGCAATGGTCTCGCCATCATCCTCAATTAACTCACCTTTAGCTTCGCCTTGCTCATCGAGCACCACCAGTAAATCCATTGCGTTGTTGTCACTGGCTCGAGGGATGACCTTGCCAGCTTTAACAAACAGCGGCAGACGATAAATCTCGTCGATATAGAGTACTTGCTTGAACGACTGGCCGCGGCTGCTGATCATCTGTTTACTGCGGTAGTCATACCAAAAGCCTTGCGGCAAATAGGCTTGCGTGCTGCGGGCGTTATCTTCGGCTACCAAAGCCACCAATAAGGCATCGCCCACTAACTTCATTGAGCCATTTCTTCTTGCTTTAGGATCTTGCTGGTAGCCATAAACTAAAGGTGCAACCACCGCTTTTCCTTCACGCCAAGCTTGGTGAGCGAGGGTGTAATAGTATGGATTTAAGGCGTAACGCTGCTTAGCATTAAACAGGTTGCTGGCGGTATCGCCAATTCGGTCTGGCGCAGTTTCTTTGCAGTTACACAGGTTTTGCGTATGTGGCCTTACCGGTAAATCAGTAAATAACGCCGCTGCAAACCATTGGGTATATTGCTCATCCCAAGGGGTGCCATGAAAGCCGCCAATGTCTGAACCAAAATAATCGATGCCCGACAAACTCATGTGCAATTGCGCATTAAAGTGGCTACGTAAGTTAGCTAAATTAACCCCTATATCGCCCGACCACATCGCTACGCCATAAGTTTGGCTGCCAGCTGTACCAGAGCGGCTCATAATGAACGGGCGTTGCTGGCGCTGGTTGCGCTGATATCCTTGGTAAATACTCCTGCTCCACAACAAATTATATAGGTTGTGCACACTTTGATGGTCATGTTTTAGTTCACCATCAATGTTTACTCCGGCGTACCAGGCTTTGCGGTGGTAGAGCTCGGGTTCACCTAAATCGGTCCAATGAGCAATCACGCCATCATCAATTAAGGCTTCACGGCGATAGTCATGCCAGAAGGCTGCACCTTTCTCACTGGAGAAATCCAGCATGCCGCCCTTACCCCACCATGGGTTGTCTTTAATGTAAGCGGGCTCCATACAAGGCGGTGCGCAACTGCGCGCCAATGCTCCAGCATGAGCCAGTGACTGATACTCGTTTAATGCACCGCCAATATAGGGCTCTTCAATGGTCATCACCGCTATGCCAGCTTGCTTTAACTGGGCGATTTTTTGTTGATGATTAGGGAAGTTTTTCTCATCCCAAGTGAGTGAGCCCATTTGCGTATGGTTGGAGTTTTGTTTTATTCCACCAAACCATTGCAGATCCAATACCACGCCAGAAAGCGGAAACTGCACCTTGTGCAAACTAGCTAGTTTGCTGTCGAGCTCTTGCCAGTTATCAAAGCCATATTCCGACAACCACAAGCCAAACATCGCTTTAGGTGGAACCGGCGGTTTGCCCGTTAGCGACAGGTAACGCGAACGCAAATCGGCGAGATTTTCTCCGGCTATAACAATAATTCGCGCGCGATTACCTTTGCCCTGAATTTGATAAGGCTGCTTGGTAAAGTCGAATACCAGGGGCCGAACGTGATCAAAAAACAAAGCAATATTTTGTTTGCCCTCGCCCAGCAAATACATGATTGGAATTTGGGTATTTCCAACAGCACCTTCGCCCTGATAAACCATGGCATTGCCCATGCGGTTGCCCGGAATACGCTTGCGGCCTATCCAATCGCCGTCGGCATTACTTTGAGTATTGTGCTGCTGACCAAGACCGTAAATCTGTTTAATTCCAGCTTCACTTAAGCTTAATTTCCAACGATCTTTATTTTGCGATTCTAAACATATACGGCTAAGCGCCTGCTTGGAATGCGCAGCGTCTACTAGGGATAAACAGCGGCCTTGTTCAACAAGACTTAATTGATACCAGGGGCTAGATAATGGCTCTGTGATCGGGGATAAAGGAAGCGCTTCGCGGAGCGAAGCTTCCAGCATTAAACTTGGGTGAAATACAGCATCACTGTTATCACCAACACTAATAACAACGGTATGTTCATCCAGCTTATTAGCCTGCCACAAGCTTGATGCGGCATGTACCTTAACAGTGAATAAGCAGGTTAACAGCAAGCCAACAACATGCAGCGGTAAGTAACGATATCCCAGCATTGTTCATCCCTAAACTAAAAAAGATCTTAGCCAGAACTGTAACAATAATTGCTCGATTAATAATTAAAGTAATCAACAGGATGTGAACTGGGTAAGCCGCCCTGACAAAAAAGTATCCGCTGAGCGACTTGAGCGTAACCTATTGATTTAACTGCCGCTTCAAACGCTGCACTACTTCTGCAGGTACCACCGCTTGTAACTGCAAAATACATAGCTGCGCCTTACTATCTTTATACCTTACCTTCATTTCGCATAAAGCATATAAATGTTGCGGATTACGGCCAGTATCGTAGGCCCTGTTTAATACTTGCTGCGCTTTGGCCAAATCAAAAGCTTCTAAGGATAAGCCGTAAACATACCAATAATGGGCATTGCTTGGCTCTAGCTCTGTGGCTTGTGCAAAATAGCTCACCGCTAGCTGCGCCTGTTTTTGTCTCAATAAACTTAAACCCGTGCTGTAAGGAATAGCAGCGCTTGCAGGCTGGGCTAAACGCCCTTGCTTAAGTACATTAAATGCGGCTGTTTCATTGCCCAAATGGCGATATAAATCGGCTAAATTAACGTAACTGTTGGCAAAATAGGGCTCTATTTTAATTGCTTGTAAATAGCTAGCTTCCGCCTCATTAAACTCGCCAGTAGCAAGATAAACACTGGCTAGATTTACCAAAGCAAAAGCGCGGTCGGCATTGAGTAACTGAATCTCTTGGTATTCCTTAAGTGCTGGCCTTAATTGCTGTTGCTGCTGCTCAGTTAAACTTGCCCAGCCTTTCACCAAGCTGGCAGCAGTTTCACTTCTTACTGCTAGCGCCGAGTCTTCCAGTAGAGGAGACAATAAGCGCCAGCGTTCTGCAATCGGGTAATGCCGAGCACTACTTACCGCCCCTAAACGAATCAGCTCTTGCTCGCTGCTAACAGCTCGCGCAGTGGCAATCACACTATTACGGCCAGGAAACTGCGCTAGTCGCTCTAGAGCAGAGGCGCGAATAATGCTGCTTTCTAAGGGGTTTTGCGCCACGTAAGCCAAGGCTTGTTCAGCAGAGGGTAAACCTTGGTCTGCAGCAAAAAATGCTTCAGAGAAATGATTACTATCTAAGTAGTTTGATTTAGGAAACCATTGCCGCTGCCATTGAAGTGCCCAACTATTGTCTTTATCTTGGTGGCAGGAAGTACACACATTTGGGGTGCCAATCGCCTGACTCAGATCGGGGCGCGGAACTTGCCAACTATGGTCTCGCCGTGGGTCTACCTGCATGTAAGTAGTGGCAGGCATATGACAAGAGGTGCACTTAGCGCCTTCACTATCCGCTGGATGAAAACTATGTTTTTCGGGAGTATATTCAGCCGCTACATGGCACTGCGCACATAGCGCTGGCTCTGCCATTTTTAATTGGCCAGAATGCACATTATGGCAATTGCTGCAGCTTACTCCAGCATGTTTCATTTTTGACTGCTGAAATGAGCCCCAAACATACACCTCATCGTATATCTGCCCATCGTCATGGTAGAGCTCAGCGCTTATCAAGCTGAGTTGATAGCGATCGAGCAAAGATCCCGCCACGTGATCATTAGTTTCGCTTATTTGCAAACGGCGACTATGGCACTGCACACAGACCTTAAGTTGCTGGCTTTGTTGGTGGCTGGCAGCACTTAAAGTAGATTCGCCAGCTTGGTAGGTCCATTCACTCACCACAGCTTGTAGAGTACGAGAAAAGCCGCTGTATTGGCCTAAATTGGCTAGTGCCGTTTGTTTGTTTTCACTTTGAGTCCATTTAATATGATCACTGGCGGGACCGTGGCAGGCTTCGCAGCCAACGTTGATTTCAAACCAAGTGGTGTTGTAGGTATTACTGCTACTGTCGTAGCCCTTTTGCAGACTAGTTGAATGACAGTCTGCACACATATAGTTCCAATTTTGTCCGGCATTGGTCCAATAAAATTCATCCGTTTTTTGTTGATTGGGATATAGGTGAAACCAACGCTGGCCACCTTGTTGCTCGCTTCTAGAGTCCCAAGCAAAGGGAATGAGCTGCACTCGACCATCGGCAAATTCCACCATGTATTGTTGCAGCGGTTCAAAGCCAAAGGTGTAAGTTATTTGGTAATCGGAAAATTCACCGTTAGACCCCTCAATATTGACCCAATATTCAGCGCCTTTACGAAAGAAGCGGTTGGTTTTACCTGCAAACTCTAGGCTGGCATTGGCGAAGTCGCCTAGTATCGATTGTTCATCGGCATGGCGCATTGCCATATCATGATGAGAACCCTGCCATTGTTGATATTGCGTTTGATGACACTCTATACAGTTATTGGTGCCAACATATTCAGCTGCCGATAAACTTAAGCTGATACTTAGCCAAATAAATACAATCCCAAACAGCCGCTGCCTCATGCCTACCCTTCTCCAACATTATGGTTTATCTACTCATCAAGTCTTGCCAGCACCAAGCTAAAAACACTCGCTAAATCAGGCATCTAGCTAAGCATGATTGAAAGTGTAGCAAGTTTTGGACAAATGGCAGCAATCATAAGGGCTAAACAACAAATAACTTGAGGGGACTTAAGGCTAAATAGGAGCCAAGCTTTTGCTCATAAACTTACTGTAAGGATCAAGTTGGTAGTTGGCAAAAGGGCCGCAAAACTCAAAACCAAAAGACTGGTAAAGAGCCCACGCTGGCGCAAACGCGGCCATAGAGCCAGTTTCTAAACTCACTTGCTGATAACCACTTTCTTGGGCGTCTTTAAGAATATGTTTTAGTAACCCAGCAGCCACGCCTTTACGCAAATGTTTACTGGCAGTGCGCATAGATTTTAACTCTGCATGCTTGGCGTCAAGGTGCTTTAAGGCGCCACACCCTGCTAGCTCATCTCCCAACCAAGCACACCAAAACTTCACGTCCTCAGCTTGCAAACCGCTCACATCCAATGCATGAACACTCTCTATTGGAGAGTGGCGCAACATGTCTTGGTGGTGCTCTTCTAGCAATGCAATGACTTGCTCGCCTGTTACATCGTTTAAGCGTATATCCACTGACTATTTCCTAATAACTCAACAAGCCATTAGCATTGAATATATAGGCTTAGATTTCAATCCAATTAACAGTAAGGTGCTGCTGTTTAGCGTTCCATATAAAGGTTTGGATCAGAGATTTGATTAAAACCAAAACCGCGATAAAGCTCATGAGCGTCTTTAGTTGCAAGTTTAAAGCGGCGTACGTTTTGTAATTTTGGGTGAGCCATAATGCGGTGCATCATGGCCTTGGCTAAGCCTTTTCCTCTATGCTCTTCCAATACAAAAATATCGGCTAAATAAGCAACGGTTGAATAGTCAGAGACAACTCTGGCAAAAGCTACTTGCTGCTGTTTAAGGTCAAAAGCGGCAAAACACATGGAATTATCAATCGAGGTTTTAACCGCTCCTTTAGAAATCCCCTTCGCCCAGTAGGAGCTCACCAACACTTCATGAATAAGTGCTAAATCGAGCTGTTCTTTATTAGTACCAACATAGTATCCCTGTTGCATGCTCAGCCTTCCCTGATTAACCCACCCACAATGATTGGCGTAAATTTAGTCAGCAATAAGCCAAGCCTCAAGCCCCTCAGGGTAACGTTTGGTAACTTTGCCAGCAGCATTTGTAACAATTTAGTAACATTCATTCTAAACACCTACAAGCTAAGGCTCTACAGCGTGCAAGAAAAAGATAAGCAAGATCGACCAGATACTCACTGACGCTAAAAATGTGATTTAGATTTGTACTCTGCTGCCGTTTAACATCAGTTAATGCAACTAGCCTCGATAGCTTAAAGGCTGTAGTAAAGAACAAAAACGCCGCAGAAAGCAGCGTAAAGTAGATATTAAAGACAAGTCGCAGCAACAGGCGACTTCAACATAAGATTTGTTAGCTTTGAGGAAGCAAGTAGAAGTTTGGCTGCCAGCGTTCCATATGTATTTCCGGATGGGCTAACTCGGTAAAACCGAACTGCTGATAAAGACCATGTGCGTCTTGGGTGGCTAACTTAAAGCGGCGAATCCCCTGCAGCTTGGGATGAGCCATAATGCGATGCATTAATGCCTTAGCCAAACCCTTACCCTGGTGTTCTTCTAAGACAAAAATATCAGCTAAATAGGCGAAGGTGCTGTAATCGCTAATCACCCGAGCAAAACCAACTTGCTGTTTTTGATAGTTATAAACAGCAAAACACAATGAATTATCGATGGATTGTTCAACCGTAGCGCGAGGAATACCTTTAGCCCAGTAAGACTTAGTTAATACACTATGAATCAGCGAGATATCTAACTCTGCTTGGTTAGTACTTATAAAATAATCTGGATGCATTGACGAATGTCCCCCTGATTGCTCTTGCGCGCCTTTATCTCAAATAATCTACCGATTGTATTACGCTAACACAAGGTTTTAAGGCGTATTTCTTGCGGTTTACGAAATAATCATTAGTCAATTACCAAATTACTCATATTTTTTTGAAGTGACTGTTTTAAAAGCTAAAACCTGCAGGGTATTGATGATAGCCATCAAAATTCTGCTTACTTAAAGGCATGCCGTGCTGACGTAAAATCGCATAGCTCATCGTGTAGTGAAAAAAGAAATTTGGCAGCATATATTGTTGCAGGTATTCACTTGGGCTTAGCGATAATTTAGCAAACCCAGCCTGAGTAGAAATATTGCTCGGGGTGCTTTGCTCAAATTGTTCAGCTTTTAACTGCTGCAAACACCTTACACTGCTGTGCAACTGCTGCTGCAAACTCTGACAAGAAATAACCTCTGGGCTTAAGTTTTCGATATCTCGGCCTGCTAAAGGCAAGCAAGTTCGTAAGCTAAAGCCAATGGCTGTGCTCATTTGCTGGCCTAAGGGAAACATATCGTCGGCAAGTTTGGCGGCCAATAATTGTGCTTCGCTTAGGCCCTGTTGCTTGGCAAATAACTGCATATCGCTAAGCAATTCATCCAGTTGATTTAAGTAGCGTAAAAACACTGGTACCGATAATTGATAAAGATTATTGGATTTGAGAGCTGTCATGCTGTTCGTCCTTAAACTAAGCCTATGTTATAACGGGTTTGGAAATGATAAATCAAGGTGAAACTAAGCTTGTTAGTTTGGAATAAAGTGAAGAAGGCACTAGCAAAACTCGCTGTAGAGCAACAGCGAGTATGGATTATTTCGCGTCACGATAGCTTAAGCCATCAAGATATTTATCCGCTCAGTGAATCAGATTTAGTGGGTAAAAACTGGCAACAGCGTGGATTTTCCCATAGCCATATCAACCAGATCGAAAGACTAAAACGCGGAGCCTTAATAGAAGTACCTCAGCATGCTGATTTGGTAACGATCACCCGAGTTAAATAGTCGCTTTCGATTACGAGCTAAAATAAAAAAAGGCCTTTCGGCCTTTTTTTGTTAATTAAAAACTTTGTTTTTAAGGTGCCATGGTATCTACGTTCAACACTAAGTCACTAAAGTCATCGGTGGCTACTGCAGAGTAAACTCCACCGTTCTCGATGGTAGCCATGGTCTCAATGGCTGGCGAGTAAGTCATATCACTGGCTAGGATTACTGCGAAGGTATAGGTTCCACCTGGCACGTTCAATACTGCATTGTCTTTGAAATCTACACCAGCCAGTACTACGGTGTCTGCGCTAAAGTTGCCATCGGCAGAAGCGTGAATATCCACTAAGCCTAAACCACCAGCGGTTGGGCTTGCATGCACTACACGTACTTTTGAGTAAAGTGCTACCGAGCGTAAGTCTTCACTAATTACCAATGGTTCGATGGTGCTATCAGTAACCGCGTTTAGTTTACCTACCGCATAGATACTGGTTTCTGCGCCCGCATCCAACATCACTCCTGGGGCATCAATTACCACTAAGCTGTTGTCGGCGCTGGCAGCCACACTTAAGTCGTAGCTGGCTGCAGGTAAATCGCCACTGCGAAACTCTTTAAAGGCAATACCTGTGAATCCAGCCACTTGAGCACCGCTCGCTAGTACATCCACCATTGGGGCATCATCTACAGCATGAACCACACGAATATGACTAGTCTCACCCATGTCTCGCACAACAGATACTGCACTGCCATCCGCCAATAATAGGTTTACTGGCGATACTGAGCCCATATCGCTGTTTGGCACCGCGGTTAGCATTAAGTCACTACCGCCCTCCAAAGCCACTTCGCCGCTATCAAATACTACGGTTTTGTCACCGGTTGGAGTAATGCGAATTCGGTAAGTGTCGGCAGGAACTGTTACCGGTAAATCTGCACTATCTACTTTGAATTCTAGGTTAGTGATGGCCGCATCAACACCTGTAATATCTGCCATTGTAGAAAGGTAAATGTCTACTCCAGCCACATCTGGATGACCGTGCAATACATCAAGGCGAACACTGCCTGCATCCACCGCGTCACTGCTGCGGCTTAGCACTACTGGCTCGATAGAGGCTGCGTAGTTAAGCGCAACAATGTCGTACTGCATATCTGGAGAAAACTCTAAGTTTGCAGCTATCACTTCAGCATTATCGCCAGGTAAG
This sequence comes from Agarivorans aestuarii, assembly GCF_019670125.1. Taxonomy (NCBI): domain Bacteria; kingdom Pseudomonadati; phylum Pseudomonadota; class Gammaproteobacteria; order Alteromonadales; family Alteromonadaceae; genus Agarivorans; species Agarivorans aestuarii. The sequence goes on from NZ_AP023033.1 coordinate 4,192,728, forward strand.
ATGGCGTCAACGCTAATATCATAACTACCAGATGCAACCGGCACCCAAGCACTGCCTTGACGGTAATCCACCATGCTTAGTCCGGCAAAGGTTTCGCCATTGGCTTTAACTTCAACCATTGGCGCGTCGGCGCTTGCATGGGTTACGCGAACTGATGACATTGGGGTTTCAACGTGGTCGTCATCACTTCCGCAGGCTGCAAGTAGTACAGCTGAGCTTAGTAATAGACCTGATTTGGCAAGTTTCATGTTCTTTTCCTTAAGTATCTCTGTAGTGGTATCAGCCATAGAAACGCCAAGGAAATAAAATAAGATCACAAGAAAAACTGAGGTTTTTTTAAACGAAATAGAAATATTGAATATAAATAAACATAACAAAGATGAAGAGATGTAAATCTAAGACATTGAAAATAATGAGCTTAAACCAAAGTAAAACTGGCCGATTAGACAAGCCGCAAGTTGTAACAAAAATGTTACATCTTGTAGCTGGTGAGACCACGTCGGATTATCTAGGCAACAGAGTTGCTGGTCGTTACAGAAAAAAGCCAAAGCAAAACTTAATTTTTAACCCTCGCTAAGCTCTAAGCGGCGATAGACCATTAGACTAAAAATCCCTTATCTAATTAGTTTTTGTTGTAACGAAAAACAGCTGCAGCTAACTACGAATGTTAACTAGCCCTCAAAAGCCGAAGCAACTCTCATGAAACCGCTTACTTTCAGCTGAATAAAGGGCTAAGTTCACTAAAATAAGCAGCATAGTAATAATGTTCAGCGTATTGCTCGGCGAAACTACCCGCCAAACGCTGAGTGCATTTAGAAGTAAATAGTTAATCAGAGGACCAGCCGCATGTCGCTGCCATATACCAATCCTTCGCTCAGCGTGGCCGAGCGAGTAGAAAACCTGTTGTCGCTAATGAGCGTGGAAGAAAAAGTGGGGCAAATGTTGCAGTTGCCCGCCAACATGCCAGAAAACCTCGACAAGCTTGAGAGCTGGAATGTCGGAAGCTATTTGCACTGTACTGGTACCATGGTTGAAGAATTACAGCAGCGTGCCGCCAAAACTCGCCTTGGCATTCCGCTTATTTTTGGAATTGATGCTATTCATGGCCACTGCTTTGAAAACAACGGTACGGTGTTTCCTACCCAACTGGCATTGTCTTGCGCTTGGAGCAAACAGCTAAGCCAAAGCATGGCGCGTGTTACTGCGATTGAAACCCGCGCTTGTGGCCTGCATTGGACATTTTCACCGGTATTATGTGTTGGCCGTGATAGCCGTTGGGGTCGTATAAACGAAACCTTTGGTGAAGATCCATGGTTAATTGGAGAGCTAGCCGCTGCTGCAGTGTATGGTTACCAAGGTGATAACTTAGCCTCAAACGAAACTATCTTGGCTTGTGCCAAACACTATGTTGCCTATGGCGAAGCCACCGGTGGCCGCGATGCTTACGAGGCCGAAGTCTCTCCTCGTAAGCTGCTTTCAATATTCCTACCGCCCTTTGAAAAAGCGGTAAAAGAAGCCAAAGTTGCGACATTAATGGTGGGTTACCAAGCAATCGACGGCGTACCTTGTAGTGCCAACAGTTGGTTACTACGCGAAGTGCCTAAAAACCAGTGGGGAATGGACGGCTTTATTGTTACCGATTGGGATAACATTGGTTCATTGCACGACAAACAGCGAGTAGCAGAAGACTTACGCCATGCTGCAAAAATCGCGGTTGAGTCGGGTAATGACATGATCATGACCACGCCGTCATTTTATCAACATACCATCGACTTAGTTAAAGATGGCGAGCTAGATATAGCCTTAATCGACGACGCTGTATCGCGCATCCTTAAATATAAGTTTGAGCTAGGTTTGTTCGAAGATTTCCGCTACACCGACCTAAGCAAAAAAGACCAAATATTAGGTAACGCAGATCACTGGCAAGCAGCATTAGAAGCCAGCCGCCAATCGCTGACCTTATTACAAAATAACGGTATTTTGCCGCTGTCAGATAGCTCTAAACCTAAGATCTTGTTATGTGGCGCCAATGCCGATGATGTTGTTGCACAGCTGGGCGACTGGTCTTTTGGTTCTATGCAAGCAGGCGCAGCAGATGATAGTTATCACCAAAAAGACGCCATTACCTTACGCCAAGGTTTACAAGCCGCTGCTGATGCCGGGCGTTGCGAACTAAACTATGTACGCGGTGCAGCGCCAGCCGAAGCCGAGTTTGAAGAAATAGCCAATGCAGTAAACGCTGCCAACAACAGCGACATCATCGTTGCCTGTGTTGGCGATACACTTAGCCAGCATGGCGAATTTCACGACCGCGCCGATCTAGATTTAAGTGGTCAGCAACAAGCGATGCTAGAAGCCCTTAAAGCCACTGGTAAACCGCTAGTTGTGGTATTTATGGCCTCTAAACCACTTACCATTGACTGGGTAAAACAACACGCCGATGCCATTGTTTGTGCCTTTAACCCTGGCGCGAAAGGCGGCCAAGCCCTTAGCGAACTGCTATTTGGCGAACTAAACCCTAGCGGTAAACTCACCATTAGCTTCCCGCAACATGTGGGTCAATCTCCGGTTTACTACAACAAATATGAAGGCTGGCACGCCCGTCTATCGGAGCGCACCGACAATCAAGAACGTTATATTGATATGCCTTTATTGCCTCTATTTAGTTTTGGTGAAGGCATTAGCTACAGTGAGTTTAGCTATAGTGATCTCACCGTTGACACCCCTTGCCTAGCTGCCAACAGCGAGCTAAGCCAAGGAGAGGCACTAAAAGTATCGGTAAATATCAGCAATATTAGCCAGCGCTCAGGTGTCGAGATTGCACAGTTATATATTCATGACTGCGCTGCTTCGGTCACTGTTCCAGTGCTGCAGCTAAGAGGTTTTGAGCGAGTTGAATTAGCCCCAGGTGAAACGCAAAAGGTTGAATTTAGCGTGCCCTTTGCAGATTTAGCCTTAATCAACGCGCAACTACAAAAAGTGGTAGAGCCGGGTGCATTTAAAGTATTTGTTGGGCCATCTTCTAAAGCAGAAGATTTGCTTTCAGCCGACTTTAAGGTGGCCTAAAACAAAGTCAGTGAATGTAAACTGAACCAATATAAAGCCTCTTAAGCTAGCTTAAGAGGCTTTATGCATCTGGGATCTGCAATAATAAATCTGTCACGCCAAGGTCAATTCCAGATTGATTCAACAAAGTTGAGATTTGACCACGGTGATGGGTTTGATGATTAAAAAAGTGCAGTACTAACAGCTCGAAGGGCTTGTTCTGCACCTCTCCTTTACTGTTCTTATAGCTTAAAGCTTGCTGCAAGTGGCTCGTTGTAAGCTCTTCTGCAAAAGCAATAATCACTTCATCCATCTTAAAGCGCGCTTCTCTTAAACTAGCGAAGTCTTGATAGAGGATTTCATCCAAGGCCTTAGGTCGGGTTAATGCCGATACTGACTGCAAACAGTTAAAGCCATCAGGAAGGCTGGCAAAGCGCTGTAACCACAAGGTATCGCCCACCAAAATGTGGTTTAGCGTGGCAAAAATAGAACCGAAAAATGCCTTTCTATCTTGCTTTAACTCCTGCTCACTCAATTGAGCAGAGCAAGCATAAAGTTGGCGATTCATTACTTGGTTATATTGCGCCATTAAGGCAAAGGCTGTGCTCATTGTCATTCCTTTTTACTGCTGCCGTTAACTAACAACAGTGCGTATACGGCTTAGTTAGGATGGGTTTATTCAAGCAATGGTGAGCCAGTAAGGCACTGTTAACTAGGTTTAGCAATGTTAACAGCGCTTACAAGCGGTAACTCAAGGCTATAGTTCCTCTTCTAATTCAGCTTCAATAGCCTTATTTAGTTCATCATCAGCAAAATAGGCCATGTCACGGGTATTCTTTTGAACGGCAATAGCAGCAAATAAACATAGGGCATAGGCCATCGCATAAAAGCCCTTTTCACTTAAGGCTAACGTTGCGTTGAATAAGCCAATACTTAATAGCGCAACAGCTGCAGCTAATGAAAACCAGCTTAGGCCGTAGTAAATCGCAGTTACTTTAATGCCTTCTAGCTTGTCACGTACCGATTTCTGTAAAGACACTGAAGAATACAGCCCAAATAATAACAAAGTGAAGTAGTAACCCTTTTCGTTTAACTGCATATCAGCATTCCACAAACCTATCAGATAAGCGCCCGCGCCGAGTACCAAGGCCGCCCAAGAGGCACCAATAAAGGCTGAAGTTGGTTTTGGTAAAGTTTGCTGTTTCATATCGTTCATGTTCCTTAAGTTTAACCGCTTAGAATTGCTATCTAGTTGATTAATATACCCTAGTTCTTTTTCTACTTGGCTCATATTCGCTCCCATATTGAATTTATTAAGACCTTGGTCAATTAATTACAACAGAGGCTTGTAAGCATCGTGCTGGTATAACACCACCGAATGCTCCAACAACTGCTTCTCTTCTAAGTAGCGCGCAATGCTAGTAAAGGTGGCAGTTTGTGGCTTGCCAGGGTGATCTTTGGTGGTAACTTCCTCTAAAAACAATCCGCCCATAAACAACTTAAAACGGTTTATCTTAATCGGCTGAGGGTTAAAGTCTGACTTAGCTAACCACTTAAGCTCTTCACGATTGGTAGTATCAAAGATGCTGGCATTTAGCATATCTAAAGTATGCTCGGTACAGTTTTGAAACTGTTCGTCAAAAGGGTTGGCTAATACCGAGTAATTTGGGTTATGTACCACATGATTACCACCATTGTTTATCAGCGCTAATAAGCCCGCTTGCACCTCTTTATTAGGAATAATAATGCCAGCCTTTAAGCTGTCGGCTCCCCAAAAGAAGTCCACCGGATAATCGGTCACCAAGCTGCTGTGGCCTAAATCCCCCTGGTTTTGATAAAGATTATAAATTGCATAACCTTTGGTGGTCTCGCCAGAGTCGAGAGTAATATTTGAGTACACAGCCAAGGCAGTGTGAGTAAACTGTACCCCTTTGGGTAAATCTTCCTGCGGGCGACCTACTCGACCAATAATGAATACGTTGGCTCGGTGTTTAGCTGCATACTTTTCTACTTCTTTAGAAAATTTGGCAATGGCTTCAGGCTGATGTTTAGCATCTTCAGCCGGCGCGCTGCCAGCGTAAGTGGCAGCACTCGTTACGGTAAAAACTGTGGCAATAATTAGTTTCTTTATAGTTTTCATGAATATATCCCTATGTTTATTATCTTGGCTTATTGAATGACGATGATGTCGCCGATTTCAAAAGGTACAGGCGCTCCTGCCTTCTCTGCTATACCTGCCGCACTCACTGTTGCAGTGCTCCCTACCACCGCAACCGATGCTGCAGGAACCGCTACGGAAGCGCCAACGGGACCACTCTCTGCGGCACTTTTACCAACTTGGCTACCAACATTTGTACTTAAGCCACCAACTAACATTACCGGCGTAGTGGCAGCACTCACGGCTACTTGACCACTGCCTTTTAGCCCTGTAGAACCCGCTAAGGCCGAATGCTTGGCTGATTGATTAAAGTTCTGGCCCGACTCGGTAGCTACAACATTTAAGCTAGTAAGGGCGATAGAGGTGATAAAAACTGATTTCCATAATTTCATTTGATAATTCCTATGTTGTAATAGCTAAGAGCAGATTAGTGGGCAGCGCCAACAATAACTTCGTCGCCAATTTCAAAAGGCACTGGCACATTGGCTTCTTCAGCAATATGTTGCGTACCACGGGCCACTCCGCGGCTTACTTCTGCTACGCCACCACTTACCAACATAACCGGAGTAGCTACCGCGCTAACCGCAACTTGACCACTACCAGCTGCTCCAGCTGAAGCTGCCAGTGCAGAATATTTTGCAGATTGACTTAAGTTTTCGAGAGACCCAACAGCTACAGCATTCAAGCTAGTAAGGGCGATAGAGGTGATAAAAACTGATTTCCATAATTTCATAATAATTCCCTGCTGGTTAAGTTCGCATAAACCATAAAGTCCAGGAAATTCAGTGTAAACGGCGCTGTATTATGTTTATTATGAATAAACACTAAGTATAGTATTTGTATACCATGAGCCAGTTAAAGCAGATCCGCGACACCCTTAAACAAGTTTTTCGCCAACAAGGTTTAACCTATAAAGACGTTGCTCAGCGCTTAAATATGAGTGAAGCCAACGTAAAGCGTATGTTCTCTACCAATAGTTTCTCTTTAGAGCGTTTAGAGGAAATGTGCCACATTGTTGAACTCAACCTGATTGACTTGTTTCTACTGGCAGACCAAGAAAAAGAGAAACTTACCCACTTAACACGTGAACAAGAACAAGAGCTTATCGACGACCATAAACTGTTTTTGGTGGCGGTATGTGTAAGAGATTCCTGGACCTTCGATGAGATAATTCAGCGCTATGACTTAAGCGAACATGAATGCATTCGTTTAATGGCGCGCTTGGATAAACTTAAAATGATCCAACTGCTACCAAACAATGCCTATAAGCTACTTATCGCTCAGGATTTTCGCTGGCTGCCGAATGGCCCGTTAGAGCGCTTCATGGAACAAATTGTACTGGCCGAGTTTATGAACTCACGCTTTAACGGCGACGATAGCTTCCGCTTTTACCTACGTGGCCACTATTCACAAAGCTCTATTGAGATTATTTTACGCAAACTTAATCAACTAACTAAAGAAGCCGCTACGCTCAACCAGCAAGATGCCTCGCTGCCGCTCGATAAACGTCGCCATACCGGCATGTTGTTAGCGCTGCGGCCATGGGAGATTTCAATATTTGAAAAGCTGGCGCGGGATACTAATAAGGCTAGTTAAAGCCACCTCATAGACATAAACTATTTAACACTATCACCCAAGGTGAACCAAAATATTAAGGATGAGTAATGCTTTGTTTAACCGACCTTTTTCGTAAACCCGCTAGTTTATTGCTAGGGGTTGTAAGCTTGGGCATTAGCTCATTGAGCATGGCACAAGACTTCACTGAAAACTGTGTAAACATTAACTCTCAGCAGGAATTAATTGAGCAATACATTGAACAAGCTCCCTATCGCCAAGCTCTTCCCAGTAAAACCGCTACCTTTTCTTATTCTCAAGATCAAAGCTACCAAGCCTATTTAGATTATGCCCAGAACCTGATTGCTCAACGCAACCCACGGGCAATGATGAGCTGCCCGCTATCTAGCCAAAGCTATCAGTTACTCGCCAAGCAACAACAGTGGTTAGGCACGCCGAAAGTGCTACAGCTTATTGCCCCCTTTGAACTTAGCCACACCGATAACAACAAAGCCGTGTTGCTCATTCACGGCTTAACCGATTCTCCTTATCATTTTCACGATTTAGCCTGGCATTTTTACCAACAAGGTTACGATGTAAGAACACTGCTACTTCCTGGCCATGGCACTGCGCCTTCAGATTTGGTCAAGGTCACTTATAAGCAATGGCAGCAAGCGGCTGATTATGCCATTGAGCGCACCGCAAAAGACTATCAGCAGGTATACCTAGGCGGATTCTCTACCGGTGGAGCGCTAATTCTTAACCACCTTTTGGAACAACCAGACAATAAACCAGCCATTAAAGGCGTGATGTTGTGGTCTCCTGCCTCGCAAGCCAGCAGCGGCGTAGCGTGGATGGCAAAATATGTTAGCTGGTTAAGCACTTGGTTAGATAAAGAAGGGGACATCGATTTTGCTAAGTACGAGTCTTTTCCCTACAACGCTGGCGCTCAAGTTCATGGCTTAATGAAACGCATGAACAAACGCTTGGCTAAGGCCGATACACTGCCAGATATTCCCTTGCTAGTTGTTGCCAGCGAACACGACCAAACCATTAGCACCGCTGCTACCCTAGAACTATTAAGCCAATGGCAAAGCAAACAAACTGGCGCAGCTAAGTCTGCCAATCATCTAGTTTATTATGGGGAGCAAAGCAGTATTCCAGAAGCGCTTAACAGTAAGGTAATGGTAGAGTTTCCGAGTTGCACTACGGCCTCTTGCTCAGCAGTAAAAGACGTCGCGCATACGGCCACTATTAATGCCCCAAGTAACCCACATTATGGGGAAAATGGTCACTACCGCAATTGCAGCCATTACTTAGCCGATTTACCAAGCTACCAGCAATGCAAACAATCTAAGAGCGTAGTGAAAGGTGAAAAAACCGAGCAAAACTTAGCGCAATATCCGCACTTACAGCGTTTGAGCTACAACCCTTATTATCAGCAAATGCTTCGCAGCATTGAGCTGTTCATGCAATAAACACTATGCCTGCAGGTCAGCGGGCATTTTCATTCCTTCAGGAAGTTGATAATGATTATGAACCTGACGCTGATTACGACCGCTGCGTTTGGCAATATATAAGGCCTTGTCGGCATACTTACACAGCGACGAGAAGTTATGGTCGATGGCTGAGCTAGCTACGCCCACACTACAAGTAAGGTACATAGAACTTAAAGATTCTGGGTGAGCAATCATCTGTTCCTCTAAGTGCTGAACGATTTGCTCAGCTAATAAGCCCGCTTGTTCTTCGCTAATACAGCCGGCTAAAGCAAACTCTTCGCCACCCATGCGCCCCACAACTAGCTGATGGGGTTTCGCCAGGGTATTCAGTAATTCGCCAAAGCGCCGTAAGGCTTGGTCTCCCGCTGCATGGCCCATGCTGTCGTTGAGCAACTTAAAGTAATCTAAATCGCAATACAGCACTGAATAAGCCCGCTGACCACTTTCCGCCAATAAGGCCTCAGCTTGCTCATCAAAGGCATGACGTCGCAAACACAGGCTTAATTGGTCAACATTAGCAATGTGCTTTAACTGTTTACGCTGCTCTATTAACTGGGTAAACACTCCCACTCGGTGACTAAACAGAATAAGCGATACAATGGAGCTCATGCCTAAACCAAATGCAAAGTGCACCACGGTGTCGGTATCTTGCTGCATCTGCATAACTAAGCTGGCCCATACCGCCGAAGCAGCTAACAGGGCCATCAGCAACAAGGTACGCTCCACCATAAATCCGCCCATGGCCACTACTACCAACATCAAGGTACTGGTTTGAATAATGTCATTAGTAAGCACCATGTGGCTTAGTGAATTGCAGAGCATAAGCGCCACAACCACTAGGTGTAAGGCGGTGGTAGAGGGTTGTAATAGCCGCGGCAAATATCGGGCACTGGCATAAATGGCAATACTCGACACCAAAGCCATTCCAGCCAACATCCAGCGATTGAATGGAACCTCGATAACAAACACATGAGAAATGCTTAAAAATAAGTACACCAAGCTCACCACATAGGCCAAACGTAAGCTTTGCGGTAAAGCCAGCTCTTGTAAGAGTTGGTGCTTTTGTTTGCTGTAAGGCTGCAGTAGGCCAGATTTTTTTAGTCTATCGAACAATCCATTCACTCCGACAACTCTCTATTGCTGGTCATGATACTTTAGCAATTATTGAGTTTTCTGCTTGGTAGATCCCTACCAGATGAAAATTGATTCCGGAGCTTAACTGAAACACCGACTAGGCTGAACATAATCTAGTCAATAAATGAGAAAAAATATCAAATTTGGTTACAAACACTCAACTTTTCGCTGCAGCGTCGCTTAAAATCGACACCTTTTAAACGATAATCCTGCCCCTTGCTGCGTTTGAACAAGTTTTCGCCAAACCTTAAAAAGTCCTAAGCCGTGACTAAATAAGCCAATGCCCATGCCTAACATAGGCCAGAAAAACCACCATGGCCCTCCGGTTAGCCAGTCAATTAAAAACAGCATGCAGCTGATGGATAAATAGCTGCTTGCATGAATTTTAAAGGCTAATAGCTTTTTTGATTGAGCTTGCTGCTGTTGCTGTTGTTGCTGCCACTGTTTAAGTGCAGCTTCGGTTTGCTGCGCGTCTAAACCCGATTGTTGGGCAATATCAAACAACTCAGACTCACTAACAAAGTTTTGTTGGTCTTTTTGCTGGCGTAAGGCCAAAGCAATAATTTGTTCTAACTGTTGCGGCGAATAGTTATTGTTCATGTTGATGTCCTAAGCTGTATGACTTAGATAAAGCATAAAGCCTGAGATGGTAAAGCGTTACAGCCTACGATGAAGTGCGGATAATAGGGATGGAAGGTTGTTTTTGAGGATAATCCCCTTTTGAGACGCAGCCAGGCTGATAACAAGCAATGATGCACTAACAAGATATAAAAACAGCCGAAATCAATTGAACAAAGCATTAGTCTGAAAAATACTATAAAATAGGATTTATTAACTTAAATCAATGCATCGTGAAGCCTCATTCACTATGCTGATTTGATAAGTCTATTTTTTGGTCACTTTAGGTGATTAATCACAACGAAACAAACTAAACCGGAGAGTTTAGAAAACCTAGAGGTATATATGAGTTCTACCACTACCAGCGAGCCAGCCCAAACTAAGGGTGGCATTGCACGCTTCCTAGACACCATTGAACGTGTTGGAAACAAACTGCCCGATCCTGCAATGCTATTTCTTGGATTAATGTTTTTTGTATGGCTGCTTTCCGCCGGCCTATCCTTTGTAAGCTTCAGCGAAATCGACCCACGCAGTAGCGAAACCATCGTCATCAACAACCTGCTTAGCGCCGAGTGGCTTACCACTTGGATGACCAGCATGGTTAAAATCTTCACCGGCTTCGCTCCCTTAGGAGTGGTTCTAGTTGCAGTGTTAGGTGTAGGTGTAGCAGAGCGCTCCGGCTACATTAATGCAGCCTTAAAGGCGATGTTAAAAGTAACGCCAGCCAAAATGATTACCCCTGCGGTAGTATTGATTGGTGTTATTTCTAGTGTTGCTACCGACGCTGGCTACGTAGTGGTTATTCCATTAGCAGGGGTTATCTTCCATGCCATGGGGCGCCACCCTATTGCCGGTATCACCGCAGCCTTTGCCGGTGTATCTGGTGGTTTTTGTGCTAACTTCATCCCTTCAGGCTTAGATCCTTTGCTACAAAGCTTTACCCAAAGCTCTGCACAATTGTCAGATCCAGAGATGATGGTGAACCCGCTAAACAACTGGTTCTTTGCTTCTGCTTCTTGTTTACCTATTGTGGCTACCATTTGGTATATCACCGATAAAATCGTAGAGCCTCGTCTACAAAAAAATAGCCCGATATCCAGCGACCTAGAAGTAGCATCAGACATGCACTCTACGAGCAAAAAAGAAACCTTCGCGTTTCGAGTTGCTAGCTTAGTAATGCTAGCCTTAATCGGCTTGCTGATTGCAGCCGCATGGGGCGAAGGTTCAAGCTTGCGTGACGCAAACGGCTCGCTCACCAGCTTTAGCGCACCAATGATGCAAATCATCGTGCCACTTATCTTCATATTCTTTGTGATTCCAGGCGTGGTATTTGGCTACTTGAACGGCAGCTTCAAAAACTCTGACGACGTAGTGGCTGCTATGTCTAAAACCATGGAAACCATGGGTCACTACATTGTAATGGCGTTCTTCTGCGCGATGTTTGTATGGGCTTTTGGCCAATCTAACATTGGCGTGCTAATGGCGGTGAAAGGCGCTAACTTCTTGCAAGCCATTGGCATGGGCGCGCCCGCCACCATTGTAGGCATGATTGTATTAGTGGTATTGATTAACTTGGCGGTGGGTTCATCATCAGCTAAGTGGGCATTAATCTCGCCAGTACTAGTGCCAATGCTAATGCAAATGAATATCTCACCAGACTTAGTACAAGCGGCTTACCGCGTAGGTGATTCAAGCTCTAACATCATCACCCCGTTAATGCCTTACTTCCCACTAGTGGTTGTATACTGTCAGAAATATGTGAAAGGCACCGGCATCGGCACCTTAGTGGCCACCATGCTGCCGTACTCGATTGCTCTAGCCATTTTCTGGACTTTATTCCTACTGGCTTATTGGGCACTAGGTTTACCGCTGGGGCTTGGCGCAAGCTACGTATACCCAGCTCCTCTGTAGCAGTAAGTAATTCACTATTTGAAACTAAAAGCGCGCCCATAGGCGCGTTTTTTTATGCAGCTTTAACCTTACCCCGCTAACCACATTGGCAAGGCTAAGGAGACTTGCGGAACAAATGTAGTGAGCACTAAGGCGACCAAAATAGCGATGTAAAACGGCCATATCGATTTTACTGCTGATTCCATCGGCACCTTACCCACCGCGCAGCCCACAAATAAACATGCGCCTACTGGTGGCGTGCATAAACCTAGCCCTAAGTTCATCATTAAAATCATGCCAAACTGCAAAGGGTCGATACCTAATGATTGCGCCACAGGCAAAAATATTGGCGTACAAATCAATATCAACGCTGCCATGTCCATCACCATTCCTAACAGCAATAACATCAGGTTAATCAGCAAAATGATCACTATCGGGTTATCGGAAATACCACTAAGAAAATCAATCATTTTGCTCGGCACTTGGAAGTAAGTAAGCATATAAGCAAAGGCTGCCGCACAGGCAATTAACACCATCACCATCGAAGTGGTTTTTACCGAGTTAACCACCGCCGTTTTAAACTTGTCCCAGGTAAGTTGACGATAAACCACTACTGTAACCACCAGCGCGTAAATAGTGCCAAAGGCGCCAGATTCAGTCACAGTGAATACGCCCGACAATACCCCGCCCACAATAATTACAGCCGTAAGCAAACCCGGTAAGGCCACGACAAAGTGAGTAAATAACACCACAAAACCAGGGAACTTTTCCGCTGAATAGCCGCGTTTTACCGCAACGATGTAAGCGGTAATTGCTAAACATACACACATTAATACGCCAGGCACGACGCCGGCTAGAAACAGCTGGGAAATAGAAATACCACCGCCGGCTGCCACTGCATACAAAATCATATTGTGGCTAGGCGGGATCATAATGCCGGCAATCGAAGACGTTACCGTTACATTCACTGCATAGTCTTCGTCGTAGCCTTTTTTCTTCATTACCGGAATGAGGATCGAGCCTAATGCAGAAATATCGGCCACCGCCGAACCCGAGATGCCGCCAAATAACATTGAAGACATAACATTCACTACACCTAAGCCGCCGCGCACCGCTCCAACCGCCGAAGAGGCAAAACGCACTAACCGCATGGCGATACCGCCGTGAAACATCAATTCGCCAGCAAAAATAAAAAACGGGATAGCCATTAAAGAAAACACGCTAATGCCAGCAGTAAGCCGCTGAAACGCAATTAACAGCGGTAATCCTTCGTAAGCAAAAGCAGAGACCGCAGCAATGCCTAAAGCAAACGCCACTGGCGTGCCAATAATCACCCCAATTACAAACACAGCCATCAAAATAACTAAACCCATAACCTAATCCTTTAGTACCGTTAGCGTATAAGGGCCGCTTTTACCCGATGAAATAAATGAATAAGATGACCAATTGAATAAAGCAAAACCAAACCGCCACATAGCATAATGGGAATTGCTCTAATCCCTTCAGGCACACCTAGCAAGGGGATGTCAGAACCCCACTTAAACAGCATTAGTTGATAACTGTTTACCATCATTACGCAGCCAAATATGGCCAGGGAAAGTTGCGAAATTAGCTGGAATAGCTGCTGCAACCAAAAGGGGCTGCGGTCGTAAAAAAAAGACACGCCCAAGTGAGTGTTTTTATGAATACCTACCGAGGCTCCTAAAAATGCAATCAACACCACCAGCAACAGCGATAGTTGCTCTACCCAAGTGGGTGTGGAGTTAAGCACATATCGGCCAAACACCAACCAGCCAAAAGTTAGTGTAAGCACCACTAAAGCAATCCCTGCCACTAACAAGCTAAGCTGGCTTAAGTAATCAAGAAACCGATCGTAGCGCGAGCGCTTAAGCGCATCAGCTTGCTCAAACATAAGCACCTCTAAATAACAAAAAAGCACCACCCTCAATCAAATCACTGATTAAAGGTGGCGACGAGAACTCGATTACTTAGTGTTTTTAATCAACATAACCAAAGGTTTAAGTTCTGGGTTCTCACCCAAATACTTGTCATACACTGGCTGCATCGCTAATTGGAAAGGTTCTTTTTCGCTAATTTCGTTTAGCTTAACGCCGGCTTTAACGACCTTGTCTCGGCTAAATGCTTCGCGTTGCGCCCACAAATCTCGCTGCACTTGAGCAGACTCTTGAGCCGCTTCTATTAACATTTGCTGCTGCGCCTCTGGCAGACGTCGGAATGCACTGGCATTTACACATAGGCACTGGGGAATAATTAAATGTTGTGATAACGAGTAGTAACCGGCCACTTCAAAATGTCCCATCGATTCGTATTCAGGCCATCCATTTTCGGCACCATCAACAACACCGGTTTTAAGCGACTGATACACTTCTGCATAGGCAATTGGAGAAGGGTTGCCACCTAACGCCGATACCATGCCAGAATACAAATCATTGTTCATCACCCGCACTTTCATGCCGGTAATATCTGCAGGTTGAGTAATCGGTTTTTTGGAGTTATAAAACGAGCGTGCTCCTGCGTCGTACCAAGCTAAGCTAATTAAGCCTTTCTTCTCCATAGCGGCATTAATTTGATCGCCTACTGCGCCGTCCATCGCTTTGTGCATATGGGCGACATCATCAAATACAAAAGGTAGCGATAATACATTAGCCTCTTTCACTATCGGGCCAATAGGGCCAAGACTAAAGTTGCCAATTTCTAAGCCACCAATGCGCACTTGTTCAATAGCGTCGGGTTGATTGCCTAAAACACCAGCATGGTACATTTTAATACTAAAATCGCCGTTGGATTTCTGCTCGACCAACTCAGCAAATTTGTCCATGCCCACGGTGTTTGGGTAACCCGCCTTGTGAATATTCCAGCCTTTCCACTCTGTAGCCTGTGCGCTAACACTTAAGCCTAGTGCCAAACTTAGTAAACTAGCCGAAAGTAACGCTTTGTTACGCTGTTTCATGTCCCGTCTCCAAATCATCCATAATTCACGCGCGCACAATCCAAACCTTGGAACAGCTGAGCGAGCCGCATAGATTGGCAACGCCAATCACTAGTAATACAATATTGCTAATGATTGGATTTTAGACAAGCTAGATAGCAAATATTTATAAAGTAAATGCGAACAACACATCAAATAGACGAAAGGAGTAGAAGAGTAATAGCTAAACTAAGAGCCACGCCACAGATTAGTATTACTTTATGATGTAAAGAAATTTAATCGGCTAGTTATCGGGGTACACCACAACCCCTAAGCTTTCTATTAAGGCCTCCATTTGCCAGCTAAAAATCTTTACCCCAGACAAATCTATCTGGCGTATATCAATACCGGCAATATCGCTCAAACTAAAGTTGCTATGGCTAAGATTGGCAGCACTAAATACTACTTTTCTGCTCACGGCCTTGGAGAAGTCGGCAAACTCAAAGCGGCAGCCTTGCGCATGACAATGCTCAATCACAACATCAAATAACTCTGCTCGGCTAAAGTTAGCAGTAGAAATATCGCAGGCTTTAAATTCGGCTTGGCAAAGGTCTGCACCGCTAAAGTCACAAGCGCGTTGGCGTTTTCGGTCGTATAAGCTGCAGTTAATAAATCGGCTCGCAGTTAAAACCGCCCCACTAAAATTACAATTAAACAGCTGGCAACGTTCAAAACTCAGCTCGGTTAAACTAGCTTCACTAAAATCGCAATCCACAAAAATACACTGGCTAAAGCTAAGGTTAGTTTGCTCAAGCATACTCCAGTCTAATTCACAGAATTGACGATGCTCAACTAAGCCCTCGTTATCACTTGGCTCGAACAGATATTCAACAGGCTGTTTGGCTGCCAACAGGGTGGTAGGTTCTGTCATAGCGATACTTCCTTATGCTGCAGGCTTAGCTTTGCGTGAGGTCTTTTTGGCTGAACTTCCCGCACGCTTGGTATAGCTTCGGCTGCCGCCTTTATTGTTGGTTCGCTTTTTTCGATAAGCTTTGTTGCCTGCGGGTTTGGCCAAACCCGCAAAAGCCTGTGCGTTAACACTGGCACTTTGTTCAACCAATTGGCTCAGCTGGCCTTGCATGCCTTGCATAAAATCTTGGTAGCTTTGGGCTTTTTGACTAATGGCATTAAGCTGGGTTTCCCAGTGGGCGGTCATATCTGGCCAAGTGCACAATGCAGGGAGCGCATTGATTAAGGCCTTTCCACTATCACTAGCATGAATTTGTTTAGCTTGGCGCAGTAAAAAGCCACGCTTGAATAACAGTTCAAGAATGCCTGCTCGCGTAGCTTCGGTGCCTAAGCCATCGGTATCTTTTAACACCGCTTTTAAGCTGGGATCTTGCACGTATTTAGCAATGCCGGTCATGGCAGCCAGCAAGCTGGCATCGGTAAAGGCTTTAGGCGACTGGGTTTGCTTGTCTAACACTCTTGCATCTACACTCTGCAATGCTTGCCCTTGTTGTAATGGCGGCAAGGTAGCTAAGTCTTCCGCCGATTTCTTTTGCGGAAATAGAACCTTCCAACCCAAGTCTTTAATCTGATTAGCAGTGGCTTTAAACAAACCATCGGCAATCACAATAATCGCTTCGGTATGGGCATATTGATAATGCGGGTAAAACTGCAGCAAGTATTGTCGAGCAATTAATTCATAAACATTACGCTCAGCTTGGCCTAGCTTAGCCGCATCGTAGTGTTTTTCGGTGGGAATAATCGCATGGTGGGCGTCTACCTTCGCGTCATTCCAGGCCTTACTGCGCTTGCTTAAATCCGCATCTTCACAGGCCTTGGCCAAACTTTGGCTATTGGCTTGAATAGCGGCCACTACCTTGGGCGCTTCTGCATGATGTTGCTTGGGCAAATAGCGACTATCAGAGCGTGGATAGGTGATGAGAGTGTGTCGCTCATACAAGTTTTGGCAAATATCCAATACCTGTTTAGCGCTATAGGCAAAGCGTTTGGCCGCATCAATTTGCAAACTGGATAAATTGTAAGGCAGCGGTGGCGCTTGTTGTTTATCTTGCTGTTTAAGTGATTGCACCAAGCCCGCTTGCTGATTCACCCGTTTAACCACATGCTCTGCAAGAGGCCGACTAAGCACCCGCCCTTCTTCATCTTGATAAGGTTCGCAAGCTTCACTAGGTTGCCACAGCGCGGTAAAAGCTTCTGCTTGCTCGGTGTGCAGATGAGCTTCTACTTGGTAATAGGGGCGACTAACAAATTCGGCGATCTCTTGATCGCGTCTTACTACTAAACCCAAAATCGGTGTCTGCACCCGTCCCACTGACAAAACGCCAGAATAACCTTGCTGCTGGCCTTTTAAGGTGTAGGTACGAGTAAGATTAATGCCGTATAACCAATCGGCACGAGAACGAGCCAGCGCCGAGGTAGATAAGGCAGCAAACTCTTGATTGGTTTTTAAT
The DNA here is from genome assembly GCF_019670125.1 of Agarivorans aestuarii. Classification (NCBI taxonomy): domain Bacteria; kingdom Pseudomonadati; phylum Pseudomonadota; class Gammaproteobacteria; order Alteromonadales; family Alteromonadaceae; genus Agarivorans; species Agarivorans aestuarii. Next base: position 4,210,035 of record NZ_AP023033.1, read on the forward strand.
TGCTGTAATGCGCGGCTCACCGCTGCCGGGTTTAAATCGCTAATCAGCAAACGCTGGCAATGCTGTTTGAGCGCGGCTTTGGGCTTGCAGTGCTCTATCACCAAATCCACTAACAACTGCCCTTCTCGGTCGGGATCCCCGGCGTGAACTAGGCTGCTGGCTTGTTTTACTAAGCTTTTAATCGCTTTAAGTTGTGAGGCTGTTTTAGATTTTGCTTTCCACTGCCATTGCTCGGGAAAAATCGGTAAATGCTCTAAGCGCCATTGCTTAAACTTGGCGTCGTAGTGTTCAGGTTCGGCCTGCTCTAACAAATGGCCAATGCACCAAGTTACGCAATCGCCGTTGGCTAGCTGAATGTAACCATTATGCTTTTGTTGAGGTTTAGGCAATACCGCAGCAATCGCGCGGGCAAGGCTGGGTTTTTCGGCAATATATAAACGCAATGAACTACAACAACTGTTAATTTATACAGTTATTGTAGCGCTTTTTCAGGCTTAGCCAAATACTTGTTGGCTAAGTTTAAGGGTTGCCGCCACATTTTTAGCTGATACGTACAGGTTTTGTTCAGCTTCGCTTAAGGCATGAGCGAGATCGCAAGGGCCAGGCACCACCGAGAATACCGCATCGATGCCGTGCTCATGCACCACTTCATAACCGGGCAGCATAGCGCCAGCTAAAGCAATCACCGGCACATCATACTGCATGGCAATTTGCGCTGCGCCATAAGGCGTTTTACCGCAAATGGTTTGGCTATCAATGCGCCCTTCACCAGTAATCAGTAAGTCAGCCCCTTCTAAGCTCGCGACTAAGTCCACCGCCTCGGTAACAATTTGTACACCGGGGCGCAGTTCTGCTTGCATAAATGCCAGTAAAGCCGCTCCCATGCCACCAGCAGCACCGCTGCCAGCCACATGCATAATGTCTATACCAAACTGGCTAAATACTACCGAAGAAAAACGCCCTAAAGCGGCATCAAGCTGGCGGATCATCTCTGGTGTTGCGCCCTTTTGGGGGCCAAATACGGCACTGGCTCCTTGCTCGCCACACAAGGGGTTATCTACATCACAGGCTACTTCAATATCTACTTCTGCAAGGCGTGGATCTAAGCCCGAGATATCAATGCTTTCTAAATCAATTAATTCGGCGCCACCGCGTTTTAAGGGCTTGTTGAATTTGTCATAAAACTGCGCCCCTAGCGCTTGCAACATGCCTACTCCAGCATCGTTGGTGGCACTGCCACCCAAACCAATAATCAGCTTAGTTGCGCCAGCATCTAAGGCGGCGCTAATTAACTCACCCGTGCCATAACTGGAGGTTTTACGCGGATCTCGTAAAGCATGATCGACTAAGTGCAAACCCGATGCTGCAGCCATTTCAATTACGGCAGTTTGCTTGTCACCCAATACTCCGAAAAAAGCTTCTACCTGATTGCCTCGCGGCCCTGCTGCCAGTACTGGCATAATTTGCCCATTGGTAGCATCTACCATGGCTTGCACCGTCCCTTCGCCACCATCGGCCAAGGGTACTTTGCAATATTCAGCTTCTGGGAAAATTTGCTGAAAGCCTTGCTCTATCATCTCAGCGGCTTCCATGGCGCTTAGGCTTTCTTTAAATGAATCGGGCGCAATTACTATCTTCATCGGCTTTCCTTTTCAATCTTTAGGCTGGCTGCAAATTACTGCTGCGGCAGACAATCTTGGGTATAACTGCGGATCTGCTCACTCAGTTGTTTCATTAACTTACCTGCTAATTGCCAGTGATGCCAGTACAAAGGCACCCTAACCTGCAAGCTTGGCGTAAGGTTTATTAAACTACCATCATCAAGGTGTTTGGCCACTTGCAGGCGAGAATTCAAACTATAGGCGCCGCTGGCTAAAGCTAGCTCCATAAAGGCTTCAGAAGAGCGTACTGTGTGACAAGGGTACTGACCGGGACTTAAAGAAAAATGCTCTAGCAAAAATTGAATATGCATATCATCGTGCTGATCAAAAGACATCCCCGGCGCACCACTTAAACTGTCGCGATTAACCCCATTGGGGAAAAATCGCTGCACAAAATTAGGGGTAGCTACACATAAATATTCCATGTATCCCAAAAAGTGACTATCGCTGCCAGCCACCGGCGTAGCATGGCTAGTTACGCAAGCCAGCACTTCGCCACTGCGCATCCGCTGCCAAGTACGAGATTCATCTTCCACGTAAAGATTCATTTCTACCCGTTGCTGCTGCAAAGTAGGACTAAGCGCTGGGATCAGCCAACTGGCCAAGCTATCGGCATTTACCGCCAATGGCAGCGCCTGCACCCGGGTTTCATCAACATTTAACTGATTGACTAATTCGGTTTCTAACTGCACCACTCGCTGATAGTGGCCCAGCAATTGCTGGCCTAAGTCAGTTGGCATTAAGGGTTGAGAGCGAATTAACAAAGGTTGACCCACTTGGCTTTCCAGCGCTTTTATTCGCTGCGACACCGCCGACTGGGTAAGGTGCAAACGCTGAGCGGCGCGCTCAAAACTCTGCTCACTCAGCACACAGTCCAAGGCTTTCAACAATTTATAATCAATCTCGCTCAGCTTCATTAGTAAAACTTATCCAGCATTAAATTTATTAGTTATATTAAAGCAGATCTTCTGGGTATAGTCCTGCCACTGTTTCTAAAGAGCCTATCTTAATGATTACAAGCTACTTCACCGGCCTCAGCCTAATGGCAACCCTAATCATGCCTATTGGTATGCAAAATGCGTTTGTACTGAACCAAGGGATCCGTCGTCGTCATCACCTACTTGTGGCAGGCCTTTGCTCAATCGCCGATGTGTTTTTCATGTGCTTGGGCGTATGGGGCGGCGCCCAGTTATTTAGCGCTTACCCTTGGCTGCTTTACAGCATCAGCATACTAGGTGCGGGCTTTATGATGATGTATGGCTTTCAATGTTTGCAGCGTGCTTGGAAGGGCGAAAGTAGCTTAGAGCAAGGTGAAGCTAAACATGAGCTGAAAGCCATTGTATTGGCCTGCTGCGCCTTTACTTTTTTAAATCCACATGTGTATATCGACACCATCGTTATCTTGGGTGGTTTTGCTGCCAACATTAGCGTAGAAGAGCGACCAATGTTTGTAGCTGGCGGAGTGAGTGCTTCATTTCTGTGGTTCTTTGGTTTAGCGCTACTGGGAGCCAAATTAGCCCCTTGGTTAGCCAAGCCGCGCGCCCAGCAAGTTATCGACAGCTTAATTGGTTTAATGATGTTTGGTTTAGCCATTTACTTGCTCAAGTTTGTATTTGGCTAAATTTGATAGTTCTCCCGCTTGCCGATGTCGTAATGCATTGGCTGGCGACATTTCTGGTAAGCAATATAAATGGCCAACGCTGCAATGCTCAATAACAACAAACCACGCAAGCTTAGAAAAGGGCTAAAACGCAGTAGGTAGTCAACAATTAACAAGGCGCCTAACCAACGAAGCCAGCCTAATTGAAAACAAAAGCTCTCTTTAAATGCCAAGGCACCTACCACCAAGTAGAAACAAGCCAGCGCGGCATGAGAAAGCACCGGCCAATGCCACAGGTAAAATGCCATTGCTAACCATAGCCCCAGCCACGCAACCCCTTGCACCAAATAACGAATAGCTTTGCTATATAAGTGTAAATTAAAGGCTTGTAATGCAATGGCTGCAGCCAATAACCACAAGGGCTGCCACATCACACCAAGCACCAAGGCTTTATAGGCCGCAGCAGCAAAACTAAAACACAGTAATAACCAACCAACACGATAGAGGCTCACGCTAATTCTATCGATAGTATCTAGCTGTTCTTGATGCCCTACATCGGCCATGGCGTCACTCCTTTACTGCTATTAACGAGTTAGTGTGATGGGTATCAATGCCTACTTAAGTCTCTGGCTAAAATTAGCGCTAAGCCAATAATTTGCAGAAACAAGGCTAAGTTACGTAGGCTAGATATCCAGCCCATTTGCTCGGTGTAATCATCCATCAAATCGAGGTTTTGTAAGTACCAGTTATCTATTCGGTTACGTTGCTGATCTTGCACCTTGGCAATTTGCTCATCCAACTGCGGAAGATTCTCTAGCTCAAGGCTAGGTAGCACGGCCATGTCTAACCAATACTTAAGATCGTTTTGCAGCAGAGCTTGCACCGGAGCAGGAATACTTTGCTGATTGTGAGCAGCACTGGTGAGTAAACTTAAAATTAGCTCACGTTTGCGCTCTAAGGCATCTATTTGTAACCAGGTTTGTCTAATCAAATTATCATTGGCGCTTTGTTGCTGTACCAATTTGTGGGCGTCTTGGCTGACTCGATCGATATAAAAGTTGGTCATTAGCGCAGCCACCACATTGAATAGCAATCCAATAGAAACCAACACTTGGGTGCGTGTGATTGACCAAGCCATAACTCTCTCCCTAAATTCGCAATAAGCCTTCCGAAAAAGCTAGCAATAGCAGCTTGCGTGGATAGCAGCGTTAGCCTAGTAGACCTGCTTCAAGCCCTTTGTCTTTCTAGTAGTAGCTCGAACTTAAGTATGGTTATGGCTTTGATTTATTACTAGTTTTGACCTCAACCTATTGCTTAGCGCAATTTTGATTTACGCGCCGCAAACACTTGTCGAGGTGAAAAGCCGGTGACTAAGGCGGTCCCCAGCAAGATAACCAAGGTGCCCACTACTGTGCTCCAGCCAATACTTTCTTGCAAAAACATACTGCCCCAGAAAATACCAAAAATAGGGATTAAGAAAGTAACCGTTAACGCCGACGATGCACCAACATCACTAATTAGGCGATAGTAGAGCAAGTATGCCACACCACTACAAACCACGCCTAAAAACACCACCGATAGCAATAAGTTGCTGCTTGGTGTTTCATGCACCGGAAAGAACAACAGCGCTGGCAGCACCAAAATGGTGGATGCCCACATGCCACCATGGGCATTGGCAAAAGGCTCTACCGATTTAGCCGAATGCGCATAGCTACTGGCAATGCCATAACAGACCGCCGCACCAATCGAGGCAGCAATGGCCAACTTAGCCCCTGGTTCAATGCTGGCATTGTCAAAGCCAACAAGTATGGCAACCCCCACCACGCCAATAACTAAACCTAGAACCTTTTTACTGGGTAGCGCTTGACGCAGCCATAGGGCCGAGATTATTGCTCCCCAAATCGGGGCGGTGGCATTAAGAATAGATAGCAACGAAGCCGACAAGGTTTGTGCCGCGTAAGCCAGCAATAGAAACGGCAAGGCAGAATTAAAGAAGCCCAAGATGAAATAGTGGCGCCAGTGCTGCTTAAGGTGCAGCTTCTTTTTTAATAAGTAGCCCACCAGCAATAAAAACAAGGCCGCAAAACCTACCCGCAGCTCTATTAACATTGCCGGGCCAAGTACCGGAGCAGCAATGCGCATAAACAAAAACGAACTACCCCAAATTGCCGACAACAGTAACAAGCGGATAACGCTAGCTAATTCCATTTGCGGTTCCTAATCCATGAGAGAAAAATGCAGTGTGCAACAAACTAAATTAACAAGCGACCCGATAATGGTTTAGCCACAAAAAAAGCCACCCGAAGGCGGCTTTAATCAACAGCAAACTTGCTTAGCGTGCTGCTTTAATGTGATCCGCAATTAGGAAGGCAAGTTCCAATGCTTGGTCAGCGTTTAAGCGTGGGTCACAGTAAGTGTGGTAGCGCTGGGCTAAATCATGCTCGGTGATTTGGAAGGCTCCACCAACACACTCGGTCACATTACGGCCAGTCATTTCAAAATGAACACCACCCGCGTAAGTACCTTCGGCTTTATGAATTTGGAAGAACTGCTGAACTTCACGTAGTACGTCGTCTACGCGGCGCGTTTTGTAACCATTTGGCGCTTTAATGGTATTGCCGTGCATTGGATCGGAGCTCCACACCACATTTTTACCTTCGCGCTCAACCGCTTGAATTAACGCAGGTAAGTGGTCTGCCACTTTATCTGCGCCCATACGTACGATTAAGTTTAAACGACCCGCTTCGTTGTTAGGGTTAATGATGTCGATAATGCGCAATAGCTCTTCAGGATCGGTAGTTGGACCGGCTTTTAAGCCAATCGCATTTTCTACGCCACGTAGGAACTCGATGTGTGCATGGTCAATCTGACGAGTACGATCGCCAATCCATAACATATGCGCCGAACAGTCGTACCACTTGCCGGTTAAACTGTCACAGCGAGTTAAAGCTTGCTCATAAGGAAGCAACAAGGCTTCGTGAGAAGTATATAAGTTAGTTTCACGCAGCTGAGGAGCAGTAGCAGGGTTAATGCCACAGGCACTCATAAAGGCTAGTGACTCTTCAATGCTGCCCGCTAAAGCTTCGTAACGCTCACCTAGTGGGCTCTTCTTAATGAAGTCTAAGTTCCACTTATGAACTTGGTTCAAATCTGCCAAGCCACCTTGGGCAAAAGCACGCAACAAGTTTAGCGTTGAAGTAGATTGGTTGTAGGCGTCTACCATACGCTGCGGATCTGGCACACGGCTTTTCTCATTAAAGTCGATGGCGTTGATGATGTCACCACGGTAAGAAGGCCAGCTTTCACCATTAATGGTTTCCATGTCTTCACTTCGAGGCTTAGCAAACTGGCCAGCAATACGGCCAATTTTAACTACTGGCTTTTGACCGCCAAAGGTTAATACCACGGCCATTTGCATTAATGCTTTAAACGTATCGCGAATATGACTGGTACGGAACTCATCAAAACTCTCAGCACAATCACCACCTTGTAGTAAAAATGCTTCACCCTTGGCTACTTTGGCTAGATCTTCACGTAAAGCGCGCGCTTCACCAGCAAAAACTAGCGGTGGCTGATCAGCCAAATACTTCTCGGTTTGTTGAAGCTTTTCTTGATCAGGGTAAGTAGGTAGTTGTTTTACTGGTTTGTCTCTCCAGCTTGAGGGTGTCCATTGCGTCATGTTGCGTTCCCGAGAGTGCTCTAAAACCCCCATAATAGGCATTCTAGAGCACATGAAAAGCGCTAATTTTAGTTTTTTTATGTTGGCCTAATTTTTTATTACTTGGTCGCAACAATAAAACGTAAATCACAACAAAAAAAAACAACTGAAACAGTTCACATTTTTATCCAAATCTAGCTCTTAGTCCGTAGGGGCTACAAAACACATTTGTTAACATGATCAATAAGATAAACAAACTCACAAACGCTATGAAAACAACATCAGCAACTCTAAAAGACGTAGCCAAAGCAGCCGGTGTATCGCATCAAACGGTAGCTCGCGTGGTAAGAAAGTCACCCAAAGTTGCTGAAAAGACACGCATAAAAGTAGAGAAGGCGATTGCCGATTCTGGCTACTTGCCAAATCGCATGGCTCAACAATTGGCGCGTCGCAAGTCTCTCACCTTAGGATTTGTCTCAATTGATATCTCCTTACACGCTATTTCTAAAATTGCAGAAGGCATTCGTAAAGAAGCAGCGAAGCAAGGTTTCACCTTATCAATCTCAACCATGAATGAGCTAAATCCAGATGCTTGCAACCAAGCTATCGACGAACTGCTTGGTCAACAGGTAGATGGGTTGATCATCAATACTTCGGTAACCCACACGATGATCAAACAGATTCTAGAACGCGGTAATTTGCCCCCTTGCATCTTCATCGACTTTGATAAAACCAGCGAAGCCTTGCAGGTATCTCATGATCAAGTTGGCGGGGCTAGCCTCGCTGCGCAGCACCTTATCGATTTAGGCCATACCAAGATCGCCCTAATTAACGGTGCCGAAGACACCTGTGTGGCTCATTGGCGTGAAACAGGTTGGTTAAACACCTTAGAAAATGCCGGGCTAAAACCGGTACATACCATTGATGGTAAATGGAATGCTCGTAGCGGTTATCAAGCTACTTTAGATTTGTTAGATGAAGGCCACGACTTTACTGCCATGTTGGTGGCCAATGACGAGATGTGCTTAGGGGTATTGAGAGCCTTGAACGAACGCCATATTAAGGTGCCGGAAGACATTTCTGTAGTAGGTTTTGATAATCACGAAGACAGCGAATTTTATAACCCACCCTTGACTACCGTGGCGCAAGACTGCCTAGAGCTAGGCGAACAATCGGTGAGCTTATTAATGCAGCAATTGAAAGAACAAGCACCTGAGCAAGTGCGCGTATTACTGCCCACCCAACTAGTAATACGCCAAAGCACAGGCCCGGTTAAAGCCTAAGCACCTTTCCTAAAGGCTTTACAGTGGGTGAGCGCGCCACTCACAGCTGCCCAAGTTTAGGTCTTCGAACTGAGCCTTAAACGATGATTGCAAAGGGCTACAGGCATACAAACCCACTTTAACAGAGCACTTTGCAGCAGCAGGCGGATCGCTTTGTTCTGCTAGGGTTTCGCCAAGCTGGTGTAAATGAAAAATACGCATTTGCTGGTAGTTAATCCCATCTTTAGCGTACTCAATCAAAAAGTCCGGGCCACGGCGACTTAGCCGATACCAAATATGCTGCGGGGTGGCGATATCGGTAGTCGCCCAGTCGGAGTAGCCTAAGTTAGTGACCACCGAACCTAAGCGCGACAGGCTAGCTGTTTCGTACTCAATCGATGCTTTAAACCAGTTTTCGTCGTTGAGGTAAATAATCACTCCAGCTTGATCAAACTGGGCTTGGTAGTTGAAACTCACCTTTACACTCAAGCTAAAGTTATCCGCTCGCTCAATCAGTAAGGCTGGTGCATTGTCATTACGAAAACCATAATAAGAGCGCTGCCAAAAATCGGTGTTAGCGTCAGTTTCGATCACTAACTGGGTTTCGTCTAAAACAAATTGCTTAGGGCGGTTAATCCATTGCCCCTGTGAAAAGTCTTTCATCATTTCACTCCTACTGGCTTAGGCCCTTGGCGAATAGCGCGCTAGCTTGTGTTGTAAGCTTCGCTTAACCGTGGGCCACTCATGATTGGTAATTGAAAACACCACCGTGTCACGATAACACCCTTGATCATCCACACTATGGTTACGCAAAACGCCATCTTGTTTCGCGCCTAAACGGGCAATCGCGGCGCGCGATGCTTGGTTATGCCAGTGGGTCCTAAACTCTACTGCAATCGAATCAAGCTGCTCAAACGCGTAGCCTAACAGCAGCAACTTACATTGAGTATTTACCGCCGAACGCTGGTAACTTTTAGCGTACCAGGTATAGCCAATTTCCAAGCGTTTATTCAGCCCATCGGCATTGCAAAAACGGGTTGCACCAATCAATTTATGACTGTGTTTATCCAGCACTACAAAGGGCAAAGCTCGCCCTTGCTGCTTTTGCAATAAGGCATTATCTATATAGCTGTCGATATTTCTGACATTGGGAACGCTGGTATACCACAACTCACTCAAGTTGCCGTCGACTTCGGCGCTTAACAAAGCATCTCGATGGCTACGCAACAAAGGTGTGAGCACCACATCCTTGCCACTTAGCTCAGTCTCAATTAAGTAAGGTTGCCGGTCCATTTCGCCCTCCCAACTGGCTATTTATTAATGCTCAGATTAATACGCAACAAGATGAATAGAAAGCAAAAATTCCAACGGCAAATTTGCCTGCAATCACTAGCGCTTTGACTACACTTAAGCCTAGTAATTGCAGCATTGCCACTCACCGTTGTTGGCTGTGACAAGCAAACTCTCACAACAAACTAAGGATCATTATGGGCATTATTATTTGGTTACTGATTGGCGCTGTTGCAGGTTGGCTAGCAGGCAACATTATGAAAGGTGGCGGCTTTGGTGTGGTTGGCAATATTGTGGTGGGTATTGTTGGCTCGGTAATCGGCGGCTTTGTCTTTGGGCTACTGGGTTTTGGTAGCACCAGCATGCTGGGTTCACTGATTACTGCAGTTGTGGGCGCAGTAATATTGCTCTACATCGTTAGTATTGTGAAAAAATAAGCCTACCAGCAGCAATAAAAAAGCCAGCTGATTAGCTGGCTTTTTACTGCAAGAACTTGCTTAACCTTTTACAGCACCCGCTGTTAGGCCGTCAATCAACTTACGAGAAGTCATCACAAACAAGATCATTAGTGGTACTACAGCAATAGCTGCACCGGCACAAATTGCACCCCATGGTACCTGACCAGTACCTTGCAGAGCACGCAGTGCTAGCGGCACGGTAAACATCTTCATGTCGTTCATTACTACCAATGGGCCCATAAAGTTGTTCCACTGACCAATAAAGGTAATAAGACCTAGCGTACCAAAGGCTGGTGTAATTAGTGGCACAACTACACGCCAGTAGATAGCAAACTCATTACATCCATCCATACGAGCCGCTTCGATCAGCTCTTTTGGAATCGCACTTGAGATGAACTGGCGCATCATAAAGATACCCATAGCACCACAAGCCATTGGAATGTACAGCGCACGTGGTTGGTTCATCCATTCCAGCTTAGACATAATCAAAGCGGTTGGAATCATGCCCAAGAACGGTGGCAATAACATGGTGCCCATAATCAAAATGAACATAACATTACGGCCTTTGAACTCAAACATCGCAAATGCGTAGCCAGCCAAAGAACAGAAGAACAAGTTCAATATTGTAGTAATTAGAGCTACGTAAAAACTTAGACCAATGTTGTGCCAAAAGTACGGTAGTGCGTCTAACAAAATGCCTACGTTGTTAACGAACTCTCCACCAAACCACACTGGGGGTGGCACCGACAAAATCGACGAGTTGGTATGCGTTGCAAATACAAACATGAAGTAGAACGGGGCCAACATGATAATTGAGCCCATCCCCACGATGAAATAAGCAATGATATGGCTTTTAGTTAATTTATTCATAATTCGGTCCTACTTCTTCTCACCGAGCAATTTGTTGTTACCCCAGGTGAGGAAGGCAATCAAAGCAAACAGAATCCAAGAGACAGCTGATGCAGTACCAAAGTCACCCTCTACGAATGCGGTAATGTACATGTGCATTGCGGCAGTTTTACCTGCTTGCTCAATACCACCCGTACCACCGGTAATAATGAACGGTTCTTCAAACAACTGCAGGTTACCAATAATGGTTAAGGTTACCGCGAAGAACATCATCGGCTTAAGCATAGGCACAGTGATGTACCAGAATTGTTGCCAACGTTTAGCGCCATCCACAGTGGCCGCTTCATATAAATCTTTTGGAATGGTTTGCATTGCAGATAAGTACAATACGGTGTTCCACCCCACGTAGCGCCAGAACACTACGAAAGCAATCATGGTTTTAGTGTATTCAGGGCGGTTCCAATCAATGTTGGCGGTTGGGAATAACCAAGCCAGAGGTTGAATGTCGCCAACTGTCCAGTTACCCGCCGAGGTAAATAGCATGTTAATCATGCCGAAGTCACGCGAGAACAAGGTAGTGAATACCAATGAAATCGCCACCGACGAGGTAATGAAAGGTAAGAAGTACATACCCACTACCGTGTTACGGCTGCGTTTAAAGCTGGTATGTAAGAAATAAGCTAATGGAATAGCCACCACATGCTGGGGAATACCCGCAGCTAAGGCGATCCATATAGTGTTGTAAACAGATGTTTGGAACCAATCATCGGTTAAGGTGAAGGTAAAGTTCTCGATACCTACCCATTCCATGGCACCTAAACCAGCAGCCGGCTCCCAGTAATGAAACGATAGAAATAAAGAAAACAGTAAGGGAAATAACCCAAACACAGCAAAAATAACAAAAAATGGACTAACAAATACGTAAGGAGCCCACTTATAGCCACTAGCATTTAGTCGCTGCTTTAGGGTCCGCTTTCTATTTTTAACTACTGGTGGTCTTACGGCAGACTCGACAGAAGACATCTTTAACTCCCGACAAAAAGAAAGAGAGGGAGGCGAGCTCCCTCAGTGTTAATATTAACGTCTAGCGCGACGTTTGATTTGTTTCGCAGCATCAGCCAACACAGTGTCAATGTCAGCGTCACGCTCTAGTACAGCTTCTAAGGCATCATTTACGATTTGCTCAGCAACTGGATCATGCTTGTGTACGTCCATTGCTGGAATACGGTCAGCAGCTTCTTTCCACTCTACGCGAGCCACTTGGCCGCCTAAGTACTCAATTGGTTGATTAACAAAATCATCGTTTTGAGCTTCAATAAGAGCAGGGAAAGCGTCTAAATCACGGAATGCAGCAATTTGCATTTCTTTATTTAGCGTCATGAACTTAATGAATTCCCAAGCTGCTTCTTTGTTTTTAGCTTTCTTAGGAATACCGTAGAACGAACCACCCCAGCTTGCATATGCGCCAGCAGGTAGGTGAGATGAACGCCATAAACCTTTACTCTCTGGGGCAATCCAACCATTTAAGTGACCGCCTAACCAAGCACCCATCATTTGTGAAGCGATAGTGCCGCGACGCAGACCTTCAGTCCACTCAGAACTCCATGCGCCAACTTGAGCATCGATACCTGCTTCACGAACAGCTTTAGCTAAACGGAAAGCTTCTTTAAAGCGGTCTGACTCAACAGTGATGGTGTTGTCTGCATCAAAGTAGATACCTTGGCCATCTTTTAAGCCACTGCGGATTACAATGTCTTTGATGTCGGTAGCACTTGATACCAAGTAAGAACCTGTCGCTTCTTTAATTTTCTTACCAGCAGCAATGTAAGAATCCCAGTCTTTAGTTAGGTCTTCTTTAGTTACACCCGCTTTTTCTAAGATATCTTCACGGTAGAACAAAGCACCTGGGCCAATATCGGCTGGGATAGCTGCCAAAGTACCACTACCACCAGTAGCTAGTGGAACAGTGAACTTAGAGAATAGTTTTTCGTATTGCTCTGCGCTGTAAGGAGCGGCACGCAGATCTTCCAAGCCACCAGAAGCAGCAAAGCGGCCAATGTAGCCATATTCAATACCCATTACGTCAGGCAGATTACCGCCGGTCGCTAGAGCAGTGGTCATTGCATTGTGGTGGTCACCATATGCAAGTGAAACTAATTTAATTTCTACTTCTGGGTGAAGCTTTTTGTATAGCGGAATTGCTGAGTTTACCGCTTGGTCAAAGCTTGGGAATGAAGCAACTGTTAGGGTAGTTTTTGCCCATGCTGACGTTGCGGTTAACGCCAGCGTAGTGCCTAGGGCTAACGCTACTGTTCCAAGTTTCTTTTTATTAAACATCCTATTCTCCTAAGTACATGAACTTTATTATTATTCAATGTCGCAATTGGCTAGTGCGCCTACGCTTTTACAAGCGCTGGGAGTAACTAGTTCATTTTTGGCAAAATTGCCTTTCCGGTTTCATTGTTAAACAAGTGGATCCGCGAGATATCGAAGAACAACTCCACTTTATCTTCCATATCAGCGTTCACATCGTCAGCTATTGCTACTTCTGCAATAAAGCGTGCACCATCCAGCTCACACTGCACGTGGTAGGTAGAACCAAGAAGCTCGACGCCGATAACATCAGCTTTTACGCTACCAATGGTTTCTGATTCAATAGAACGTTGATGTAGATACAGGTCACTTGGACGAATGCCCAAGGTACATACTTGGTTGTCTTCGCTGTACATCGCAGGTAAGTCGATGTGTTGGTCGGAAAATACCAAGCTAGAAACTGTGCCAGCTTTCTTAATGGTTGCTGGGATCATATTCATTTCTGGTGCACCAATGAATGAGGCCACAAACTTGTTGGCTGGCTCTTCAAAGATTTGTTTTGGTGTGCCCACTTGCTCAATGTAACCGTCTTTAAGAATTACGATACGATCTGCCAAAGTCATGGCTTCCACTTGGTCGTGGGTTACATAGAGAGTAGTAGTGCCTAGTTTGTCGTGCAGAGTTTTAATCTCAGCGCGCATCGAGCCACGAAGCTTGGCATCTAGGTTAGATAAAGGCTCATCGAATAAGAATACTTCTGGAGTACGTACCATTGCGCGGCCCATTGCCACCCGTTGACGTTGACCACCAGATAACTCTTTAGGCTTACGTTGTAGTAAAGGTGTTAGCTCCAACATGTCTGCCGCGTATTTAACACGCTTGGCAATTTCTTCTTTGGCAACACCGGTCATTTTCAAACCAAAGGCAATGTTTTGCTCAACGCTCATGTGTGGGTATAGCGCATAGCTTTGGAACACCATGGCGATGTTACGTTCCATTGGGTGTAGGTCGTTAACGAGTTCATCGGCGATGAAGATTTCACCATCTGAAATATCTTCCAAGCCAGCCAGCATTCTTAGCGTTGTTGATTTACCACAACCAGAAGGGCCAAGCAAAACTACAAACTCGCCATCATTAATGTGCAAGTCGAAGCTTTTCACTACTTCCGTTTTACCAAAACGTTTTTTCAAATTATTAAATGTAACTGCTGCCATGATGTTTCATTTCCATAAGTTTAAATGTGGAGAGGCGTTAATATGAGCCAACAGATTCGCTCCGTTTCAAATCCCATGTAAGCGCTTTCTTGGAATCAACTTTAGCTAAGCCTGAAAAGGTCTTCAAACGAATAAAGGTTAAGATTTGAGGCCTGTCATAAAAAAAGCCAGTATCATGACAAATAGCAACAATTAAACTATAAAACATAATATTTACTGGCTAAAACCACTGAACTGGCGGGGAACATCCGCCAAAAAAAACTCAATTATCTGTCTAAAGAAAGGCTTTCATAGTGTGAAAAACTATGTCAGGGGGATTTCACGCAAACTTTTGTCTGTATTGGTTGGGTGTCATCTCCATCTCCTGCCGAAACAAATAGTATAAATAGTGCTGGTTGGAGAAGCCCGCGGCGTCGGCGATGGCATCCACTGAAGAAGTGGTTGAAGTCAGCTGCTGCTTAGCAAACTCCATACGTACTTGGTGTAATTGCTGATGTACCGTTTTACCAAGAACCTGTTTGAATCTTGTTTCAAGGGTTTTGCGAGATACCGCACAATAGTCGACAACTTGCTCTACTTTAATCCGACGGTGAAAATTACTGTTCAAAAAGAATAGCGCCTTAGTGATCAAGGGATCGGTTTGAGTAACCTTGTCAGCAGATGCGCCACTCACCAACTCGGTAGCGGGCACCAATACTTCACGCTCTGGCTTACCATCGATTTGTTCTTGCAGCACCGCCAAGGCCTGCTCACCAATTTGCCGGATAGGCAATACAGCAGAGCACAAAGAGATAGGTGATAAAGCGCTTTCAGTAGGGTCTGCATCGATACCAATTAACGAATAGTGCTCGGGTACACTAATGTTTTGATCGTTGCATAGGCTGGCAAACTGCCTGGCCTGAGTATCAGAAGCCGCTACCACACCTACAGTGCTCTCTGGCGTCACCAACTCAGGAACAGTTAACTCTACATATTCGAGGCGATATTTAAGGGCAATTTTAGCTAGAGCAAATTTCCGCTCTTTCACCCAAGGGGCGGTAAAAGCAGGCACTCCACTGAAAAAACCAACTCGGCGAATGCCTTTGGCTAAGAACGACTGCACAATGAGCTCTACAATGGCGAAACTATCGGGGCTCACTCTTGCTAAATGGGCTTGAGAAGGAAGGCTTAAGCGAGAACCAGAAATAGCCACTAAGGGCAGTGAAAGTTTTTCACAGAAAGCAGCCACGCCAGGTTTATCAAAATCGGCGATTACGCCACAGAAGCGATCAAGCTTCACCAAGTTGGCTTCTGCGATGGTCATTACTTCTGGCTGAATCCAACGAGCCATAGGACTAGGGTTATGCGTAATGCCCTGCAATATCTCTCGGTCATAGGGATGTTTAACATCCAATAATAACAATACAGCGTTATCTTTACGCATTTAAAGGCTCCTTTGCTCCACACCAGCGGCCAATTCCAGTATAGGAGTATTAGTACCTGTAACTTGGCTTAGCGGCGAGCGCTAAGCCAAGAATATTTGCAGTAGAACTAATTATTCATTCAACCATAGGATGTTGGTCACACAGCGCGGATAATACAAACTACCAATTGGCTTGCCCGAACTGAACTGATCACAACACGCATGTTTGCTTGCTCCTAGCGTTTGCCAGCGTTGGTGCGCTGCATCAGCTTCCACACTATTGGCTAGGTCTATGTTTAATACTTTACGCGCGACATATTGGTTTAAATAAATTTTACTTACCCAAGAGTTATCGGCGGTAGATGAGAGCTTCCATGCGCCATCAGGGTACAAGCAATGCTCATCGTTTAATATGTATTTTAGGTGAGTTTTGAGTACTTTAATGTATTCCCCATAAGGGCCTTGCTCTGACACCGCTTCTAGCAAGCCCATTTCATAAGGGTAAACTAGGGCTTCAATGGCCGGAATAATCGCACTGGTAGAATGACCATCAAGCACCGCCGGAATATAACCCAGTTGCCTATCAAAACTGTTGCTTAGCTTATCGGCGCAGCGCTTAGCTGCGGCTAAGGCAATCTCTGCTTGCTCGCTTTCACCAAGATCTTGCAACACTTTAGCAATGGCTAAATACGCCGCCCAGCTCTTACCTGCGAGGTAAATATTACCGCGCGCTTGGCCTAAACTGTGGTCGAGTGAATCGTAGGTGGTAATCTCGCCGCCTTGCTCGGTGCGAGCGGATTCAAAGCTCATAATCCCATCACGCTGCTCAGCATCTGGATGGTCACGGTTAAGCAAAGACTGTAAACAATCGATTAAAGTACCGCGCTGTTCAGTGGCAAAGTCTTGGTCATTGGTTTTGCTTACATAAACGCCACAACACAATACCCAGTTAGTTAGCTGCTCGTAAGTCATATGACTAAAACACAAACGATCTAAACCCGCTACTTCGTATGAGCTATGGCCTTTTGGACTCCAGTTATTCGATACACCCATGTCGTGAGTAAATGAGATACCGCCCTTATGGTTTTGCTTTGGCTTAGCCGGATCAAAGATCTCGTCATAAAAACTATATTGCTTAAGGAACTGCTCTAAGGTGTTTTTCACGGTCCACGGGTTTTGCTGCATCTCAAAAAACAGCATATCAACGGTTAGATCGAGAGTATTCATCATCAAATACTCGCCTTCATTAACCACCCAAACTGGCTCGGTGCCATCAAATAACCACTGAGTAGAGCCGTAATAACTGCGGGTAGCATGCGCTAGCAAAAACTGCTGATGGCTATTAAGTTTACTAGCAGCTAGCTGCTTGTCTGACGCTGCAGCGATAGCTGCATAGTTGTCAAAGTGCTCTAGGCCGTAAGCAAGCACATCGGTTAAGCCAGTAAAATGCTGGGTGTAGTAATATTGCATAGTGCGGTTAAAAGTAACATTTCCGCCCAAGTAAAAGCCTAGCGCTAAACGCAGCGTTATTGTTTCACCGGCTTTCACGTCAACCATTACACCGGCAGTGGGGCCTAACATAAAGCAGTCATTATTGCCGATTTTACTCAAGGCGCTTTGCACCGAGAAGTGGCTAAAAGCACGTGCGCCAGGGCTTTGTGTAGCAATACCTATGTTGTCACGGCAAGTTACCCCTACCATGCCATTGGCATCGCCATCTAATAGTTTGTTCCAACGTAGCTCGTCACCTTGCAGGGCAAAAAAGCCGGTCCAGTCTTTCTCAGAAGTATTATTAAAGCTCAGCTCAACGTATACCGCCGGACAGCTGGCTTGCTTAAGCTTTTTGTGCTCGGCCAAACTTGGGTCTGGCACTTCAAAAAACGGGCTCAGCACCTTAAAAGAAATGCCCGGCGCAGCAAAAGTATCAGTGGCCCAACGATAATCACGCTGGATATCGTCAAACAAGCGTTCCGTTAGGCTAGAGGTATCATCCTTTTGCACATATCGTTCACTTTGATCGTTTGCACCTTTATAAAATGGAAACGCGTTAACTACCCCTTCACCGTCTTGATAACCTACAAATACGTTACCAGCGAAAGGCGCACCTAACTCCAGCCCCATTCCTCCATGCTCGCCAAACTCCCCTACTGTAAAACTCGCTAACGCGCCCATAGGCGAGTGGTGCGCATGAAAAAACTGCTGATTTTGTTCCATAATAACTCCCAAGGAATTAAGGCGCTGGCAAGCTAAACCTCACCAATTACTCTACATAATTAGCGAAATCTGCGCATTCTAGCGACCAAGATGATTAAAAACTGTTAGCGTTAACAGAGCACTCAATGAGTGTAAGCGCTTTCATGGGATTTAATCTACCCAAGCTAGATAAGTGATTCAAAGAAATAAACAGCAAGATTTGAGTTCTGTCATAAAAAGCAGAGGCTTTATGATATTAGGAAATAGTAGATTGAAAAAACGTAAAGACATGTGGCAAAACAAACGCTGTAAACGGCTTTGTTTAACGAGATAAACAACCTTATTAAATAGTGGCTAGCCCCGATCGCAGCTGACAAAGCCTGACAATAAAGCCTCTGAAGCCATAATCAAATTTCTATCAGTACTGTATATTGAAGACCTCAACCTTGCTCGGACGCATCAACAGGCTAAAAAGGATTCTGCGCCAATGCCCCTATTCAACAAATACTTATCGATAAAAACTGCTGTTAGCCTGCTAAGCGCCTTAGTACTCGCTGCTTGTGGCGGTGGAGGGAGCGAAACTGCAGCCCCAGAGCCTGTGGCTCAAGTGCCACAAAACAATATTGGCAATGCCTATATCCTTGATACTCACGCGGATGCAGGTTTGTTAAGCGGTACTATAGCCATCACGTTAAACCAACAAACTGAAAACCCTAATGCAGCTGCAGATTCGGTGTGGGTATATTGGGCCGATGAAAATGGACAAGCCACTGGTGAAGCGTGGTTTAAAAGCAGCGCCAATAATCCCTATTCTATTGCACTACCACCACAAAGCAGTATTCCAGCAAATACTAGCGCGCTAGTATTGCACCCAACTAATGCTCTAGGTCTGTCTGAGCGAGGCACACTTGTTCCGTTTCATGACTTCAAAGGTAATGCACAATTATCAGGACCAGGGGGGAGCTACTTAACCCCATGGCAATATGGCGACGACCGCCCATACATTGCCGTGCAACGCATTGATCATCAAGGCGGAGTATGTATTTTTGATAATGGCTTAGTCAGTGTGATTGATATGCAAAATCAAACCGACCCTCGCGCCCACGATGGCGCGCAAGCGGCACTCACAGCCAACGAGCAAGCCTACCCGGCCTATGAGTTTTTGTGCAGCGACAACCCGGTTAATACTCACAAACCCTTAGCCGATGACCAGGGCATATGGACTTACTCGGCCATTAATGACGCCATGTTTTACGGCACAGTTGTATACAAGGTATTCTTAGAGCAACTCAAAGAACCGCCTTTGGCAGACAAATTACGCATTAGAGTGCATTACGGTAGCCAGTCCTCCCAGTATATTTTTTGGGATGGCGCTTACGCCAACTTTAGCGATGGAGTACCTCTGTTTCTAAATTTAGCCACCCTCGATCATATCGCTCATGAAGTAGCCCACGGGGTGTTAAATAGAATTAGTCCACTTGATGGATTTGAGCAGAACATTAGCGTAGACGCGCAAACAGTGCATGAAGCCTTTGCCGACATATCTGGAGTCATGGTGAAACATGCCTTTAGCGGCGGTGATGATGTATGGGTTCATGGTGAAGAATCAGCCGGTTATACCCGCCAGTTAGATCAAATCGAAACAGAAGGTGGTGCTATTGCCAGTTATCTAGATTATGAGGATGCGGGAGACAACTACTACCTGCGTATTGGCATGCTAAGTTACCCCTTCTACCTTCTGGCAAATAAGTGGGGAATTGCGCCAACTTACCAAGTTTATGTGAATGCCGCTAAACATTGCTGGCAGCCAAACTTAAGCCTTGAAAGCGCCGCCCACTGTATCAAGCAACAAGCACTAGCGGCAGGTTATGCTGCTGATGATGTGAATCAAGCCTTTAAAGCGGTGAAGATAAAACTGTTTGATGAAGGTGTATTAAGCCACTATCGCTATCAAGCAAATGAGGAAGGCATTCAGTTTAGCGACAACAGTCGCAGCACCAGTGAGGTTGTGAGTTGGCATTGGGACTTTGGCGATGACAGCAGCTCAAACCTGGCTAACCCTTCCCATAACTTTACAGAAGGCCGTTACCAAGTCACCTTAAGGGTCACCGATCAAAGCAACGACCAAGACAGCTTTACTCGCACTCTTGTGGTTAACTAAAGCACATCTGATAAAACACGGCAGCTTCCCCCCAAAAACTAGGGAAGCCGCTAGCAAAGTGACTAAATATTGGGGGGAAACCTAAGCCAATGCCCCAGTAGCTTGATTAAAGCTAAAAAAAGCGCTTAGATTTTGTTTGAATAAAAAACTCCTCGCAGGAAGGTGGCGAGGAGTAAACAAAGTTGCGAGCTAAGTAACAGCGTGTAGCTAATCGAGCTGTTACTTAAGTTGTCGGAGTTTGCTTTTGGGATTATTAGCAAGGTGCCCGCAGTTTTGTTAAAAGCTAATTCGCACTTTTTAGGCGAATATTTTTAAAGCTGTAAGTTACACCAGGTTTGCCGCCACCAACAAAAAATGCGAAGGCGGCTTTGGAGTCACTTTTCGGCGCTTTAAAAGTTAAATCAAATGTTTGGGAATTTGGGCTTACCGATAACTCTTCAGCGTAGTAAGTTGCATAATCGCCGGAGTCTTTTTGCACAATAATGGTTAATGGGCTTTTCTCAGTAGCGGTTACTTCAGCAGTAATATTATAAGTTTGGCCTTTCTCTAATTTCACTCGTGGGCGCTTAAGTTGAATATGCCAAGGGTTACTGGCTTTATCATTAACGGTTACCGTAGCGGTTTCACCATTAAAACTAAAAGCACCAGCGCCATCACCCCATCCGTCGTCACCAGCATTAACCTGGTCCCATCGATTTCCACTATCCAAACTAATATCTAAGTTTGCTGCTGTTACACCTGTTGCAACGGTAAACAAACCGGCTGCTAATGCTAAGGATTTAAGTAATGTCATGATTTATTCCTGTACTGTAAAAAGCTGTCTAATAAAAATGACTAGTAGGTGGAATTCAGTTTGATATTACTTAGGCTGTAGCTCACCCCTCGGTCAGCCTCGCCAAACATAATAGAAAAAGTTCCCTTCCTCTCGTCACTGGGCATGGTGAATTCGTAGGTATACAGTTTGCTATCGGTGCCAACTAATTCCGTACGATAAAAATAAGTAATGTACTCACCGTAATTTTGTTGAACAGCAATCACCATATTGCTTGGCTCACTAGCTGAAGCCTCAACACTTAGCTCGTAATTCATATCTTCCAATAAAGCTACGGGACGCTTTATTTGAATATGCCAAGGATTACTCGCTTTCTTTTTAACTTTAATATTGGCTTGTTCATTCGCTAAACTGAAATCTGCAACACCATCTCCCCAACCTTGTAAGCCTGCGCTCACTTTTTCCCAGCCTTTGCCGTTGTTAAGGGTGTAGGTGACCATCATTGGAATTGCGAATTGATCATCTTCGCTGCCGCTCCCGGAGTTTTCTGTATTGGCACACGCCACTAAAAAACAACTAGCAAGGACAGTGAAAAAAACATAAAAACCTTTCATTTTCATATTCCTTATGAGCCATATATCCATAAAACGCGCACGGTAATGCTACTGTGCGCGTTCAATCTAGCTAAGCTTACTCAGCACAGGTCCATTCAACAGCACCCTCTGGAATCATGCTTGCATCTGCATCATATTTCACAGTACCTAATTCGTAGGTTACTGCTTCATTTCGAATGTCGAAACGGAAAATGTCGTTAACTTTTGTTATGTCAAAGCTACCGGCGTCATCAGGAGAGAAACAGCTAATTTTAACGGCAAAAGTTTTCCACCCAGCAGACTCCTGTGCAGCTAATAGGTCTTGACCAAAGTAAAACACGTTGCGATCTAACCAAGGTGTGTCGCTACCAGCAGTTTCCATAGCAATTTGATGGCTAGTGCTACCCGTAGCAGTTGCATTGGTTACCGACATGTCGAACAGCAATACGCCATTCGCATAATCCGTCAAGTCCACAGCAGTTTCACTGTTAACGATAAAGTAAGACTCACCGTGAGAGCTGTTAGTAGTTACTTCCCAAACATACTCTTCGCCATTGGCAGCTGGCGCAACAGTGAAACCGTCATCAGCATATGTCTCGTCTTTAGCTAGCGCGTTTTTACTATAAACAGGAGCATGGCCAACAAGTAAACTAGCACCTGACGCGTTTACACCATCATCAATAACAACTAAGACATCGCCCACTGGTGGCTCTACTGGTGGCTCTACTGGATCTTCAATTGAATCGGTACAACCGGCTAATGCAACTGCGCCAGCTAACATCGTGATTTTAAAAATTGCGTTTTTGCTCATGCTCATCTCCCTGTGAATTTGATAAGGCAGTAGGTCCGTGTTCCTTGTGCCCATGGAAATTATCCTAGGGTTGGCCAGCAGCCAAAAAAACGATAATGATCACAATGTAAGCGCTAACACGGCATAAAATTCAATATCGATGATTACATCAACAAAAACGAGAAGTTCATGAAATATCTATCAACAAAATAGACAGAAACATAAGTGATTGTTTTTAATTAATTTTGGATGCAAAAAATATGTATAAACATAAGAAGGGTTAATATTTAATCATCAAAAACCTTGAATAAAGTAAGCATATAAATTCACAATGTATTTACTAAAAATCACAGTATTCGATGGGGTATATTTCGCAACTTTCACACTGTGAAATAATTTTCATAACAACAAAACGAAATCAATAAACAAAAAAAGCAGAACTAATAGTTCTGCTTTATCAACAACTTATACTTAGGTATTTTTTAGTCTTTGGCGTTTAATCTTTCTTCTAATTCCGCGACTTTTTGCTCTAAAGTACTTAGTTTTTCACGAGTACGTAACAATACTTGAGTTTGTACATCGAAGTCTTCGCGATTAACCACATCAAGTTGACTCAATTTAGCTTGAATCACTTGTTTTACTTTACGTTCAAACTCATCGCCGGCATTTTTCAATCCAGGCGGCACCATGTCGCTAACTTGTTTAGCAATCTCTTCTATCTTGGCCGGGTTAATCATGCTTATCTCCTTTATTTGGCCTCATTGTATAGAAGCTATTTTATTGGCTCAAGCTAAGCTAAACGGTATTTAGTAATGATTAGCTAAAGTGCCATCCAAGGCAAAGATCTTATCTAATACTCCATCTTCACGTAAACGAGCCAATGCCAACTGTAAGCGGTTTGCTTGCTCTATTTGACTAGAAGAACGAGACCAGTAAAGGTGAATATTTCGAGTTGCTAAATGATAAATTGAAGTGATCTGAGTAGGTGCTATATCTAACTCTTGCAATGCGTAGTTTATAGAGTAGTTAACTGCGATCATCGCATCTATGCGGCCTAACAATAACATTTGAATACCTTGTTCGGTATTAATGAAGCTAATACGCTCGAGCAAAGGGTTGTCGTCTATATCAGGCCCATAAGCAGAACCACGAATAACCCCTACTCGTTTACCGGCTAACTGTGAAACATGCTGAATAGGAGCCTCTCCTGCCTTAGCCACAGCCACTATTTTCACCGTAACCACCAAACCTAAATCAACTGCAATCTTCTCAGAGTGAGGGCTAGCAAACATTACGGCAAAATCTGCACTTCCCGCCTCTATTTCTTTAATCACCCGTGGGTAAGGACGCATAGTATTGCGATACTCAACACCCGCCTCATTTGCCAGAGCTCGGGTAAAACTTGGCAATAGGCCTTGTCCGGCCAGCTCCGCGTCTTGATAGCCCCAAGGTTTTACTATGCTGGTAGAAAATTTTGCAGGTTCTAACTCACTGGCTAAGGAGCCCCAGAGAAACGCTACCATTAGCAATAACAAATAACGCATGACCAACCTTAGTTAATCTTATAAAAACTAATGGCTAAGTATAGCAAACTGCGCGCCTAGTACGCTTTGCATTACACTTGCCGCCAATTGTAGCGAGAGACCACGTTTGCCGGCGCTAACTACAATTTCTCTATGCAGCTCAGCGCTGCTATCAATAAAAGTAGGTAGACGCTTCTTCTGACCAAAGGGGCTAATGCCACCTTTAACGTAACCCGTGGTTCGCTCGGCAATTGGCACTTCTGCCATACGCATCTTCTTAATGTTAGCTGCTTTCGCCAGCGCCTTTAGATCAAGTTGGCCACTTACCGGAACTATCGCCACCACCATGTTTTTGGGGTTACTGTCATCACAGGCCACTAAGGTTTTAAATACCAGCTCTTCGGCTAAACCCAACTTTTCGGCGCTGGCTTGGCCAAAATTGGCTTGCTGCGGGTCACTCTTGTATTCCAGCAACTGAAAATCTTGTTTAGCTTTTTTAAGTTGTTGTACTGCGGGAGTCATCGCTACTGCCTCAATTTCGTGCGGCTATTTGCCAAAATCGCTGCATCAGTGGTTCGTGCAACCTTCTTGATAACATACAGATCCCCAAATCAAAAGGTTCAAGCTCCACCCCTACAGCAATACTTTGAATACGCTCGCGAACTGGGCTGTTATCTACCACTACCTCTGGCGCAATACCCACTCCACTGCCCAAGGCCACCATGCTCACAATCGCTTCATGACCAGCAACCTTGGCATACACATTAGGCGTAATACGCATCGCTTTAAACCAATGATCAATACGCGCTCGCGCTGGGCCATGCTCCGGCAAAATAAAGGGGACTTGATCCCAAGGAATAGGGTTACGCTCTAACAACTTACGCACATTGCACGACACGGTAGGGCCAATAATAGATAGCGGAATTTTACTAATACTGGCAAAGGCCATGTTTAGAGGTAACTGCTCGGGACGCGCCGCAATGGCAATATCGACCTCACCATTGGCTACCTTATCTACCGCCATAGCTACATCACCCGTGGCCAACTTAATGTCGGCATTCGGGCAAGATAAACGGTACTTATCTAAAATGTCTGGCAAGTGGCTATAACTGGCAGTAACCGAGCAATATAAGGTGAGTTCACCAGCCAGTTCGCTAGATTGCAAAGACAAATCCATTTGCAACATACGCCATTGCTCTAACCAATTTTCGGCAAAGCTACGAAAACGCTGCCCCGCTTGCGTGAGGTGCACACTACGTTTATCACGAGTAAACAAGGCACTGCCTAGTTCATCCTCAAGCCGCTGAATCACTCGGCTTAAGGTAGACGCGCTCACATGCATAGACTGGCTAGTTTTAGCAAAGTGCAAGCTGTGGCTTAAATGCAAAAACAGCTCTACGCTTCGAACATCCACGACACACTCCTTAAACTAATGCAGCAAATCACTATTTCATTTTCTGCAATACAATATCCCAAAAACATCATTTTACGCAATGCACCTTTCGGTTTATATTGAGCCCATCACGAGACAGGTATAAAGAAACGCACTCAGAAAAGAAGTGCATCGGGATCTCGTAAACACAACAACACCATCATCATTTGATTAACGCTATTTTTATGGAGTCGAACATGGCTAATTATTTCAACACCCTAAGCCTACGCCAAAAGCTAGAGCAATTAGGTAAATGTCGTTTTATGGATCGCAGCGAATTTGCTGATGGTTGTAACTTTATTAAAGACTGGAACATCGTAGTTGTTGGTTGTGGCGCTCAAGGCCTAAACCAAGGTCTAAACATGCGTGATTCTGGCCTAAACATTTCTTACGCTTTACGCGATGCTGCAATTAAAGAGAAGCGTGCTTCTTTTGTTCAAGCTACCGACAACGGTTTTACAGTAGGTACTTACGAAGAACTTATCCCACAAGCGGATATGGTTCTTAACCTTACTCCAGACAAGCAGCACAGCAACGTTGTTGAAACTGTAATGCCGTTAATGAAGAAAGGTTCTACCCTAGCTTACTCACACGGCTTCAACATTGTTGAAGAAGGCATGCAAGTACGTGAAGACATTACCGTAGTAATGGTTGCACCTAAGTGTCCAGGTACTGAAGTACGTGAAGAATACAAACGTGGTTTTGGTGTTCCAACCCTAATCGCTGTTCACCCAGAAAACGACCCACAAGGTAACGGCCTTGCGATTGCTAAAGCTTACGCTTCTGCAACCGGTGGCGACCGCGCTGGTGTACTAGAGTCTTCTTTCGTAGCTGAAGTTAAATCTGACCTTATGGGTGAGCAAACCATCCTTTGTGGTGTGCTACAAACTGGCGCTATCTTAGGCTACGACAAAATGGTAGCCGAAGGCATTGAACCAGGTTACGCGGCTAAACTAATCCAGTTTGGTTGGGAAACAGTAACCGAAGCACTTAAGCACGGTGGCATTACCAACATGGTAGATCGCCTATCTAACCCAGCTAAAATTAAGTGTTTTGACCTAGCCGACGAGCTTAAAGACCTAATGCGCCCATTGTTTGAAAAACACATGGACGACATCATTGAAGGTGAGTTCTCTCGCACTATGATGACAGACTGGTCAAACAACGACGTTAACTTGCTTAAATGGCGCGAAGAAACTGGCGAAAGCGGTTTTGAAAACGCACCAGTATCAGACGTAGAAATCACTGAACAAGAATTCTTCGACAAAGGCATCATCTTAGTTGCTCTAGTTAAAGCCGGTGTTGAACTAGCATTCGAAACGATGGTTGCTGCAGGCATCATCGAAGAAAGTGCTTACTACGAGTCACTACACGAGACTCCGCTAATTGCGAACACCATTGCACGTAAGCGTTTATACGAAATGAACGTAGTAATCTCTGATACTGCAGAATACGGTTGTTACCTATTCTCTCACGCTGCTGTGCCACTATTGCGCGACACCGTGAACAACATCAGCCTAGAGTACATCGGTAAAGGTTTTGAAGAGCAAAGCAACGGCGTTGATAACGCTCGCCTAATCGAAGTAAACGAAGCACTACGTAATCACCCTGTAGAAGTTGTAGGTAAGAAACTACGCGGCTACATGACTGACATGAAGAAAATCGCCGTAGGTGGTTAATCTTCTGATGTTTGGCCAGTGACGACTGGCTAAGCGTTGAAATTAAAAAGCCCTGAACAATGCTCAGGGCTTTTTTGTTTTGTATTATTTGGCATTGGGGAAAGCTTTCGCCTACCCGCATTTGTAATAAATCGAAATCACTTTTAAAAAGCAGAGCTTTCGCCTGCGGCGACGTCATTTTCTTTGAACAGCCAAAGAAAACGAAGCAAAAGAAAGGCTGCCCCGCATCTTCTAGAAACCTGCGTTGCTCACTCACTAGGGCGTTGAAGCAACTCGCTACGCTCACACAGGCTTCAACTTATTTCCCTAGCTCATTTCCGCTACTCGGCGAAGATGATGGGGAAGCCCCCACTTGAATAGTTATTGAGGTTCCTTTTATTGATTGGATTTGTGATTAATAATTCTTAACTTCAAATGCGTGCATTTAGAGCTCTTGATTTCGCTAAGCTAAATATATTTTAAGCATCTGTTATAAATGCGCCGCAACACAAAGCGTCATCTCTTTTCATACCTTCATTATCGCTGAGTAGCGCAAGTGTCTAAGTGATAAAGTCGAAACCTGTTTAAGCGTAGCGAGTTTTTCGACGCACTTAGATACGAGCAACGCAGGAAGAAGATAATTCAGGGCGAGTTTTCTTTTTGCTTCGTTTTTCTTTGCTCGTCAAAGAAAAATGACGTCGCCGTCAAGGCGAAATCTACACAACCAGCTAACCCAAAAATCAATTATTACTCAGAAGAAAAAATTTGTGGAACCACCATTAACTAGAAAGTAAGCCACAAATATGCAGGCTTATGATAACTTTACTCAATAAGAGTTTACGGAGTGAGTTAAGTGGCAGATAAAAAATATAACTTTGATTGGAGTACTCCTTTAATAAAGAAAAATGATGAAGAGTTTTCTGCCGACAAACTTAATCGTGCAACTTATGCAAATTTCCTCACAAACTTCTTAATTTCCCAAGCTAAAAGTGGCTATGTACTTAACCTCAACTCTAGCTGGGGAACAGGTAAAACCTACTTCCTAAAACGTTGGCAAGCTTCTATAGAAGAACACCACCCAACGGTCTACATAGACGCCTGGAAGCAAGACTTTTCTGATGACCCAATGATGACAGTTGTGTCGTCAATTACCGCTCAACTTCGCGACCAATCACAAGATAAAGACGAGCAAGCGATTAGAAACATAGGGAGTAAAGCGTGGGGCTTCTGCAAACATGCCGCGCCAGAGATAACCAAAGCATTAATAAAAAAAGCAAGTGGCGTAAACATAGAAGAAGTAATAGAAAATGGTTCGGGAGACAACTTTACCAATAGCCCTGAATTTGCAAGCGCCGCAGGGAAAGTTGTTTCTGCAATGTTCAAGGATCACGAACAAAAGCTTAAAAGCATTGAAGAGTTCAAAACAACCATCATTGCATTTATTGATGCAGTCAAAAGCTGCTCAGGTAAACAAAACCCTACTTTTATTTTTGTAGATGAGTTAGACCGTTGCCGCCCTTCCTACGCAGTAGAAATGTTAGAGGTGATCAAACACTTCTTCGATATGCCAAACGTAATCTTTGTAGTAGCAACCGACACCGAGCAACTACAGCATGCTGTAAAAGCGGTTTATGGGAATGACTTTGACGCCAATGTTTACCTGGGGCGCTTTTTCAAACGCCGCTGCACGCTAAAAGAACAACCTCGCCTAGCGTTTATAGCAAATCACCTTTCATATTTAAGCGAAGAACAAACAGATGAGTTCTTTCCAAAAATTTGGCCTCAACTAGATAACGATAAAGGGTATTTTTTCGAGCTATTAGCATCGGTATCAGATATCTATATTTTGTCGCTACGAGAAACTGAACAATTAGTAGATAAAATTCTCGCGATCCTAGTGAACCTTGGCAGTGAGAAAATTGACTTACTGCTGCTAAGCTCCTTGATAATTATTCATGATAAGTACAAAAACTATTATCAAACTTTAATGGAAGGCCGAAACGCATCTAACTTGATTAAAGCTGATTCGATTCAGGCCATGCTACCGAATGTAAGAGTAGCAAATAAAGTTAATATCAAAATCACGCCCTCCATTAACTTTCCAACTATGCAAATAGTAGTAGACCGTTTTTCAAGAAATTTAGATTTTGAAGAGAATAGATACGAAGTTAACTATCGAGGGTTATGGGCAACTCAGCTAAATTTGTTAATAGAAGCAGAGCCACCAGTATTTATAGATAACATTTCGAACTCACATAGGCGAGGGCAGGCTACTCAAACAAATGATATGATCGGCATTGAGTTGTTGAAAATGAATGTACCAAAAACTAAATTTCAAGATTGGGTAGAATTAGCTACCAGTTTTGAGTAGCGCAATAACTAAACTCTTCCCCCATCATCTTCGCCGAGTTGCGCAGGCGCGCTGATTGATGAGCAACGCAGGATACAAGAAGATGCGGGGGGCTTGGTTATTTGCCGCCAACGTTCACTAATAGCCCAATTAGCCTGTAGTATTTAGTCAGTTGCTATCACTATAATCTTCATCCATTAATGTTTTTTCCTCATCAACACAATTGAAATCACTAGGGTGAACCGAATCATAAAATTTGTGCCACAATTTAGATGTCAGTTCAGCAAACCTATTTTCATATAAATCAAGAATTCAAGGTATTGCCAGCTTTACTATAAGGGATACAACGTTTGAGGATTGCCGCTTATTGCTACTTGGCATTGCTTTGGTTTTGCGCTGAGGTCTCAGCGCAAGAGCTAACGATTGCCACCGGAGAACATCCACCTTTTACCTCTCATTACCTAAACGACCATGGCTTCATTAACGCTGTCATTAAAGCTGCGTTTAAAACCAGCAATATACATGTTAAGTACCGTTATTTACCTTGGCAACGCGCTTTAAGCGCTAGCCAAGCTGGAACCTACTCTGCTACGTCTTACTGGGCAAAAAAACAACAAAGAAACAGCCATTTTTTGCATTCTGATCCATTGTGGTACGGAGGAAGTGTCTTAGTAAGTTTGTCCAAAAATGGCGAATATAACAGCTTATCCTCACTGCAAGGGAAAGTGATAGGGGCTGTAAGAGGCTATACCTACTCTGAGGAATTTTGGCAATTGGGCAAAGAGGAAAAATATGAAATACAAGAAGTAAATTCTGACTTACAAAACCTTAAAAAGCTCCTCGCAGGCAGAATCGATGCCTTCATCATTGATAATGTAGCCGCCTCTGTGCTAATAAAAAACCAGCTAACTCCCTACCAACAAGCCGCAATATCAGTGTCCAAGAACTACATTATTACCGCCAGTGTGCACTTGCTGATTTCCCGCAAAACTCATCGCGCAGATCTACTATTGAAGAGTTTTAATAAAGGGCTGCAACAAATTGTCAGCAACGGCACCTACCATAAAATTAGCTTACGTTATCCGATGATAGAACACGGCTTACTGAAGCCAGTTACTGGCTTAAAATAAAATTAATAATTAGGGTAATACATTAATCCGCTCACGCCCATTAGACAGGTTCTCCACCACTACTTTGGCGCCAATTGGCTGGCGTTTAGTTTTGGTTTCCAAAATGAATTTTTCACCGTCGTCCATTTGAACAACATATTGATAATGCAACTCTTCGGTTTTTGATACTTGGTGCCCGGCAGCACCACCAGCTACCGCGCCAGCAACAGTGGCCACAGTTTTTCCGCGCCCGCCGCCAACTTGGTTGCCTAACAAACCACCAATGGCTGCACCACCAACTGTCGCTAAACCGCTAGATTTGGTTTTAGAAACCGTTTGTTCGCGAATCACTTCCCCGTAAGAGGTGCGCAATACGGTAATCGGCTCAGAGGCACAACCTGCAAGAACAAAGCAGCAAAGAAGCGATAAGATTAAGTTTTTCATGGTGTTAGGTATCTTGTTTTTTTGTTGATTATACCCAAACCAATAACCAAGAAAGGCAAACAATAGTCATATTTAGCTCACCTAAGCTCAAAGCAACCGCAAGCTATTACAACAGCTAAAACAAAAAAGCCCAGCAACTTAGCTGAGCCTTATTTCCTTTCTATCAAAGGCAATAACAGCAGCGATTACGCTAGCTACTCATAGCCTGCTATTACTGAACTTTAAAGGCGCTAGTCACTTGATGTAGGTGCACTGCCAAGCTTGATAGCTCTTTACTCGCAGCCGAAATCTGCTCGGCACTCACTGCGGTATGTTCGGCAACTGAGCTAATCGCCACTACATTTTCTTTAATATCATTGGCTACTTGGGTTTGTTCGTATAAGGAACTAGACACTCGCTCGCTCATATCGCTAATTACATTAACCCCTTGGTTCATTCCATCAAGTGCAGTGTTTACTTGCTCCATTTGAGCCACACTTTGATCAACATTGGTTTTGCTTTGCATCATCACCTTAACCGCATTTTGCGAGCCATTTTGTAAACGCTTGATCATTGATTCAATTTCGCCAATTGAGTCTTGAGTTCTCTTAGCTAGGGTTCTTACTTCATCGGCTACCACCGCAAAGCCGCGGCCTTGATCGCCAGCTCGCGCAGCTTCAATGGCGGCGTTTAACGCCAGCAAGTTTGTTTGTTCGGCAATGCTGCTTATCACAGTAAGAATTGAGCCAATGTTATCGCTTTCTTCCTCTAAACCTTGAATAACTTGTGCGGCGTGCTCTACGTCATCAGCTAACTGGCTCACCGAAGAACGTGCAGCTACTACGGTATCAAAACCTTGATTTGCTTGCTCCATGGTCTGTTTAGTTTGATCGGAAGTATTGTTGGTATGCTCGGCAACATCGTCTACCGATACACTTAACTGCGATACTGCTGTAGCGACTTGGTCTATTTCAGCCGCTTGTTGCTTTAAGCCTTTGCGGGAACTGTCGGTAATCACTGAGAGCTCTTCCGACGAACTTGAAACTTGGCTTACTGCTGAAGACACCTCTTGAAGGCTAAGATTAAAGCTGTCGAGCATATTGTTGAAGGCCTTGCCCATGGCGCTCACTTCTTGCCCGCCAGATATCGCCGCTCGAACGGTAAGATCTTTGTTTTGTGCCACTTGCTGCATTATTGCTAATAAACCTTGCACAGGCTGGTAAATGCCTTTACCAATCACCCAGGCTCCACCGCCCAGAACCACCAAAGTGAATAGCCAATACACCAGCGAAGAGAGTAACTTTTGTTGAAAAATAGCTTCTACATCATCAACATATATACCAGTGGCGACTAACCAACCCCAGCCGTCAATGCTTTTGGCATAGGTAACCTTATCACTTAGTTCCGTCTGATTAGGCTTGTTCCATTGATAGTTAACTTGAGCAACACCAGTGGCGTTAACTTGTTTCCACATCTCTTGGATGAGAAACACGCCGTTAGGATCTTTAACTTGAGACCAATCTGTATTTTCTTTTTTTAAGTTAACCCCGTATGCCAGCATTTTCATGTTTTTATCTACAATGAATAAGTACTGGTCCCCCTCATAGCGTAAGCCTCTGACTAAAGCTAAAGCTTGGCTTTTTGCCTCTTGCTCGCTTAATTGGCCGTTTAAGGAAAGCTGACGATAGTGCTCAACACTGTCGGAAGTTATATCAACCAGCGCTTTTAGCTTGTCGATACGATCAACTAACAGACTGCGTTTAAGCTCTTGCATGGAAAGGAGCTGCAAAAACACTAATACCGATATGGCTAAACCCACCAGCACAAAAAGTTTTTGGCGTATAGAAAAAGATTTAAAGTATTCCATTACTTACCTTGTTTAAGTTGTCATTTTACCGAAAATCGAAGCAGATAAGCTTCAAATCACATCTTTTAGATGATGCTTTTAATAGGTTGACGGCATTTTAATAGCATAACTAAGGCCTGAAAACTAAATAGTAATATAAATCATTTACATGATTACTTATCGAACGAAAGCGGTTTATAAAACCGACAAATACTATCTGTCGCTATTTTATGTTGGCAGGTCGCAGAAAACTCTAGGTCGCTAATCTCCCCAAATTTAGTAAGGTTAGTAGGCATTTTGTCACTAAAAACCAGTTGACCCTAACTCAGTAATCACTGTCACAAATTCTGTATGACACATAGAAATTATGGGTTTATTGGTTATACCTAAAGTAAGGCTATTTAATAGCGAGACACCATTAGTGCGACTATTGTCCAAACGGAAAACAATTCATCTACGCATTGCTTTGGTGTTTGTTCTCTTTAGTTTGTTAATAACATTTTTCTCATCGTTGGTTGGCTGGCATTACCAAAAACTAGCCATCTCCTCATTGCTGGACGAGCGCGAGCAACTGGAAGATTTGCACACCAGAGAAGCCATCGAAGACATTATCTCTAGCTTTGAAAATACCCTATTCGCTATTAGCTCAAGTGATGCCTTGGACGCGGTATTAACGGCTAACCAAGCAAGCACGCTTCCCCGCCTTAAACTGCGCCAGCTATTCATAGCCTTAGCCAAGGCGCGACCAGAGCTATTGCAACTGCGTTATATCGACCAGCTTGGTCATGAGCAAGTAAGGGTTAACCATTCCCCGCAAAGTCGTGACTTTCAACTGGTGCTAGATGATCAATTACAAGACAAATCTCAGCGCTATTACTTTCAAGAAACCAAGGCGCTGCAGCAAGGCGAGATTTGGCACTCTCATGTAGACCTAAATTTCGAAAACGGTGAACTACAGCGCCCTCTTCAACCAACTATGCGTGTAGCCACGCCGGTTTACGTAAACCAGATGTTTCGTGGCATCATCATCTTGAATATTGACGCCAGCCCACTTATTGAAGCCTTAAAATATTCATCGGTTTTTTTGGTTAGCCTAATCGACGCTCAAGGTGAGCTTTTAAGTCATCCCGACCCTAGCAAATCTTGGAGCGCTTATTTTCCCGAGCGTGGAGCATTAAACGAAGTATATCCAAAGCTGATTGGCGAACTAGGCCCAGCCTTAATGGCAGCCAAACACAACTATCGTATGGACTTAGAAGACAGCTTTAACAACCAACAAGGTTTGTGGGTGCTTAAACAACCTAAACAACATGCGCTTAAAGAACTCTATAAAAACAGCCGTTATGCGGTGTTAACCAGTACTTTGATTATATTGGTGATAGCTTTACCTTTAGCTTGGCTGGTCTCCATCTACCCAACTAATTTGCAAACCAAGCTGGTTGACACTCTGCATGCGCTGCGTACTAGCCGCAAACTGTTAGACCAACACATTATGTCTAGTACCACAAACTCTAAAGGAGTTATCACCGAGTTTAGTAGCGCCGCAGCCAAAGCCTTTGAAGTAGATAGAAAATCGATGATTGGCAAAACTCACGCGGCAATTCGCCACCCTAGTACTTCAACCAAAGTACATCGAGATCTTTGGGACACTATATTAGCTGGCAAACCTTGGCAGGGAGAGCTAAAAAACCAAACCAGTTCAGGAAAAACCCTTTGGATAGATACCGTGATAACACCTAGAAAAGATAGCAACGGTGATATTTACGCTTTCACTCAAATCTCTCACGACATTACTTTGCACAAAGCCATGGAAGCCCAAAGCAGCACCGATAGCCTTACCGAGACCCACAACAGAAGAAAACTCGACCAACTGTTAGAGCAACAAGCTCAACGCTATAAGCGAGCAGATGAAGAATTTGCCATAATCATCATCGATATAGACCACTTCAAACAAATCAATGATATTTATGGACACCAAGCTGGCGACAAGGTGTTGATAGATGTTGCAGCGAACCTAAAAGAAACGGTTCGGCAAATAGATGAAGTTGGCCGCTGGGGAGGCGAGGAGTTTTTGGTCATCTGCCCACTTACCGATCTTCAAGGCGCATACAAATTGGCAGAAAAACTACGTGCCGCTATCGCAACCAAATTGTTTTTACCTGATAAGCAAATCACTGCCAGTTTTGGCGTAGCTCAATACCTCTGTGACGAAGCCACCAACCACTTTGTGCATCGAGCAGATTTAGCCTTATATGAAGCTAAAAGCCAAGGACGAAATAGAGTAATTATCGCTCCACAAGAGCTTGCTGAACAAGCCCAAAACAACCGATAAACCAGCTATTTTAGTAAAGCAGGATACTGATCGGTATACAGCCAATCATTATCACGACGTGGAGCATGACAAGCTTGGCATTGAGCTCGACTTTCGCTCACGTTTACCGTTGGTGTCGCGTCAAACATCGCCCATCCCCAACCTTCCCCCCAATGAGGGTTATTAGCAAAGCGGCCTTGAGTATCTTTTATCATGACAAAAAATACATCGTTAGCTTGCTGGTGATATACCAAACCAGTGGTTAAACGCTCACTACTGACTAACTTCACGTCTTTCACAAATAAGGTGCCGTCGGGCCATTTTCCGCTACTGTTATACGCTTCGACAGCGGCGGCTTGAGTATAAATACCATTCAAATTTTGCACACGCATGGATTCACTCATTACCGCCGTTGTACCTAAATGAACCAGGTTACGCTGAAAATCAGCTGGAAAAGCAATCTCACCCTGCGTACCAACTAACTCAGCGTACACCTGATTTAATGTGTAACTATTGGCATTAGCCATTCCGTTAAAACTAATACTCAAACCCAACAGCCCACTAACTATATATTTAAACATGCGTATTCCTCAGCAGTGACCAACACCACAACGCTTAACGATGGCGCTACTATTCCACACCTACCAAAGAGGCTGTAATTATCAGCTTTAAGTTTTACTTATAGGACTGGATTAAGCAGGCCCAAAACAACGGAGCCAGATAAAACCCTCACCAGCGCATTCGTACCAAAGTACGAGAAGAATGATTAGTTAATGATGATTTAACCAGCAAGCCTGTTAGCCATTGCTATATTCAACTTGCTCGCAGCGGTATTAATGGCGAGTTCATCTCAAAAACAATCCAAGGAAGGCAATATGAAAAACAAATCACTAAAAGTGATAGCTGGTTGGGTTTTGCTCTCTGTTTTCAGCTTCGCAGCGCAAGCCGCTGAAGAAGTAAGACTAAAGCATGCTCACTTCACCCCTTACTTCGAAAATGGCTTTGATAGCGCCGAATTAGAGGGCGCCATTGAGGTTAAAAACATTGGCCCCAATAAACAGGTTTGGCTGCATTACCAATCGTCCAACGGAGAGTGGTTAGATCACCCGGCCTTTTATGTGGGAGCCAGCCATAGCGGCTATGAGAACTTTGCTTTTAGACTACCGCTGGAAGGTTCGGTAGCCGCTACCCAGTTTGCCATTAAGTATCAAGTAAATGGACAAACCTACTGGGACAATAACCAGCAACAAAATTATCAATTTAATGACTACCAACAAACCAACCTAGCTCATCAAGCGGTAGCACTAGATGACGCCCACCGAGCCAGCAGCTTAATCTCTGTTACAGCGCGCGCAAAATCACATAGCGAGCAAGATAAAGTGACCATGGTTTACTCCGACAACAATTTTCAAACAAGCTATCGTAAGGAACTTAGCTTAAGCCACATTGTAGCCGACGAACATGGCCTGAGTGGGGTTTGGAGCGGTCAGCAATACATCGAATACTACCGACATATCGCCTTCTATTTAGAGTATAGCGACGGGAAAAATATCCATATAGATAACTACTACGGCAAAAACTATCGACTGTTTGATACTGGCGAACAGCTCGGCCAAGGCCAACTATTGCAGCGTTATCCGCAAGTTTATTTTCGCGGCGGACCCACTAGCTGGAACTCGATTCCTATGACCCTAATCGACGATTACACTTGGTCTATTGTGGTGTATTTTGATGGTACCACCGACTTTAAGTTTGACGTCTACGATGACTGGTCACGTAACTTTGGAGACAACAATAACGATGGTATTGTCGACTTAAACGGCGCCAACCTAAAGGTAAACAGTGCAGGCTCTACCAGAATCACCTTTAATAGCCTCACCGGCGCCTACCAAGCAACACTATTGCATTAAGAGCACCAGTAAAACTAAAGCCTCGCTCTATGGCGAGGCTCTATCATCACTAATTTGTCTAGTTGCTAATTATTTAGCGCTTAACTCAAACCAATTAATGTTAAACAAATAACCAGACGAACCTTTAAAGTTAAAGCGCAGCGTTTGTTCACCGGCATCTAGGCTCAAGCTGTTTTCAAGGCTTACCCAATTTTGCCAACCGCCGGTGCCTTTTACCTTAACCGTGGCTTTCTCGGCATCATTGGCTAGCACAGCAATACGTCCGCCGTTAGTATCACTGGCTACTCGCACGGTGAATGTGTATTCGCCCCCCGCTGGAACGTTGATGGCGTATTCCACCCAATCACCATTTTCAATATAACCAACATTGTTGCCGCCATCAGCGTCAGCTGTAGGCTCGGTTTGCACCCCATTTTGCTGGCTATAGTTTTCTGCCTTTACTTTTATCGCCGCATTAGCCGCTGTGCTTAGGCTAGCCATGGCAACCAGGGCTGATGTCAGCAGTAGATTTTTAATATGCTTAGGTAATACGCTCATTGATTTGCTCCCTCATTATCTCTATCAAATTATGTTCTGCGACCAAATATCGATATGGCTTGATACTGCGCTAAGCGGATGTTCAAAATTCGGCCTAGCTCCAAACTACCCGCATTTATTTCATCAGTTAAATTTATTTATTGAAGATTATGTTAGCGCTCACACTCGCTGCTTAATTTAGCTAGGGCTTATAAGAAAACAGAACAGCTTAACGGGATCAAAAAGCCCCAAGTAAACTTGAGGCTTTCAAAGAGGTTTAAGCAAATGATATTTAAATGCGGCTGCGACGACGTAACCCAATGACCATGGTTATAAGGCTCTCTGCTACCAATATAACTTAAGCATTAAGCGTAAATGCCAATCGCGCTTGCTCTTGGCCATTAATATGGATTGCCACAAAGTGCTCCCCCGGATAATAGCGCCGCGTAGAAATAGCCTTAAACGAATGGCTTTTCTCCATAGCAAACATTTCGCCCTCCGCTAAATTCACGTTCTTTAGCTTAAACACCTTGGCCGCGGTTTTGCCATTGGCCTTCATAAAATGCAGCGCGTAATCAACTACAAACTTTTGCTGAGGCTTCTGAGCCCGCAGCGCCACCGCAAAGCTAAGGGTTTCGCCCATTGCCACTTCGCTATTGAGCAAAGCAAACTCCTCAATCTCGACCTTTGGCTCGGCGGTATAACCTAACAGCGGGAAACTTTTTGGATGCCCCTGCTTAACTAAGCTTCGTGTGGCATGTTTTATCAACCACTGTAAATCACTACTGGCACTTTGTTGCCAAGCTAAACACAGTGCCAATACCTGCTCCGGGTGATCTTTGGCTATATCATTAAGGTTATTCGCCACCGAACGACGCACATACAAACTACTGTCGTTTTTTAGCGCTTCCAAAACAGGAAATACTGGAGCAGGGTCTGCGATCAACTCTTTTAGTTGTGCCCCCCAAGGAAGGCGCGGCCTACAACCTTCGCTCGCCAAGCGTCGCAAGTGTTCATCGTCACTGGTTGTCCAAGCAAGTAACTGCTCCCAACTTTGCTCGGGATGCTTTTCGATAAACGGGCGAATAGCAAACTCGGCACTAAATAAAGGGCTTAGCGCTGCCAATGCTTGATAGGCCAATTGCGGCTGTTCTATGCCTGCCACCGCAACATAATCGGTTACTGGCCAAATGGCAAAACCACGTAAGCTATCGTCTGGGTCACCGCGATCCCAATGCTGCGGCAGTGCCGTTAATATTTGGCAAGTTTTGGCAAAATCTTCTGGAAGCGTTTGTTGTAATACCTCAATAATATGAGTAACCCGCTGCTTAAGTTCTAACTCCTCTAAACCCTTAAGCGCTAGCTCAACAAACTGGTGTGAATCAAACTCTGGGTAGACCGCCGCAATCCCCTTGACAATACGCTGCACCGCCGGTTCTGCTAAGCCATTTTTCATTAGTTCCACTTTGTTCTCCCCATGAGTATTCGCAACGCTGTAAACGATTTTTCGCTGATTTTAATAAACCAGTAAGTATTTAAAACTAAATGACAAAAGCACTATTGACATTAATCACAATTAAAATAAAACAAACTATTTATATGAGATTGAGAAGCGTACATTGAACAAAAAATAACTCATCTCAATCTAGAAGGCTTTAAATGGAATTATTACCCTCTAAGCAACTGCTTACAATAGCTCTGCTATCCCTATCAGTCATAGCTTGTGGTGGCGGCGGCTCGGCTAGCTCCCAGTCACAGCAAGTAGAGGAGCCAATACCAGAATTTCCTGAGGTATATGGCGAACAGAAATCAAAAGAAACCAGCGGCTTTATTTACCCAACCAACTCAATTTCCATGTATGACAGCAGTGTTTGTCGAAACTACGATGCTTACTATGAAACAGAAAACGTATTGGTATTTGGTAATAGCGGGACAAATACAACGCTGTTTGAACGCTTTGCCATTTGGACTGAATTTGGATTGCAGGAGCTGGAAAGGCA
Organism: Agarivorans aestuarii; assembly: GCF_019670125.1. NCBI lineage: Bacteria > Pseudomonadati > Pseudomonadota > Gammaproteobacteria > Alteromonadales > Alteromonadaceae > Agarivorans > Agarivorans aestuarii. Next base: position 4,249,329 of record NZ_AP023033.1, read on the forward strand.
AATGGGGGTTGATTTAATCGCTTTTCAACAGCGTTACCCATTTAGTTTAGAAACGTACTTAGTGGCTACTGATTACTTGTATGAGCGCTTAAGTGAAGAGACTGGAGAAGCGCTATTCCTGCAAGTTACAGGGGATGAGCTCCCTCTAACCTATCAAGACTTAGCTACCGGCACTTCCAAACGTCATTATCTATATCAACAAATTCGCCATTTAAGCCCACAGCAAATCAACAACTTAATAGCTCTGGTACAAGAGCATTATTTACCCAGTGAACTCTCGACCAGCTTTGGACAAGCCTTACCTGGTAAGTCTTTAGTTTGCTTAAACACAGCATTCAATAACAGCGACCTATGGGCAACGGGTAACTTAGTGGGGTATGCAGCGAGAACCAACGATGCAAGACCTACTTCAGCCTACATTGTTACTCATGAATTAATGCATACTCTACAGCACCAATATGTAACGTATTTACGCCAAGTAGACCGTTGGTTTTTAGAAGGCAGTGCTGAGTATGCAATGGGTCATATACCTGAACCACAAAACCACAATAATCGGGATCCATTAGACGATAAATGGGAAAGCACTTTAGGCAGCGTAGCCTATGGTCACTACAATATTGCTGTATCTTACTTAGAAGCAACATCGCCAGGCTTCATCATTAACGTACTGAAACATATTGCAGATAACGGTATATATCATGTTGTTGATTACGCTGAATATCCTGAGTATCAATACGACAGACTAAATCAACCCAACCCCGATTTTAGAAAGGCTTTTAATGCTTATGCAAAACGCCCTGATGGAAGCGCCTTAACTTACCAAGACTTTGAAAGTGAGTACCACCAACTCGTAGACCAATGGATAGCGCAGACTCCAAGCTCATTGATGCGGAAAAGTGAAAGAAAACTAGAACAAAAAGACTGGTTCGAATTACAACGCTAAACTAAACGAAGTCAGCCATTGGCTAACTTCGTTTCTTACACTAAGGCACTAACCAGCGGGTTAGCGATGAGCGGGTTAGTAACCAGCTCAGCACAAAGGCGAGCCCCAAGGCAGCAGCGCTAATCACAACGAGCGCAATGCTAGAGTGGCCAAACCACTGATAAATGCCATAGTCGGGGTTACGTACTGGAATCAAAAATAAAGGGTGGACTAAATAAATTCCAAAACTGTATTTGGAGATAGTTTTGATTAATGGTCTAAATCCTTGCGGTACTCGCTCTGCGTAAGCTTTTATTAATACAAACAAGCTCATGGCAATCACTGCGGTATTTAAGCTTTTATACCCCATGAATACACTGCTGTATTCCCCCTGCAACCAAATATAAAAGGCGCTACCAAATACATTAAATGCCAGCATTGCGCCGCCTGTGGCCAACCAAAATTTAAGGTGAGCTTGTTGGTCGTTGTTAAATAGATACCAGCCCATCACTAAATAGCCACTGTATAAAATGATGTTTTGACGTAGTGGAGTTTCTACCTTAAGCCAATGCATTAAGGTAAGCGTTAACCAAGCTGCTAGCAGTAACAAAATGCGTTGTTTTTCCATTTTATACAGTAGTGGAGCTAGCAGTGGGATCACAAAATAAAGTGGGATGAAATCGTAAAAAAACCATAGGTGATACCAAGTTTGTTCATTGGGCGAATGCTCTAACAAACTTGCGGTTGTATCCCAAGACCACGCCCCTTCTTGATAACCCCCAACAAAGGCATAAATCACCGTCCACGCTAAAAAGGGCAATAAGACCTTAGCTAAACGCCGCGGCAAATAATGCGCTGCATTAAAAGGCCGCTGATCAGACATCAGCAAAGCACCGCTGATCATGATGAAAATGGGCACTGCCCAGCGGCTAATAGCATTTAGGGAAATGGCCGGAAGCCACTCGTGCCAGGCTAGCTCAGGCACCATATCGCGATAAGGGCCGAGCACATGAATGCCCACTACGGCTATGGCAGCGATAAAGCGTAAACACTCTATATAGAACAGCGACGGTCGAGCCGCTTGATTATTAGCCATTACAATATTAACCTTTTTATTATTAAAATAGCAGCCAGCGCCAGTTTGGTTGCCTAAGCCTTACATTAACTTTACACTAAGATCTTGAATAAAGGCCAGTTTGCAAGGAGCGCAGGTGCCAATTTATAGCCCATGGAATGACAAACGTAAGTTTGTTTTCGGCTTATCTTTTATGTTGTTATGCGCCTTTTGGCTAACCTCATGGTTAAGCTACCAAGTTGCGCATAACTCACTAAGAGACCAAATAGAGTCTAATCACCTGCCTTTAACCAGCGATACCGTTTATTCGGAAATTCAACGAGACTTATTACAACCGATCTTTATTTCATCATTAATGGCGCAAGATACCTTTGTTCGCGATTGGGCGATTTCCGGTGAAAATGATGCCCAGCCAATCATTCGCTATTTGGACAATATTCAGCAGCGCTACCAAACCATTACTAGCTTTTTTGTCTCTAGCTACAGTGGCCGTTACTATCATCCTTCTGGCATCATCAAAACCATCTCTAAAGATGATCCCGATGATGTGTGGTTTTATCGAGTGAGCCAATTACCGCCCTCTCAAGAGTACGAAATCAACATCGACTACGATACCGCTGATAACAGTAGAACTACGGTCTTTGTTAACTACAAAGTATTCGATTTTGAAGAAAAGTTGATTGGTGTAACCGGGGTAGGACTGAACATAGAGTTTGTAAAAGAGCTCATTCAGCTCTACCAAACTCGCTATCAACGCAGCGTTTATTTCATTGATGCCTTAGGCAATGTCACCTTAAGTGGCACTAACTACCAAGGCCCTAGAAACATTAGCTTGCGCAAAGGCTTAGCCTCTCAAGCAGCCTCATTACTTAGCGGGGCTAAAAACAGCTACCGTTTTAGCGAAGATGGCCAACAACACTATCTAAATGCTCGCTATATCCCAGAGTTTAACTGGTACCTAATTGTTGAACAGCAAGATGTTCCAGCGATTCAAGATCTAAAACACACGCTTTGGATAAACTTAAGCATTAGCCTGTTAGTTACAGTTTGCATGTTAATTGTGGCTAACTTTACCCTAGGCCGCTATCAGCGCCGCTTAGAGACGCTGGCATCCACCGACAAATTAACCGGTATCTATAATCGTCAAACCTTTGAAGGTCGCTTAGAGCAAGTAATAGATATTCAACACCGGGCCAACAGCCCCTGCTCCATCATCATTTTCGACATCGACCACTTTAAGCAGGTTAACGATAAGTATGGCCACTTAGTCGGCGATAGAGCCTTAAAAAAAGTGGCCGAAATAACCCGCCAATATATTCGCCAGTCGGACATTTTGTGCCGTTGGGGCGGTGAAGAGTTTATTGTATTGCTGCCTAACTGCGATGCCTTAGCCGCCCTAGAAGTAGCAGAAAAAATTCGTTTAGGTGTGAATAAAAGCGAACTCGAGATTGAGGGTAACTTACTTAGCATGAGCATTAGCTGTGGCATTGCTCAAATCAAAACCCACGAAATACTCGCCAGCCTGTTAGTTGATCGTGCCGACAAAGCCATGTACCGCGCTAAGCAAAATGGCCGAAATAGAAGTGTATTAGCAGAATAAAACTTACCCGCCAATTAGATTATTTAGCGGGTATTCGAATCTATTAGTTAGCTTTTGGTGGGTAGTTTTCTAACATCAAAGTGATTTGTTTATTAATGAATTCGGCGCGACTTTCTGGTCCCATAGTTTCACGTAGTTGGCTTTGCGAAATAGAGCGCCACACCAAGGCATTAGTTGCTGGATCAAAAAACTCTACAACCAGTTTGCCATATTTACGTTCTTTATAACGATCTGGTGAGCTCACACCAATAGCCCCGTGTTTGCGGCCTACACCCACCGAGAACGAACCGCCGTATGATTCTAACTCCGTTGCTATATCGACCCGGTAGTCGACCAGCATATCGGCTTCTTCAACCGCTACCGCAGGTATACCTTTAGCTTGTAGTTGGCTGCTTAATTCACGTTCAATTCGTTGACCATCAATGGTTGCCACTGCATCTTCTGGCATTGGCACAAAGGCAAAATCTTTGAATTGAGAGAAGTCTTGATCAACATTGTAATCTAGTGCTGGTTTTACCGTGCATGCGGCGGCCATAAATGACAAACACGCAATTGCAAAAATTCGAAACATAGTTCACTCCAAGTGCTTATAAGCACAAATTTCAATACCTTAAATCTAACACAAGTACGCCAATTTACCCCACCCATTATTGCTGTGACTAGGGGCTGTTGATCTTTGGTGTTGAAATTTTTTTCGAGATAAGAGGGCTTTAATCGCGGCGAGCACTTAGAAGCCTAGTGGGCTAAGCAAGAAGTGCTTAACAAAGAGTAAAGTTCGCTTATCCGAACCCTTCGGGCAGCATTTCTTAGCCATTTATTCAGCGTTAGCGAGTGATTATTAAGCCCACTTAACTGCACACTCACTGCCTTGCCTAAATGGCTAATAAATTGCTGCAAAAACCATCAGCAAAGATCAACAGACCCTAATGCTTAACCAAGTACCAAGGCTTTGTTATAATCGCCACCGTTATTTTTATAGTGGTTTATCATGTCTCAATTTGAACAACGCTTTGGCGGCATTGCGCGCCTTTATGGTCGCTCGGCGCTCAACACCTTCCGACAATCTCACGTATGTGTAATTGGCATTGGTGGTGTCGGCTCTTGGGCAGCAGAAGCTTTAGCTAGAAGTGGCATTGGTAAAATCACCCTGATAGATCTGGATGACATCTGCACCACGAATACCAATCGTCAGATCCACGCCACCACCAGCACCGTGGGTCAGTCAAAAACCGAGGTAATGCGCCAGCGGATTTTACAAATAAATCCAGAGTGCCAATGCCTAGAAATTGAAGACTTTGTTACCAAAGATAACCTTAGTGAATACATCACCAAAGACTTTGACTATGTGATTGATGCCATTGATAGCGTAAAAGCTAAATCAGCCTTAATTGCTTACTGTAAACGCAACAAAATCAAACTCATAACGGTAGGTGGCGCAGGCGGGCAAATAGATCCTACGCAAATCCAAATTACAGATTTGGCCAAAACCATTCAAGATCCCCTAGCAGCCAAAGTCCGCAACGAGCTGCGCAGATTCTACAACTTCAGCAAAAACCCAAAACGAAAGTTTGGCGTAGATTGCGTATATTCTACCGAGCAACTAATTTACCCAAGCAGTGATGGTGAAACCTGTATGGCAAAACCCGATGCGGGCGGTACTATGCGTATGGATTGCAGCAGTGGCTTTGGTGCGGTCACTCACCTCACCGCGAGTTTTGCCTTTGCTGCTGTGTCTCGAGTGCTGAAAAAACTCGCCGCCAAAAGCCAGTAAATTGGCATATAAGCTAAAATACTCAAAGACTTAGCTTTAAAGCCAAACTATTTTTGGCTTTTTTTACTACTCAAGCCTAAATAATTACTGGCTAAACCGCAAAAAAGTAAGGTTTTCTAGTATTTTAAGTTTGCTGTTCTATGCTTAATTCAATAGCAAAGGAGAGCAAAAATGTCTTGGGATAAAACCAGCCTACGCTTCAAAATACTGTCGGTTCTTGTTGCTTCGTTAGTGCTGCTTATGGCGGTAGCCATATACACTGCGCTGCACCTAAGAGAAACCGCAAACAGCTTTGATAAACTCACTCATAACGAAGTACACCTTGAAGAAGTGGCTCTGCTGTCCCACATCGCCTTTAAAACTCAAATCCAAGAATGGAAAAACGTGCTTCTGCGTGGTCACGACCCAGAGCAAAATAAAAAGTATTGGGATCGCTTCCAAGATAAGCAAAAAGAAGTTCAGCAACAGGTTGGCAAACTGGTCACAGAGCTAAGACAAGCCAACTACCCAGAACTGGCAAAACTTGCAGAAGAGTTTTTGGCCTCACATAAAACACTCGGCACCGCCTATGCTAAAGGTAAAGCCGAATATGAGGCAGCAGGCTTTGATTTTAAAGTTGGCGATAAGGCGGTAAAAGGCATTGATAGGGCCCCGTCTAAATCCATGGCGCAGCTTAGCGACCAACTTAAATCGATAACTGCCGAGCAGGTCGAATTAAACACTGTGCGCGCCCACCAAGTAAGCAATATCAGCTTCATCATCATTGGTATTAGTGGCCTACTAGTGATTCTTGTTAGCTTCTTATTTATGGAGCGCCAATGCATTAAGCCAATTAACTCTCTAGTAGAAGATATAGATGTATTAGCCAATGGTAAGCTTAATGTGACAGTACAGCTAGAGCGCGGCGACGAGCTAGGGAAATTGGCCAATGCGACTCGAAAACTACAACAATTTTTACTCAGCACCGTGTCTGATTTAAGCCAATCTGGTGAGCAGCTGCATAACTCTTCAAACATGTTAAATAGCATGTCGGAAGATCTCGCCAAGGGCACCCACCAACAACGAGAAAGCTCTGATTTAGTGGCCACCGCTATTCAAGAGATGTCGCACTCGGCCAATGAGGTATCGCAAAATGCCGCCAATACTGCCGATACTACCCATAATACCGACTTAACCGCGCACAATGGCGCCGAAGCCATGAAGCAGGTAATCACCAGTATTAATACTCAGGTAGCCGATATTAGCCACGCTGGTGAAGTGGTTAAAGATTTAGCCACAGATACCAATAATGTAGGAGCGGTGCTTGATGTGATTAAAGGCATTGCCGAGCAAACTAACTTGCTGGCGTTAAATGCAGCGATTGAGGCAGCACGCGCTGGCGAACAAGGTCGAGGCTTTGCTGTGGTAGCCGATGAAGTAAGAACCTTGGCGCAAAAAACCCAACAAAGTACTAGCGAAATTCAAAACATTCTCGAGAAGATTCAAGGTGGTGCTAACAACGCAGTAACCGCCATGGAGCAAAGCCAAAGCCGAACCGACGAAGTTGTAGAACAAGTAGAAACAGCAGAAAGCCTGCTATCAGAAATTGTTACCTCCATTGGCAGCATTAATGAAATGAACTTACACATTGCCTCAGCCGCAAAGGAGCAAACTACTGTTGCTGGCGAGATTGCTTCACTGATTGAACGCATCGCCGATGTGGCCGCACAAAACTCTCAACAAGTGGATGAGTCAAATCAAATTAGTGGCCAGCTTAATCAACTAGCCGATGACTTCAATGTGCAGCTTAAGCGCTTTGAGTATTAAGTACTTATGAATAACGACCATAAAGAAGCCCAAGCAGATGCTTGGGCTTTTACTAGCTACAGTGTTGGCTTAGTCGGCTACCGTATCACCCACCAAGTGATCAACACTTGGCACTGGTTTGTGATTGGCACCCAAATAGGAGTAAATTACTGGCAATACAAACAATGTAAATACCGTACCAATGGATAAACCCGCACAAATAACCATACCAATATCAAAGCGTGCAGCAGCACCTGGACCAACAGCGAGTAGCAATGGTACCAAGCCCGCCACCATAGAGATGGTGGTCATCAAAATTGCACGCAAACGAATTCGGGCAGCATGGCGAATCGCAGTGATCTTGTCTTCACCTTTCAAGATTTGACGCTCTTTGGCTACTTCGCACATCAAAATACCGTGTTTAGTAATCAAACCAACGAGGGTAATCATACCAATTTGGGTATAGATATTGAGTGAGGCTAAGCCCCAGCCCATCATCAATAGCGCACCACAAATCGCTAACGGTACCGACACCATAATCACAATTGGGTCGCGAATACTTTCGAACTGCGCCGCCAATACCAAGAAGATAATCGCCAGTGCTAAGCCAAAGGTGGCATACAAGGCTGAACCTTCTTGCACAAACTGACGAGATTCACCTTTGTACTCAAAACCATAACCCTTAGGTAAAATCTCTGCAGATTTTTGCTCTAAGAACTTAAGCGCGTCCCCCATGGTTTGGCCTGGCATTAAGGCACCATTTAAGGTTACCGAGTTGGTTTGGTTCATTTGCAGTAGCGAACTTGGCTGGCCGGTTAAGTCCCATTCAATCAAGTTAACCAAGGGTACCGGGCTACCATCAACGGTTTTCACATAGAACTGACCAATTGCCTCAGGGCTTAATCGGTCTTCACGCTTAACCTGAGGGATCACCTCGTAAGAGCGACCATCATAGTTAATGTGGTTGATGTAACCATCACCCATTAAAGTACCCAAGGTGCTGGCAATGTCTGCCATCTTCACCCCATAGGCACCGGCTTTATCACGGTTAACTTTAATGTCTAAGGTTGCCGTTTGGAACTTGGTGTCTAAGTCGGTAAATACAAAGTAACCACTTTGCATAGCAGCTTGTTGTAGCTCCTGGGCTAGGCTCACCAAAGTGCGGTAATCACCGGTACCTTGCAATACAAACTGCACCGGAAAACCACCACTGGCACCGGGCAAAACCGGCAGCGGAAACGAAGCGACAGATACACCAGCGATGTCGGCGGTTTCGGCTTGAATCGCTTTAACCAGCTCATCTTGGCTCATGGTGCGATCTTCCCACAAAGTGGTGTTTAAGAAGCCTAAACCCTGGGTCGCACTAGGTATACCCGCTAAGGTAAATGCACTGGCAATATCGTCTAAGGCCATGCCGCGTCGACCCACTTCGGTGGTGTATTGATCCATGTAGTCAATGTTTGCCCCAGCCGGACCATTCGCCATAATCATTGCAGCGCCTTTATCTTCAGCAGGTGCAAGTTCAGTAGGAATAATCTTCAGTAGCGGGTACAAAGAGCCCATCACAATAATGGCGAAGATCACCACCACAGGGCGGTACTTTAATACCCCGCCAACAAGTTTGTCGTAGCCGCTATCTAAACTATCTAAGAATTTATGAACGCCTACTTCAAAACGGCCCGGATTAGGGTTGTGCTTAAGTAATACCGAACACATCACCGGCGATAAGGTTAAGGCAACAAAACCCGATACCACAACCGCGCCCGCAAGGGTAAGGGCAAACTCGGCAAACAATACGCCGGTTAAACCTTCGACCATGGCGATCGGCGAATACACTGCTGCTAAGGTAATGGTCATCGAAATTACCGGCAAGGCAATTTCGCGGGTACCAACAATGGCAGCATCAAAGGGTTTCATCCCTTGGCGAATATGCCGGTCAACGTTTTCCACCACAACAATGGCGTCGTCCACCACCAAACCAATTGCCAGCACCATAGCCAACAAGGTTAATAGGTTTAGCGAGAAACCTAAGGCTTGCATCGCCAAACACACACCAATCAGTGATAGCGGAATCGCGATAACTGGAATGAGTACTGCACGCAAGTTACCCATGAACAAGAAAATCACAACCACAACAATAATGGTGGCTTCCACAATGGTGGTAAGTACTTCATTAATCGATGATTCAATGTATTCCGTTGAATCATAAAGTACTTGCATGCCCATGCTATCTGGAAGGTTAGCTTCCAAGTCGGGTAGCATTTCGGTAATCAACTTGGCAACGGTTAGCGGGTTGGCAGTAGGCGTTGGGTCAATGGCTACCACAACCGCGGTTTGTGCATCAGCTTTCGCTCGTACGGTTTCACGTGCTGCATCCAGCTCCAGCTCAGCCACATCGTTTAAGCGCACAATGCCACTTTCGCTACGCGCAACAATCAACTGCTCAAACTCGGCACGGGTTTTAAGATCGGTATCAGCTTCTACGTTATAAAGGAAGAAACGACTTTTAGCTTGACCCGGAGCCGACCTAAAGTTGTTGTTTTGCAGAGCGTTAACCACTTCTGCCGCGGTAAGTTTATGGTTCGCCAGTTTTACTGGATCTAACCATACCCGCATCGACAACTGCGGCCCGTAAACATTGGCCTTGGCAACACCCGTTACCGTCACCATTTGCGGCTGCACGTTACGGTTTACATAATCCACAATTTGCGCCGCTTTTAGCTCATCACTACTAAAGGCGATGTACATAATCGAGGTACTAGAACCGGTTGAGCGCGAAATGTTGGGATCTAAGGCTTCACTGGGTAAACGCGCACGTACAGCGTTTACTTTAGCCATAATCTCCGACAGTGCAGCATCTGGGTCGGCACCTGTTTTCATGTAAGCAGTAATGGTACTGCTGCCCATAGAAGAGTTAGATTCCAAGAAATCTAAGTTATCCGCCTCAGCAATCGACTGCTGCAATGGCTGGGTAATAAAACCCTGTATAACTTCTGCAGGCGCACCATAATAAGCGGTGCTTACAGTAATAACCGTGTTGGTTAGCTCTGGATACTCGCGAATTTGCAGCTTAAATACTGATTGAATACCAATAATCAGCAGCAGCAAACTTAAAGACAGCGCTAATATCGGTCGCCGAATAAAAATATCGGTAAATCTCATGACCTACGCTCCTAATCTTTTGGCAAGTTTTGGTCGCGTTGTACGAAGCTATCTTCAACAATACGAACCACAGCCCCGTTACGTAAACGCACTTGACCAGAAACCACTACTTGCTCGCCAGCGTTCACGCCTTTATCGATCACAGCAACATCGCCGCGACGTTCACCCACAGTGACTGAACGTTGCTTAGCAATTAAAGTTTCGCTGCCGTCGTCTGCAGTTTCACTTTCTAGAACGTAAATAGATTCACCGTATAAGGAAAACGAAATAGCCTGCTGTGGCACCACAATTTGATTAGGCTGCACCGCTTGCCAAATACGTACACTGGCGTACATGCCAGACCGTAAAAGCCCTTCAGCATTTGGAATGGTAGCCTGTACCTGAATCACACCACTTTGTGGGTCAACGGTAGGTTCAATGGTAGTGATTTTGCCTTTAAACCACTGCGCAGGATAAGCATCAGAGTTAAGCTCAATCTCGGTACCAACATTGATAAGCGAGATGTCTTTTTGCGGCACAATAAAGCGCAGCAACATATGATCAAGATTCTCTAAACGAGCAATGTCGTCACCCGCTTGCAAGTATTGACCAAGGTTGATTTGGCGAATGCCCATTACACCGTTAAACGGGGCGCGAATATCACGGCGCTCAATAGTGGCTTTAAGTGCTTCAATATCACTGACCAAGGCAAGGTAGTTAGCTTCCGAGTCATCAAACTGGGTTTGCGAAACCGAACCACGATCCAACAAGGTTTTATTGCGCTCCATTTGGCGCTTAACCGCTGGAAGCTTGGCCTTAGCACTAGCCAGGTTAGCTTTTTCAACGTCAGCTTCTAGGCTCACCAATAGTTCACCCGCTTTTACTGTGTCACCCGAAGTAAAGTGAATTTTAGTCACCAATCCAGCCACTGAGCTACTAATATTCACACCTTGGTAGGGCTCAATAAATCCAATTGATTCAATTGCTGGCTGCCAGTCTTCTGCATTCGCTGTAGCCACTTCCACAGGCATTTCTGGCACCGGACGATTAGCCATAAATTCGGCAATCATCTTTTGTTTGAATAGGTAAAAACCAAACACGCTACCAAACAGAATCACTGTTATGACTAGCATGATTGCCATCCATTTTTTCATTTCCCACTCCAATCACTAAGGGTGTATGGTAATAGCATCCCAGCTAGCTAAAAGCGCGGCATCCATGTCTTGCTTTGTAAAATTCGCTTCTCGAAGTTGAGAAAAGCGACAAATTTCGAGTATTTGGCCAAAGGCCAAGGCGTATAGCATTTCGCTTGGTAAAGGTTTAAAGCAGCCTTGTTCGACACCACGGCTAAAAAAAAGTTTTACCGGTTTAAATAATTCCTGGATAAGCGCTTTGTGACGAGCATTTTTAGGTAAGGTTTCTAAATGGACCCACAAGCGTTGCACATTCACATTTTCTTGATGGTAGTGTAGTGCATTTAGCCACAAACGACTGTGGCACTCTTGTAAGCTCTGTGCCGTATTAACATCTGCCAAAAAGGCCTCGGCAAACAAACGCAAATTACGCTCATGAAGCTCCGCCATCAACTCGTCTTTATCTTTAAAATACAAATAGATGGTACCGGTCGCTACTTTTGCCTGCTTGGCCACGCGGTGAATAGACACAGCCTCAAGCCCTGATTTATTAATCAGCGCCTCAGCAGCCATCAATATACGTACGCGTTTATCGGAAATCATAAAAATGAACATTTGTTCAGTATTTTTCGCGATTATATTCCTCATCAAAAAACAATCAATGAATAATTGTTCATTTTACAAATTCTTACATTTGTTAAAGAATATGAAAGCGTTAAAGCGGCGTAGATCAGCCCTCTCTGATCGGCTAAAATGCACGGCCCGTTTAGAAGGAAAGCTCCGTGAAGTTAAATCCCGCACAAGATAAAGCCGTTAGTTATGTATCTGGCCCCTGCTTAGTATTAGCAGGTGCAGGCAGTGGTAAAACACGGGTTATTACCAACAAAATTGCTCATTTAGTGCAAAACTGTGGCTATAAGGCAAAAAACATTGCCGCGGTAACCTTCACTAATAAAGCTGCCCGCGAAATGAAAGAGCGGGTGGGCCAAACCATGGGGCGCAAAGAAGCGCGAGGCTTGCGGGTATGTACTTTCCATACCTTGGGTTTAGACATTATTCGCCGTGAATACCGCAGCCTTAAGCTAAAACCCAACTTCTCACTGTTTGACGATCAAGACCAAATGGCCTTACTCAAAGAGCTCACCGAAAAAGAATTAGAGGGCGATAAAGACTTACTCAAGCAACTGCTTAGCTGCATTTCTAACTGGAAGAATGATTTGGTATTACCGGCGCAAGCTGTAGCCAGAGCTACCGGCCAAAGCCAGCAAGAGCAATTGTTTGCCCATATGTACGAAGCCTATCAGCGTCAGCTTACCGCCTATAACGCACTAGACTTTGATGACCTGATTTTAATGCCTACGCTATTGCTCACCCACGACGCAGCAGTACGTAAACGTTGGCAAGATACCATTCAATATTTATTGGTAGATGAGTATCAAGATACCAATACCAGCCAGTATCAGCTGGTAAAATTAATTACCCAGGAGCGCGCCTGCTTCACCGTGGTTGGTGACGATGACCAGAGCATTTACTCTTGGCGTGGTGCGCAGCCTAAAAACCTGATGCAGCTGCAAAAAGATTTCCCTGCTTTAGAAGTGATCATGCTGGAGCAAAACTATCGCTCAACCCAGCGGATATTAAAGTGCGCCAACATCCTTATCGAAAACAATGAGCATATTTTCGAGAAATCGCTGTTCTCCGAGTTAGCCTACGGTGAACCACTTAAGATTCTCTTTGCGAAAACCGAAGAACAAGAATCTGAGCGCGTAGTGGCCGAGTTAATTGGTCACCGTTTTATGAATAACGCCAATTACCAAGATTACGCCATTTTATACCGCGGCAATCACCAGTCTCGGCTGCTCGAAAAAACCTTAATGAACAACCGTGTTCCCTATAAAATTAGTGGCGGCACCTCGTTTTTTGCCCGCGCCGAAATCAAAGACATCATGGCCTATCTACGGGTATTGGTGAACCAAGACGACGACAACGCCTTGCTGCGTATCATCAATACGCCACGTCGCGAAATTGGCCCAACTACCTTAGAAAAAGTGGGTACCTACGCCAACGAGCAACAAATCAGCTTGTTTGCAGCAACTACCCACATAGCCATGACCAGCATTTTGCCCACCCGAGCACTTAATGCAGTGAATGAGTTTAGTCAGTGGTTACTGGCATTGGCCGAGCGCGTTGAGCGAGGAGATGCTCAGCAAGCTGTACGCGACATGATCCGAGATATTCACTACGAAGACTTCCTTTACGAAACCAGCCCCAGCCCTAAAGCTGCAGAAATGCGCATGAAGAATGTCTCAGAGCTATTTCGCTGGGTAAGTGGCATGCTCGAAGGTGATAACGACAACGAGCCAATGACCTTGCCACAAGTGGTTAATCGGCTGATTTTACGCGACATGATGGAACGTGGCGAAGAAGACGAAGAAAGCGATCAGGTTCAATTAATGACCTTGCACGCCTCAAAAGGTTTGGAGTTTCCTTACGTGTACCTCATCGGCATGGAAGAAGGTTTATTGCCGCACCAAAGCAGTATTGATGAAGACAATGTAGAAGAAGAGCGTCGCCTTGCTTATGTTGGGATTACTCGGGCCCAGCGCGAACTCACTTTCACCTTAACTAAAGAGCGTCGCCAGTTTGGCGAACTCATCAAACCAGAACCAAGCCGGTTTTTATACGAACTGCCACAAAACGATTTAGTGTGGGAGCAACGCCGTAAAAAGGAAACCGCTGAAGAACGCCAAGAAAAAGGCAACAAAGGCATTGCTGCGTTGCGGGCCGCGCTTAACAAAAACAACAGCTAAATTTCACCATCCTTAGTTAATTAACATCATTTGGTCATATTTAAGATCAACGATCTTAAATGTGATCCTGCGCTAATTACCTTCTAAAGGCACAACATATTTGTGACCGAAACGGTTTTCATCCCATAAAAGCGCCTTACTCCAAGGTTTTATGAGAATAAACTCACAAAAACATAATCAAGGATGGAGAGTACTGATGAATGCATTAGTTGAACAACGTCAACAAGCTCAACTGCATTTTCAACAAGGAGAGCAGAATATTATAGTGGGTGATGCCGCTGCCTGTCCCTTGCCGCCAGAACAACTGGTCGCTCTAGAAGCAGATTCTCCCTATGTAGTGGAAGTATTTGAAGGCGGTTTAACTGCTATTGTGTTTCACCTATGTATTGATGGCCGACACTACAATCTTAAAAAACGTCGCCCGCAAGCCTTGGTGCATAATGTTGATGGTGAAACTTCCTTCCTTAACGAAGTACAGCGCCGCCGCGATATTCAAGCGCTTAAAGACCAACCTAGCACCGCCAAAGCTTATCAACACATTGTAACTACCCTTTACGCCAACTATCGCCTTGGTTTTATTTTGTCACCGTGGATTGAAGGCAAGCCACTATGCAGTTTTAGCCGTGAAATTTTTAGACAGATTTTCGATACCCAATTTGCCCTAGAGCAAGCTGGCTTAATGGAGTGGGATTTGTCTCCTGGCAACATCATTTACGACGGCCGACAAATCCATCTGTTCGATTTTGGCTATATGTACCCTTACGATCCCTTAGAGCACTTTAATAGTGATGGTTTAGCTGCTCCAGATTTTCATGCGGTGGAACGTTTAGAAACCCGCAATGTATTTGGCTATTTGCTGCGCTACCAAGATGTAATGACCGCCGCAGACCAACTTGCGATTTATCGTGAGCTAAAAGAAGCTGCGTTAGATGTTTATACCCAAAAGCTCATTTGGCTAAAACAAAACTATGCCCAGCCGGCCATAATCCAATGGCAAACAGAGATTATTGAACGCTGGGAATATGCTCTAGACAACGAACGCTCACTGAAAAATCTATTTATTGCAGAAAGCTTCCGCTCCCACTGTTTAGACATTGCCGACGACATTAGTGGCAAGAGCTGCACCCCAATGACCTTAAAGCGCATCGACAAAGTCATCACCATGGCTGCCACTGTTTATTTACAGCTTCAAAACAACGGCGCGCTGTTGTTTGACAACGCAGAGCTGGAGCAGGTCGACCTAATCAAAAAATACCAAGATTACCGTCAACTAGCGGCCCAGTACCAACAGAAATAAATCCTACAATTCAAACCGTTAAGCTTTATTTACAAAGGCATCAACTTATCTTGATGCCTTTGTGATGACAGGCTCACATTTCTGTACATTTTTTATCCTTTGTTTATGTTTTTTCTCTAACATTGTTATGGCCATGGCCAGCACAAAGATCTGCGCTGTGGCAAAACAACTATAACAATGATTAAAAATCACCAATGTTGAGCGAATTTGCAAAATTTTCGCCATAACTAGGTGGTTAAAAATACAGCAAGAAAAACAGTATAAGGAAAGGATCCATGAACAAGTTAACAATCGCTCTCGCGGGGGCGACGTTGCTGTCTGCGCCTGTGGCAGCCGAATGGAACTTTAGGGGTACGCCAAACCAATGGCAATCCACGCCCCTTGCAGTAGTTTCAGGAACCGAATACACCACTTGCCAAAGTTTTGGTAGCAGCGACCCACGCTTTAAAATCGATCGCTTTGGCGACTGGAACGAAGCCTACCCAAGTACCGATGTACGGGTTGATGCTAACAAGAGCTATAACATTAGTTTTTTTAGCGACAGCAAAAATATAAGCACTACAGAAGTGGCTAGCTGTGGCGAGGTAGAACCACCAGAGGATAGCTGGTTTTATCGCGGCACTTCAAATGGCTGGGCTGCCACAGCCATGACCAGCAGCGATAACCTAAACTTTTGTACTACCCAGAGTTTTGCTAACGATAACCCACGTTTCAAAATCGACCATTATGGCGATTGGAACGAAGCTTACCCAACAGCAGACTTTATAGTAACTGGCAATGCTAGCTACCAGATTTGTTTTAACGCCGATTCAAAACAAATCACCGCAACACCAACCACGACAGAAGATACTCAAGCTCCTACAGTAAGCGCCACCCCTGCAGCGGGTTCTTACACCCAAGCTCAGCAAATCAGCTTAACTGTTAGCGATAATCAAGACAGTGCACCCAATATCTACTGCACTACCGATGGCTCTATACCCACTCAAGCTTCACCGCAATGCAATGGCGCAAGCTTTAGCGCTAGTGATGTGGTAACTGACGGTGTTGATTTAAGCCTAAAAGTGCTAGCTGTGGATGCATCGGGTAACTCTGCTGTCAGCAGCTTTGATTACACCATTAGCGATGCACCAGCCGATACTTGGTATTTCCGCGGTACGCCTAATGACTGGCAAACCACCCTAATGACCACTAGCGATGGGGAGAACTACTGCACCACCCAAAGCTTTGGTAGCGTTGATCCACGCTTTAAAGTGGACCACTTTGGCGATTGGACTGAGAACTACCCAAGCGCCGACGTCACGGTTAATCCAGATACCACTTATGAGATCTGTTTTAATGCCACCAGCAAACAAGTGACCACTAGCGAAATTGAAGGTGAGGATACTAAGGCGCCAGTAGCCAGTGCTTCTCCATCTGGCGGCAGCTACACCACTGCCCAGCAAATTAGTTTAAGTGTGACTGATAACCAAGACCCTGCACCTAAGCTTTATTGCACCACCGACGGCAGCCTGCCAACCACTGCACTTAGCCCATGTAATCAACAAAGCTTTACTGCAAGTGATGTAGTAAGCACAGGCATAGATTTAGTGCTTAAAGTGCTAGCAGTTGATGCCAATGGCAACCAAGGTATTAGCACCTTTAACTACACCATTGACCCTAGCATCATTACCAGCGGCGACTTCCGTGAAGAGAATGTTTACTTCATTATGACCGACCGATTTGCAGATGGTGATACGAGCAATAACAACATCTGGGGTGACGAGTACTTACCCAATGGTGAAGCCGATAAGTACAATACTAACACCAGCAAAACCGGTCCTTTGTCTTACTACCATGGTGGTGATTTCCAAGGCATTATCGACAACCTCGATTACATCCAAGACATGGGCTTTACCGCCATTTGGATTACTCCGGTTGTGAAGCAGCCTGAAGGGCGCCGTTTTAACGCCAGTGACGACTATGAAGCTTCAGCCTTCCATGGTTACTGGGGTTACGACTTCGACAAAATTGACCCACACCTACACTCTTTAGGTAAAGACAATGATGGCTGGGCAGGTTTTGACGCCTTAGTGGATGCATTGCATTCGCGCGACATGAAGATCATGCTCGACATCGTGGTAAACCACGGTCAGCCTGGCCAATCGGTAGTAGGCTCGAAGAGTAAATGGGCCGACCGAGCGCTAGAGATTAAAATGGATGGTCAAACCTGGAATTGGGAAACCAATGACCCTTACATGGATGGCGCTAAAAATGGCTTCTTTAGCTACGCCAGTACTGGGAATACCTGGTTGATCGACTTGCTTGATTTTAACGAACATGGTGACGATGACCAAAACGCAACTAAACATCTAATCAATGTGTATAAGCGCTTTATCGACCATGGCGTAGATGCTTTCCGTATTGATACGGTTTCGTACATGACTGCTGATTTCTGGGAACGATTCACCCTAGAAATGGATGCTCATGCTCGTAGTTTAGGCAACGACAACTTCTACATGGCAGGCGAAGCATGGACAGGCGATCGTAAGTCGGCGGTTGATCTAATCTACAACGGCCAAGGCAAAAAATTCCATATGTTGGATTTACATGGTTCTTCCATGGACTTTCCAGGTTGGATGGGCAAAGCCTTTAGAGGTGAAGCAGGGTTTGACGACGGCAATGGCTACGCCCGTATTGCTGGTGCCGATGGCGATGCCTCTGGCATTTACGATCCAACCTATCTAGCTACCTTTGTAGATAACCACGATGTTACCCGAGCTAACGGTGTATTGAGTGAAACGCAGTACCTCAATAACTTAAACTTTATCTACTTGTTCCGTGGCCTGCCGGTGGTGTTCTACGGCACCGAGGTGCTTTATTCAAGCTGGCCACACTACATTACCACCACTGAAAAAGATGATGTAGTAGCACGTTGGATGCTGGGTTCAGAAGGCATTAACTACGCCAAAACCAACCAGCCAACGCTCTATAAGCATTTAAAAATGCTAAATAGCCTGCGCAGCTCCTCTGAAGCCATTCAAAAAGGTCAGCAAATCGACCTATTGCTAGATGGCGATCATGCAGCATTTGCTCGTGATAATGGGGCAGCTGTAGCTTACGTAGCTCTCACTAAAGGCAGTGGCTTTAGCTACACCTTTAATAATATGGCTAATGGTAGCTATCGTTTAATAACGCCAAATACCAACGCCGCCAGCTACAACGAGCAAATCATTACTGTGAGTGGCGGCAGCCATTCAGTAACGGTGCCAGCAAACAGCTTTGTGATTTTAGACAAACTATAAATCTCAATATTCCCACCTAGCCATTTTGCTCTGTGCGGAATGGCTGGGTGGATTAACTATGGAACAGTTAATATCATGAAAAAGACAGCATTAGTCATCAGCTTATTGGCAGCAAGCTCTGCCGCTCAAGCTGATTGGTTTTATCGAGGCACCAGCAACGGCTGGGCAACTAGCGCTTTAGAACTTGTTTCGGGCAGTGAATACCGAACTTGTCAAAGCTTTGGTGCTAACGATCCACGCTTTAAAATTGATCGCTTTGGCGACTGGAACGAAGCTTACCCAAGCGCAGATGTTCGGGTAGACGCCAATAAAAACTACGAAATTCGCTTCTTTAGCGACAGCAAAAACATCACCACCACAGAAGTGGCCACTTGCGGAGATGTAGAGCCACCTGAAGATAGCTGGTTCTACCGCGGCACCTCTAATGGCTGGGCAACAACAGAAATGACCAGCACTGATAACGTCAACTTCTGTACTACTCAGAGTTTTGCCAACGATGACCCACGCTTCAAAATCGACCACTATGGAGACTGGAACGAAGCTTATCCAAGCGCAGATTACACCGTTACCGGCAATGCCAGCTACCAAATTTGCTTTAACGCTGGCTCAAAGGCAATTACGGTAACGCCAGACGACGTTACGGATACTCAAGCACCGGTGGTTACGGCTAACCCAGCAGCCGGATCTTACACCGAAACTCAGCAAATCAGTTTGAGTGTGAGTGATAATCAAGACAGCTCACCGTTGATTTACTGCACTACCGACGGCACTACACCAACAGCAGCTTCCAGCCCCTGTAACGATGCCAGCTTTACCGCCAGTGATGTAGTAAGCGATGGGGTAGATTTAAGCTTGAAGGTATTTGCCATCGATGCCAGCGGCAACTCTGCCTTAAGCACCTTTGACTACACCATTAGCGATGCGCCAGCAGATACTTGGTATTTCCGTGGCACGCCCAATGATTGGCAAACCACCCTAATGACCAGCAGCGACGGTAATAACTACTGCACAACCCAAAGCTTTGGCAGCAACAATCCACGCTTTAAAATTGACCATTTTGGCGATTGGACTGAAAACTACCCTGGCGCAGACGTATTAGTAGACGCTAACTCTACTTACCAAATCTGTTTCAACGCCGCCACCAAAGCAGTAAACACTGTTAAACAAGGCTGCGAGCCAAATTGTGCAACAGAAACTGAAACTCTTGGTGCAATTTACTCACCACAAAGCACCACCTTCTCGATTTGGTCACCAGATCATAGCAATGTGAAAGTGCTAGTTGATGGCGTAGAGCATAGCTTGCAAGCCGTGCCAGACTTCGCCGGTTACAGCCAAGTTTACCAAGTGACCGTAGATGGTGATTTACACCTGAAACCTTACACCTTTCTAATCAACGGTGTTCAAGTACGCGACCCCTACGGGAAAATGGCGCAGCCAGGCACTGGCGATTATGAAGCCATTAACATTGTAATGGATATGTCACGTACCGAACCGGTGGGCGGCAGGGCTGCTCGTCCTGCCTTAATTGAACGTGAAGATGCCGTGATTTATGAAGTGCACGTACGCGACTTTACTATCGACTCAAGTTCAGGCGTGAGCGCGGGTAACAACGGTAAATACTTGGGTATGGTTGAAACAGGTACCAATATTAACGGTGTTAGAACCGGAATTGACCACCTAAAAGAGCTAGGCGTTACCCACGTTCAACTGTTGCCGGTATACGACTTTGCCACCTGTGATGGCCTGCCAGACAGCGACCCTTGCTACAACTGGGGTTATGATCCACGCAACTTTAACATTCCCGAAGACCGCTATTCAGCTGTTCCAACCAACTATGAAGAGCGAGCGCGTGAATTTAAAACCATGGTTAATGAATTCCACAAAGCTGGCATTCGAGTAATTATGGACGTGGTCTACAACCATACCTTTGATGACGAAATGTTTGAGAACATTACTGGCCAATACTATACCGCCACCGACTTATCTGGCACTGGCAACTCAATTAATGCCGACGTTCCTATGGTAAGCCGAATGATCCAAGATTCTTTAGCCTACTGGGTAGACGAATATGGAATTGATGGCTTCCGCTTCGACTTAATCGGTATCTTCTCTTATCAAGAAGTAGAGAAATGGGGTCGTCACCTAAACGACACCTTTGCTGACCGCAAGTTATTGATTTACGGCGAACCATGGAACGGCTATGCCACCGACCCGCTGGAAGGCCAACGTGTGCGCTATGGCACCACCCATCATATGGCCGACGAGCATGTAGGTGTATTTAATGGCGCATTCCGCGAATCATTAAAAGGCTCTAATGACGATACTCGCACTGGCTATATGTTTAACAATGTAGATGCTGCTGAATCTGGCTGGGCGATTTACGATGGCTTTCAAGGCTCTCCGTATAATCCCAACGACGGACGCAACAGCACCTGGTTCCGCAATTATGCAGCTGACCCAGAGCAAAGCATTAACTACATTTCGGCCCACGATAACTTTGGCCTGTGGGACAAAGTCTACTTAAGCACTTCAAGCAATGTGCAGCAAAACAGCTCACATCAGGTGATTAGCTTTAACCCTCCTAGCGATTTAACTTACCCGAAACGGGTGGTTAATTTTGGTATGGGCATGATACTAACCAGCCAAGGCATCCCTTTTGTGCACGCTGGTGATGAATTCCTTCGTACCAAAACCAATAATCAGCAAATTAGTAATCCTTCGGCTTGGAACTACGGCGCACATGGCGGTACTCACAATACCTACAATGCCCCCGATAGCTTCAATGCCATTCGCTGGTCGAACAAAGCGGATAACTTGGCCACCTTCAATTACTTCCAACAATTAATTGAACTACGTCGTAAGCATGCGGGACTGCGCATGAATACCAGCCAAGAAATCGCCCAATACTTAAATGTGAGTCGTCCCGAACAGTTTGCTGGTCAAGTGATTACCGGGCACATTACTGACCCAAGCGATAGCCATAATCTGTTTATTGTGTATAACAGCGGCAATAACCAAACAGTAAGTTTGCCAGCAGGAACTTGGACCAAAGTGGCTGATGCCAATGGCGCAGTTAACACGGCTAATATCTCAGGTAGTACAGTGGTAGAAGGCACTGCGGTTACGCTATTTACTCAAGCTAAATAAGCGCTACGCTAAGCCTAAATACAAAAGCCCAAGTGTTTAGCTTGGGCTTTTTAGTTTGTGCAACAAAGCTAATTACAAAGCCCTAATGCAGCGTTAAAGCGGTCTAGAAAATCAGGATGTTTATCTAACCAAGAGCTTGAGAAATACCCCGACAAGTTCGCTTGGCTAAGGTACCTAGTTTCAATTTTTCGGGTAACGTGGCCGTGATCTTTTTCGTTTTCGTAGATCTCAAAAGGCGCAACAATTGCGTCAATGCGTTCTAACTGCATTAATTCAAATAAGATGTGGTAATCGTAGCGAGTAAGTACATTGGGATAACCATGCTTGGTGAGCCAGCTGTGCATCGCCGAACCATGTAATACGCCTATTTTCAGCTCTTTCATTGCAGGGCTGTGAAGCTCCGCATCAACAACTTTCAAACTAAATAGGCTGCGATAAGTGACAATCAGTGGCTCACTGGCAGTTGCAAATCTATCACGCTCGGCACTGCGATTTAATACAAAAACGCCATCAAATTTTCCCGCCTGCAGCTCTTTAATCGCTCGATTAATCGGCCTCACGTCAACCTGATATGCCTGCCCCATTTCAATTAAACTGCATTGCATTACGTCAATCATTGAGCCACTTAAAGCGTCACCATTTACCACTTGATAAGGCGGCAAATGGTGAGTAACCAAGCGCAAGGTATCTGCTTGGCTCAAGGTAGAACCAAGCAGTAATAGGCCTAAGCAACACCATCTCTTGTGCTTCACTAATTAATGTCCCATAACAATTCAAATAGTTGCTCTTAAATATTAGTAGTTTAGTGGGCTCTTATTGGCTTTTTTTTAAGCTCAAGGGCTTTTTTTCAGAACGTGACCGCAGACACGCTTAAAAAATCTGTTAATAGAACAACCAAGTTTCATAATTTCTTATAACAAATTTAACGAATAAGCTTTAAGCATCTTGAACATTTTTTCAGCAATCGTGAGCTGTAGGGCTGATATGTTTAAGTGCGAAGTGAACGCCGTTCTCTTCAGACCTAGTAATCTGTCAGTGCATTACTAGTAGCATTTTCCTTTCCTTTCTGGATGAATTACCAAGCCCCGCCTTTTACGGCGGGATTTTTTTTGCTTGAAGCCCGCCATTAATTACAATATTGTCATTATCATCTTTGAGACGCTTAACTCAGCCTTTGATAAGGAATTTAGATAAGCGTGACAGAAATAACAAATCACCAAGAAAGAGATTCTTATTCCCTTTAAAACGCGTATTTTTGAAATGGAAGTAGTTACTTAGCCGATTCAGTATGAAAAAAATCACCGATACCGAACTAATTAGAAGTGCCAATCGCCGAGACATTATTCAAACTCTGCGCCTCCATGGTGAACTGGCACGTGTAGAAATTGGCGACCACACCAAATTAAGTCCCGCAACCATCACTTCGATCACCTCTGAGCTAGTTCAACAAGGCTTAATTATTGAGCAGAATGTAGTGTTAGATCCCAGTGGTGGACGCGGTAGGCCAAAAGTAAAACTACAACTGAATAACCAAGCAGCCTTCTATCTAGCCATAAAGCTATCGATTAACGAAGTGCGCTTTATGCTGGGAGATACCTCTGGCACCATCGTTGCGCAAGCGACTCAAGCAATGTTAACGGTCACGCTAAACCAAGAACAACTGGTTGACGCCCTGTCTAAAGCCATCGAAGAGTTTATTCAGCATTATGAGGTTAAACGCAGTAAACTGCGCGGCCTTGGCTTAGCAGTGCAAGGAGTTATAGAAACACAAGGTAAGGGCATATTGTGGAGCCCGGCCATCAAGGGTAAGCAACTGGAACTGGTTGAGCAACTGCAGCTAAAAAGTCAGCTACCAGTGTTTATTGCCAACGACGCTAATTGCCTCGCCGTGGCCTTAACTCAACGGCCTAAATACAGCAAACTGGATAATCTAGTCGCTATCCAACTCGGCTACGGGGTTGGCATGGGCTTGATTGTTAACGGCGAGCTTTATCAAGATGCCAGTGCAGCCACTACCGAATTTGGCCATACCAAGTTTAGCTTAAATGGTCCGCAATGCCGCTGTGGCGGACGAGGCTGCATCGAGGCCTATGTAGGTGACTACGCCATTTACCGCGACGCCAGTGCTATTTACAACTTGCCACCCACCGACATGCTGCACCCTTCAGAAAAACAGATGCTCGACTTAAACCAACTGACCGAGCCAGACAATCCAGCAATGGCACAGATTTTCTCCCAAGCCGGTACCGTGTTAGGCATGGGTTTAGCCAACATAATGGCGCTGTTTAACCCACAAAAAATTGTTATCTCGGGTCCGGGAATTCGCGCATACGAACACATCAAAGAGTCAATGCTGCGCACCTTTAACGACAACTTATTGCCTTATCACCAAGCTGAGAACGTGGTGGAGAAACACAATTGGGACGAAGACATGGCGGGCCTTGGCATGATAACCATCATGCAGCAACATACCGACTAAACCACTAAGCAGAAAAAGGGAGCGGCAAGCTCCCTTTTTAGTTACGTTTAGTTTAAGCGCGAGAGAATAGACGTTTGCTTAAGTAATGCCCCAATAACATGCTTAACAAAAACCAATAAATAGCGGCTTCTCCACGCAGCAAACTGGCCACCGCAGGCCCAGGGCAAATGCCTACCATTCCCCAACCTATACCAAAGATAATCGAGCCAATGATCAGTTTAGGGCTAATCGTTTTAAGCGTAGAGCATTGAATAGGCTCGCCATTTACCGCATGGCTTCTTGGTTTAATCAGAAAATGATAAAAAGGTACGAACACCAATAAGGCTCCACCTATAACAAAAGCCAAGCTAGCATCCCAATTACCGCTTACATCTAAGAAATTAAGCACTTTATAGGGGTTAACCATTTGCGACACATTCATGCCCAAACCAAACAACAAACCGGTGATTAAGCCAACCACTACCTTAAACATAAGCACCTCCAGCTAACCACACCACTAAAGCCGCGCTAAGCATAAATACCATAGTCGCCACTATTGAGCGCAATGAAAAGCGGCCAATCCCGCAAATTCCATGACCACTGGTACAGCCATTCGCAAGCTGAGTGCCCACGCCAACGGCAAAGCCACCAGCCAATAACCAGCCTAGTGAATAATTAGGTAATGGGGCTTCGCTTAATCCAAACAAGGGGTTAAATAGCAAGCTGCCAGCCATTGCAGCAATAAACGCTACTCGCCATGGCCATTCACTCTTCGATGCGCCAAATATCCCACCTAATATGCCGCTAATACCGCCTGTGCGGCCACTAAGCAGCATCAATAAAGATACCGACAGGCCTAATAACATTCCGCCTATTAAGGCGCTCCCTGGGCTAAATTCGGTCATTTATTACTCCACCAATTAAATCAATTACAAAACTGCTGCTGCAAGCTAGCTAATAAGTTTTTCACCTTAGCGTCAGCCAAGGAGTAAAACACCGTTTGCGCTTGTTTACGCACTGCCACCAAACCTTGTTCTCGCAGCACTTTTAAGTGCTGAGAAAAAGCCGATTGACTATTGCTACTGTGAGCCAGCAGCTCACCAGCACTCATTTCTCCATCACACAATAAACACAAAGCAACTAAACGGTCTGGATGGGCGATGGTTTTAAGGTAACTACTCACCGTACGAGCTTGCTCATGCAAAACATCATGACTTTGCATATACACCTCCTCAATAGGGTGAATTATACGGCCCCCTTTAAATTAGTCAAATCTAATTTAATAAAATCTTATTTAGTCAGTTGTGTTTTAGATTTATCTAATATAATCTAATTACAAATAGCGAGTGAGCAAACTTATTACTCAGGATCTACATCAATAGTTTAATGCGAGATCTTGATTAAGCTTTAGCTAATTCGCTCACAGATAGTGTTTTAATACTGGAGATAAACATGACTAAGATTTTAATCATTGGCGGTGTGGCAGGCGGCGCTTCAGCAGCAGCTCGCGCTAGACGTTTAAGTGAAGACGCAGAAATCATTATGTTTGAAAGAGGTCCATACATCTCGTTTGCTAACTGCGGCCTGCCCTACCATATTGGTGGAGATATCGAACAACGCGATGCCTTGTTGCTGCAAACTCCAGAGAGCTTTAAAGCGCGATTTAATGTAGGTGTGCGAGTAATGAATGAGGTGGTTAGCATTAACCGCCAAGACAAAACGCTGACTATTCGTAACTTAGAGACTCAAGAAAACTACCAAGAAAGTTACGACAAATTGGTACTTAGCCCAGGCGCTTCGCCTATCGTGCCGCCGATTCCTGGCATCCAGAACTCACGTACCTTCTCGCTGCGTAACATACCTGATATGGATAAAATCATTGCCAGCATAGAGCATAATCAGCCAAAACATGCCACGGTAGTTGGCGGAGGATTCATTGGTATAGAAATGGCCGAAGCACTGATTCAACGCGGCATTAATACCAGCTTAGTTGAATTATCTGAACAGATAATGGCACCGGTTGATCGTGAAATGGCCACACCACTACATCAAGAAATGCAGCACCATGGGGTAGATTTACGCCTAGGCGTAGCCTTAGAAGCGGTATTTCCAAGCCAACAGCAGGTTGCCGATGAACTAGCCAACGTTGACGAACAAGGTTTAGAACTGCGTTTGAGCAATGGCGACCTACTAGAAACAGAATTGCTGATTATGGCGATTGGGGTCAAACCTGAAACTAGCTTAGCGCGTCAAGCCAACTTAAGCATCGGCGAATTAGGCGGCATAAAGGTAAACAGCCAACTGCAAACGTCTGATCCCGATATCTACGCGGTAGGTGATGCCATTGAGGACCCAGAATTTGTTACCGGCGATGCGGCACTGATTCCATTAGCAGGCCCAGCAAATCGCCAGGGCCGAATGGTTGCCAACAACATCTTTGGCGCAGGCGAGCATTATAAACGCAGCCAAGGCACCGCAATTTGTAAAATATTTGATATCGCGGTGGCGTCTACCGGTCTTAACGAAAAAACCTTACAGCGCAAAGGCATCAACTACCAAAAAGTGTATGTGCATGCTGCTAGCCATGCGGGCTACTACCCTGGCGCTCACCCTATTAACCTTAAGTTATTGTTTAATCCAGACAGCGGTGCAATTTTGGGCGCGCAAGCGGTGGGTAAAGATGGCGTAGATAAGCGCATCGACGTAATTGCAGTAGCCCAGCGTGCTGGTCTTACGGTCTTCGATCTACAAGACTTAGAGCTCACTTACGCTCCGCCTTTTGGCAGCGCTAAAGACGTAGTAAACCAAGCTGGTTTTGTTGCAGCAAACAGCATTAAGGGCGATACGCGCTTGTGCCACAGTGAGGAAATTAGCAACCCAAGTGAGCAGCAAATCATTTTGGATGTACGAAATCCAGGTGAATTGGAAAAGCTAGGTGCAATACCAGGCGCGATTAATATTCCGGTAGACCAACTGCGCGAGCGGATTAACGAACTGCCTAAAGACAAGGAGATTTTGGTCTACTGCATGGTGGGTTTACGAGGCAACGTGGCCTATCGCCAACTGCTCAATCACGGTTTTAAAGCTAAAAACTTAACCGGTGGTTATAAGACTTGGTTAGCTAATCAGTAGCCATAAAAAAGCCCGGTGAAAACCGGGCAAAAGCTGAGACGCATAAAAACAAACTATTGCGCGTTAACCGTAATGTCTTTGGTCGCGCTATTGAAGTTGATGCGATAAGTGGTGTTGTCGGATACTTGGTAATCCGCAGTTGGATACGCTTCTGTCCAGTTACCACTATCTATCTTAAAGCGTGCTGGCGCTTCTTCGCCGGCAAAACTTTGAATGGTGTAATACAAACCTGTTGCACTATCGTAATCAAGCTGCGCTTTACCCCATCCATTAGCAGTACCACGGAAATACCATAGCTCATCACCACCATTGTCAGGGTTACCACCAACACAGTTTGTTGCCGCTACCCAACTACCTTGGGCATAACACAATGCATCACCGGCGGTGTTTAGATCCGCGGTTTGATTAGCGCCACTATCGTTAAAGATAATGTTTAAGCTGCTTAACTTAGTGCCAAAGTCATGGCAGTAGTAAGCACCTTTTTGCACCATTGCCACACCTGGCCATTGCGCATTTGCAACTGGGGTTTCAGCTGAAACAGCCCAATAGTAAAGTGTTGGATTATTAAAGCCAGCCTGGTTGTCGTAGCATACTTCGGTGCCACCAACAGGGTCTGGATCGGGCTCAGGATCAACCACTACCACTTCAAAGCCGCAGTCTTGCAAACTGCTCCAGCTACCATCTTTGTAACAACCCGCGCCGGCTACCGTTAAGTCTGCTGTTTTGTTAGCGCCATTATTACTAAATATGGCGTTTATGCTGGTAAGCTCTACACCTAAGTCATGGCATTTAAAGTCACCATTGGTTTGCATGGCAACACCAGGCCAATCTGCATCTGCCAAGCTACCTGCTGGCTGGGCGCCCCAGTAGTACAAAGTGGGGAGATTTTCTGATGTACAAACAGAAGTAGCCACTACTGGCGTAGCGGGTACTGGGTCAGTTCCGCAGTCAGAAGTACATGGGCAATCAGCGCCAGTACACACATCACCAATTTTAGCCCCTACATGAATAGCAGCTGCGCTGTCTCCAGCTACGCTAAAGTTAGCTTGACCACCGCTTACGGTAATTACCGCTTGGCCACTTGAATCTGAGGCTTGATTACATTGGCCTGTGCTCTCATCAAAGTCAGCTTCGATAATATTACAGTACTGCCCATCTGGCATGCCGGTATCAAAGCTTTGGTTAATTGAGCCGCCAAAACGTTTGTTAATAACCACAAAACCTAAGCCGCCACGACCAAAGGCGATTTGATCATTTCCGCCCTGCCACCAATTAGTAATACTCCATTCACCAGCAGTATGGTTACGGAAGGCCACCATGTTAGCAATGCCGCGCCACTTGTGCTCACACACCCAGTTGCCGCCATCAAAACCACAAGCATTACCGGTGTGTACGCCGCTACTTGGTGGGCCAGCATCAAAATTACCGTTGAAGTAGTAACCCGACATTATTTTTGGATAGCCGTAAGGGTAGGCCA
This sequence comes from Agarivorans aestuarii, assembly GCF_019670125.1. NCBI lineage: Bacteria > Pseudomonadati > Pseudomonadota > Gammaproteobacteria > Alteromonadales > Alteromonadaceae > Agarivorans > Agarivorans aestuarii. The sequence goes on from NZ_AP023033.1 coordinate 4,278,358, forward strand.
GCGCAAAAATGTTAGCTAAGAAGTAACCGTCACCTTGCACTCCATGCCAAATTGGACCACCTGGGTTATGGCGCTCTTCATCGTGGTTAGTCACAAAGGTCACCGCATCGGCGCTAGATAGCTCCATTTGGTTGGCTAAATCACCTAACCACGCAATGTTACTGTCGCGAAAAGCCGGGCCTAACTTACGGGCAAATTCAAATTCGGTCACATCTCCAATGTAAGTATATTCCGTTGGACGAACTGGCTCGCCAGACGCGCCAATCACCTCTTGGAAGATATAAGGATTACCATTTAGCTTGCCTTTAATCGCGGCAATGTCGCCGGCAGGGATATGCTTGGCCGCATCAATACGAAAACCTGCCACACCCATGCTCATAGCATCGTTCATGTAATCAGCGATTTTCTGGCGAACATAATCGGAGCCAGTTTTAAGATCGTTTAATCCCACTAAATCACAGTTCTGTGTTTGCCAACGGTCACTGTAATCAATATCACTGGTACAAGAATTAAAGTCGTTTGAACTATAGGGCACTTCTGGGAAGTTTCGATCCCAAGCGGCCATGTGATTAATCACAGCGTCCACGTAGATATCTACCCCAACATTTTTACAACGCTGCACCATGTCTTGAAACTGGGCTCGATTGCCGCTACGGCCTTCAAAAGCATAGCTAACCGGCTGATAACGCGTCCACCACGCATTGCCATCCACCGATTTAGTTGGAGGTGAGACTTGCACAGCGGCAAAGCCTTTAGGGCCAAGGAAGGTTTCACACTCTTGCGCGATATCTTCCCATTTCCATTCGAAGAGGTGTACAAAGGCGGTTCTTGGTGCCGCCGTGACGCTGGACGCAAAGCCCAACGCCGCGCTCGCTAGCAGAGCGCTAGTGGCGAGTTTGCTAAATTTTCTCATTGTTACTTTCCCATGTAATCTTAGAGCGTCTCTTAAAGACTTAACCCACCGCCACTCTGTGGTGTTTTGCGATGAGGAGGCAGACTAACCATTGGAAAGAACCACAAGTAAAACCTAATCTTAACTATCCATAGTCAATTTACCGCTTTTTAATCTACGCCTATTTTTTGTTCGATGAAGATGGCTGAGTATTTATTGAGCATCAGCTCACAAACAACTCTCCATTTGGTGAATGATGTTTGACATTGATCAAACTTCAAACAAATATCCTTTTATAAAAGCTCCCAAACCACCTTTGCAAACTAATAATCTGCAAATAAAGCGCTCCGAATTAACTTACAACCCGCCCTACAGACGGCATAAACACTGAGCTTGATAGCTGTTGCTATGAAAAACAGCTAACTACTCGAATCGAATAAGAGGGTTTACAATGCAGGTAATTCACAGCAGTTAAAGAACTTAATCATGAACAAACAGTGGTGGCATTCGGCGGTTGTTTATCAGGTTTACCCACGCAGTTTTTGCGATAGTAGTGGTGATGGCAACGGCGATTTACCGGGCATTATTAGCAAGCTAGATTATCTAGAAAATCTTGGTATCGACCTAATTTGGCTATCGCCAGTTTACCTCTCTCCGATGAAAGACAATGGCTACGACATTGCTGATTACCAAGCCATCGATCCACGCTTTGGCAACATGGACGATATGCACCAATTAATCGCTCAAGCCAAACAGCGTAACATCGGCATAATGATGGACTTGGTACTTAACCATACCTCCGACCAACATCATTGGTTTAAGCAAGCAAAACAAAGCCGTGATAACCCTTATCGTGATTACTATATTTGGCGTGACCAAACCAACTCCATTGGTTCTATATTTGGTGGTCCAGCTTGGCAATATGACTCAAAAACTGATCAGCATTACTTTCATTTATTTGCCGATGCTCAACCCGATCTCAACTGGGAGAACTCAGCGGTAGCCGAAGAAATTCAACAAATGATAAGTTGGTGGGTAGAGCAAGGTGTGGCGGGCTTTCGCTTAGATGTGATTGATTTAATCGGCAAACAAATTGACCAAGGTATTACCGAAAATGGCCCGCGTTTACACCCACTATTACAACAAATGCACCTAGCTTGTTTCAAGGGTAAAAAGTTGGTTACGGTAGGCGAAACCTGGGGGGCAACACCCGAGATAGCCAAGTTGTATTCCGATCCGCGTCGCGAAGAGCTATCGATGGTATTTCAATTCGAACACGCCGCCTTAGACTGGCACCCCGAACATGGAAAGTGGCAAGTACAAGATTTTGATTTAGTTGCCTTAAAAAAGGTGCTCAGCAAATGGCAAACCGCCTTTGATGGTGATGGCTGGAACGCCTTATTCTGGAACAATCACGACTTACCACGCATCGTGAGTCGCTGGGGAAATGACGGCCAATACCGCGAAGCGAGCGCCAAGTTGTTCGCCACTTTACTGCATGGAATGCAAGGCACGCCTTACATCTATCAAGGCGAAGAAATTGCCATGACCAATGTGCAGTTTAACCAACTCGATGACTACCACGACATCGAAATCAAAAACAGCTACCAAGAAAAAGTGCTTGAGCAAAAAAGCTTAAGCCACCAGCAATTTATGCAAGGTGTCTATAAAAGCGCTCGCGATAATGCTCGCACGCCAATGCAGTGGGATAACTCCGAAAATGCAGGCTTTAGTTGTGGGCAGCCTTGGCTCAGACTTAATCCTAATTATGCTCAAATTAATGTCGCCGCCGCGCTGGATAATCCAAACTCGGTGTACTATCACTACCAGCGTTTGATTGCCCTGCGAAAATCTGAAGAGTATGGCGATACTTTAGTTTACGGCAGCTACCAGCTACTGCTCCCGGAGCATCAACAGGTGTTTGCTTACCTTCGTCAATATCAGGGTCAGCGTTTATTGGTGCTGGCCAATGTATCTGCGCAACCACAAACGCTTAACTTAGATTACCAACTAGAGAAAGTGGTGCTGGATAACCTTCAGCCAGAAGATGAATTGGAGGTTGATTTAGCTCAGCTCTGCTTAGCGCCTTACCAAGCGCTTATTTGCACGCTAGCGGATTAAACAGCGATGCAGTATTGAGCGAGCTAATTGGCCAACGATACTTAGCACTTTACTCGGCGGTAAAGCGCTAAGCCGTTAGTAGTTTATTCGCTAAGGGTGTATTGCTCTGATAAACGATGGCACAACCACTTATACAAATTAAACGCTTTTGGGCTGTTGCTAGTGGGTAATAAATCATCGTCTAGAAAAGCTTCACCCTTAAAGGTAAGCACATCACGTTGCTGTGACACTTCACGAACTTCTATCCCAGGAATAAAGTCTTCGTGCTCACGCAGTAGCTGATTGGCCAGATCAATCAAATCTTGTTGGCTTATTGCTTGTTTAGTCATCACACCATGAGTATTTGGGTAAATATGAATTTTAGCATACACAGATGTGCCAACTTACCCTAGTGCTAAGATCAAAACTTATGGCGCTTTTCTCAGCTTAAAAAACTGAGAAAAAACGCAATAAGCCAAGTAGCTAAACCGCTTGTTTTTTACCGCGCCATTGTTGTATCAATAAGCCACTAATAATCAACACTAAACCTAAGTAGGTGGCGGGTTCTATCACCTCGTTCAGAAAATAGCTGATAAAAAACAGCGACAAAAATGGCGATATAAAAATCAGGTTGCTGATACGAGCAGTATTGTTAGTAAATTTTAATGCCAATACCCAACAAACAAAGGCGATGCCCATTTCAAATAGGCCTACATAAGCAGCGCCCAGCCAAGCCTTTGCATTAAAGCTAGGTAAACCATCACTCCACCAGCAATAAGCCAATACCATGGGTAGACTAAAGCAAAAAGCCACCAGCAAGCTGGCTACAGGATCGCCGGAGTTACGCGTATTAATGATCCAATAACCGGCCCACAACAAGGTGCTAAACAATGCCAATACTACGCCAAGCACACTATCAAACTGCATGCTGAGCAAGTCACCCCGGGTAGCAATCACCAGCACTCCAAAATAGCCAAATGCCATGGCAATAAGATCTTGTTTACGCAGTTGCTGTTTTAAAAAGGGCACGGCCAACAAGGCCAAGGTAATCGCCCAAGTGTAATTAAGTGACTGAGCCTGCTGAGCAGGCAAGAGTTCATAGGCTTTGAATAACACCAAATAGTAAAGAAAGGGATTAATCGCTCCCACCAGCAAAAAGAAGCTAGGCCGCTGCTTGGCATAGCTGAGTGCCAAGGGCAGTTTGCGTTGCCACAACAACACGCCACTTAATAGCAATATGGAAGTGATTGAAGCCAGCAATACCAATTGAATGGGGCTTAGCCATTGCAGTGCCAGTTTAAAAGCAGTGGCTACAGTAGACCACATTAACACTGCACTTATGCCAAACGCATAGGCTTTCGTTTGTGTATTCATTATTACTTTACTATTTCCTACTAAGGCGCTCAGTGTATTCGGCATAACTGGCTAGAACAAGCCTTTAACAAACGAATCTATCGCCTAATCCAAAAATCTTAGCTAAGGAAATAAAAGCCTTAAACAATGCGCAAGAATGGAAAAGAAAATTGTTCATAAACTGACTAAACTGATTTCAAGTCAAGTATTTGAGTCCAACATGGCAAGCCAACAGCAACGCATCAATGCAGTAAAAATACACCTAGAGCAAAGGCTTGATAGCCCACTGGATATTGAACAGCTGGCTTCTTTAGCCTGTGTTTCACGCTTTCATTTTTGTCGGCTATTTCATGCTTATGTAGGTGAGAGCATTTATGCTTATCGCAAGCGTTTGTTGTTAGAGCGGTCCTTAAACCACCTTAGGTTTAGTCAGCAAACATTAGTCGATATCGCCAGCCAAAGTGGTTATCAAAACCAAGCATCCTTCAACAAAGCGTTTAAGCAACAGTTTGAACAAACGCCACTGCAGATAAGAAACCAAGCTTGGCTTGAGCCTAAGCAGCATCCGGTAAAACCCAACAAGTTCCCCCCTCAAGCGGCCGGCCAAGTTGAGGTAATAGAACTCGCGCCACAATCGGTGTTAAGTAAGCGAGAACTAGGCCCTTATTTACAAGCCGCTCCCAAAGCCTGGCGCCAGCTGCTTAACGCTTGCAATGGCATGGGCTTAGATACTCAGCAAGCTACTATGCTTGGCGTCTCCTACGATGACCCCAGCGTCACCCACCCAGAGCAAGTGCGTTTTGATGCTTGCTTAAGTTTGCCGATTGAACAACCAAGCCCCGAAGCCTTGCCCAGCACTTCACAACTGGCCGAACTGGACATACAACAGCTCACCTTAGCGGGCGGACTATTCGCCAAGCTGCGCCACTACGGAGGCTACGCCAACATACCTAGCAGCTACCAAGTTGTATTGCGCGACTGGCTGCCGCAATCAAGCTATCAACTTCGAGATGCCAATTGCTTAGAAATCTACCACAATCAAACTGCCGATGACGTCCCCGAACAAACCTTAATAACAGACATTCTACTGCCCATTCACTAAGCGAAGATAAATGCCATGACTAACTCGATTAACTACGCCAGTTTTAGTGAGTTCAGCGACCCACAACACTATTTAGCGCAACTGCCAACTGGCCAAGCGAGTGTTGTAGAACTGGTGAAGTGTGTGCAAAACAACCTAGTTCACCCCTATTGGCTACAACACTACCAACTCGACCCAGATTTCACCCAGCGCTTAAACGAGATGCAAACTCGCAGTGTGCAGCAAAAGCTTAGTTGGTTAGATAATGCCGAGCAACCGCTGCTTGCAGACAAGCCAGCCAGCCAAAGAATGCTCGGAAACTGCCGCGATTTTGCCTTGCTACTTTGCACATTATTGCGCGCTCAAGGTATTGCTGCGCGCTTGCGTTGCGGTTTTGCCAGCTACCTCGGCATGCATAGTAACGAAGACCACTGGATATGCGAGTACTGGCAAGAGCAGCAACAGCGCTGGGTAAAGGTAGACGCCCAACTTGATGCCAAGCAACAAGCGCTGTTAGCCATCACTTTTGATCCGCTAGACCTGCCAGCAGAGCAATTTATTTACGCAGGAACGGCCTGGCAACGTTGCAGGCAAAAACCGGAGCTAGCCGAACAGTTTGGTATTCTGAGCATTACTGGCTGGCCTCTACTGCAAGGCAACTTATTTCGAGACATATTTGCCCTAAGTAAGGTCGAGTTACTGGCTTGGGACAGCGGCTGGGGGCTCAATCAGCACTATTTCAAATGCAGCCAATCCAGCCAAGGTTTACTACTGCTAGATCAACTGGCAGAGCTAAGTGCTAGCTCCTTAGCCGAACAAGCTTTAGCACAAACTAAAAGCCAAGAGCTGGCGTTTCCAGCTAACTGGCAATGGCAGCACGCTCCCAGCATTGAAGACTTATTGCAACAGCACCAACGCACTGTAGAGCCCGAGAAAACGACAATTGACAAATAGAATAATTAAGCTATATTTCGCGCTATTAATATAATACAAAGTAATTGAAATAATGCTCCCCCTGCACAAAGTTCTTGGCCTATCGCTGCTGTTTAGCCTAAACGCCTGCAATAATAATAAACCGCTTACTGACGAAGACTACGCCCTCTATAGTCGCTATACCCTAGATAACCAAAGTAACTACAATCTCACCTTTAGCAGCCAGCTAATGTCACAGGCAGACACAGTAACCACGCTGTCGTTTCAAGGCCAAATAGCCTCGGGAGAACGCAAACAAATACTGGCTTACTTTGACCTTAGCCAAGCCACTAACCCCCCTTCAAGTAGTTTTAAACAATTGCAGCTGTATGCTGATTCTGGTCAAGGTGAACAACTTGTTTACCAGCTTATTGACGACGAGCACTGGCAGTTGCAGCCTAGCGACAGTAATCAAGAAAACTATCTACTAACCATAATTGACGCCGATTTAAACTGGTAAGCTCCCTAAAATAGGCCCACTGAAACGCTATACTCACAAGCTTAATTTTGCTACTCTGCGCGACCTTTTTTGCAGGTATGAGGCCTAAGTTATGAGTCGTTCAATTGCCGGTTTTGATTTTGGAACCTCTAACTGTGCAGTGGGTATTATGCAAGGTAAGCAAGCGCAATTAGTGAAGCTACCCGAGCACGGCAATTACATGCCTTCTACCTTATTTGCCCCTCAATCTGAGATGATTTGCGGCTGGTTATATCAGCAGTTAGACGCTCAAGGCAAAGCGCAAGCCTTCCAACAAGCACGTGGACAGCAACTTAGCGCTAGCTTACGCGCCTTAAAAGAGCTCAAGCTGGATGGCTACGATGAGCACCTAAGCTTTGGTCAACAAGCGCTAAAAGAATACTTAGTCGACCCCGCCGATTGTTATTACGTGCGCTCACCTAAATCATTTTTAGGTGCAAGCGGCATTCGCGAACGTCAACAGCAACAGTTTGAAGATATCGCCGCCGCCATGATGTGGCACCTAAGCCAGCAAGTGAAACAAAGTGGCCAAGCTGAATTGGCCAAAGTGGTGATTGGTCGCCCGGTTAACTTCCAAGGCTTAAACAGTGAAGTGAGCAACCAACAAGCCATTAGCATTCTTAGCAATGCTGCCCGCTTTGTTGGTTTTGAGCAAGTTGAGTTTTTGTACGAGCCAATGGCAGCAGGTTTGAGCTACCAACAACAATTGCAGCAAGAACAGCGAGTATTAGTGATCGACATCGGCGGCGGAACCAGCGATGTATCGATGTTGATTATGGGACCTGATTATCTGGCTACACGCGATCACCAAGAGCTTGTACTTGGCTACAACGGTGAACGGATTGGCGGAAATGACTTCGACATCGCGCTAAACTTTGAAACCCTGATGCCTAGCCTTGGCGCCAAACTGAACTTAGCCAGTGGCCAGCCAATGCCAATAAAACCCTTTTGGGATGCAGCGGCGATTAACGACTTCCCAGCGCAAACTCGCTTCTACGAAAAAGATACTCGTTTATTGCTGCAACGCCTACTTAAAGAGCCGCAATTAAACCCTCTTAGAGGCTTGTTACGCTTAAACGAAGAGCGACAAACTTACCAGTTAAGCGCCTGCGCCGAGCAAGCTAAAATTGCCTTAAGTGAAACGCAAACTACCTCTGTGGATTTGTCTTACCTGATAGAGCATCTACAAGTTGAAGTCTCTCAACAAGCCTACCAACAGGCTGCCGAGCGACTACTTAACAGCATCGCAGCACTTAGTGATGATGTTATCGCACAAGCGGGTTGCCAGCCTGAGGCGATCTTCTTAACTGGCGGCAGTGCTAATTCACCAATGATTAAGAACTTCTTGGCCAAGCGCTATCAAGCACCTTTAATCAGCGGCGATAATTTTGGTAGTGTGACCAGCGGCTTAACCTTGTGGGCCGACCACATCTTTGAGTAAGTTTTACAACTCATAAACTTGTGGTGCCAGTTCCACTCGATTTTTGCCACCTTCTTTAGCGATATACAATGCGCTGTCGGCACGGGCAACCAGCGCTTCGGGACTAGCATCATAGCTGCTAAGCATCGCTAAACCCAGGCTAACGGTGGTGCTAAAACTATGCTCATCTTTGGTCACTTCAAGCTCGGCTAGATGTTGGCGCACCCGATTGGCAATTAGCAAGGCTTGCTCTTGCACAGTATTAGGCAACAATAACAAAAACTCCTCTCCGCCCCAGCGACATAAATAATCACCATTGCGCAGTACCTTCAAGCTTTCAATAGCAAATACTCTCAAGGCTTCATCGCCAGCAGGGTGACCAAAGCGATCATTGATTTGTTTAAAGTTATCAATGTCTAACAAGATACAACATAAGGGCTGTAACGAGCGTTTACCGATGGCAAACTCCTCGGTGAGAGTCACACTCATAGAACGGCGATTCATCAATCCAGTGAGGGGATCATGATTTGCCTGAAACTCTAAACGTCGCTGATCATGATGTTGCTGAGTCACATCCATCATCACAGATTGCACCGCCGGTTTGTCATTCCACTTCACCACCGCTTCGCTAATGTGCAGCCAGGTCGAAGTGCCATCGCGGCGCACGTTTTCGGCCACTACGCTGTTACTCTCCACCTCGCCTTGAATCAAGCGTTCATGTAATTGAATAGCTTGTTGTTGGTTTTCTTCGGGGATAATAGACAATAGGCTGTCCAACTTAAGTACTGCTTCTGGGCTGTCATAACCTAGAATATTGGCCATCGCTTGGTTGCAATAAAGCGGTTCAAAAAAGCGGTGTACCATAATCCCCTGCAAAGAAGACTCTGTTAACAAACGATAGCGTTGCTCACTTTGCTGTAGCTTTTTCTCCGCAGCAATTTGTGGTGAAAAATCCACTAGAGTAATTTGCAAAGCAGGTTTGCCCTGCCACTCGGTGAGGTGATCAATAGTTAACACCGAGAATTGCTCACCGTCTCGATTATAGTTTTCGTAGACCCTTACCTTAGGCCGCGCTTGGCCACTCATTACCGCCTCGTAAGCGCTAATCGCTTCGTCGCGATCATCTTCAGCAATCAGTTCCAGTAGAGAAGGCAAGGCCATTATATCTTCAGCACTATCGTAACCGAACATCTGAGCATAGCGTTCGTCAGCGAACAGCGGTAAAAAGTCTCGGTGGATCACTATTCCGTAATAAGCACTAATGTCAGAAACTTTGCCCATACTTAACCATACTTAACTTAAGGTAATTTAAGCGTAGTCAGGCAAGCTTATGAACTCAACTGTCGGCGGCTAACTACCACTTAATTAATAGTACTGTTACATTGCTACTAGCTTTACAAAAACCTGAGGAAAACCAATGCGAACCTTGTTAAGGGCCTGCCTGTTAATACTCGGCCTAAGTAGTTTCACCCTAGCCTATGCCGAAGAGCCCTCATCCATGCTTGAGTCAGACTCTCCGCAACTAAATATGCAATTACAAGTAGAGGTAGTAGGCATAGATAAAGCTGCAGCTCAGGCATCGCAAGCCTTGCGAGACATTGCCGATAGCGTTAATCAGCTGGCTAGCAATCCTGATCTTAGCCCCGAGCAGCAACAGCACTTTAAGCAAACCCTTAACGCTGTAGAGCAACTAAGCCAACAGCTGGATAGCAGCTTAAAACAACTGCCCAATACCGTAGCGCAAAGCACCAAACCCATTGTGAATTTAGCCGATAAGCTATCTAGCGAAGTGCAGTTTTGGGTGATGATCATCTTAGTCAGTGTGGTGATAATCATAATTGTGGCCTTGTTGGCCATTTACTTTAGTGTACTGGCACCCACTAGCCGAGCGGTGCTTAGCGCCACCGGGCAACTTAACCAGCTGGCATCTAGCTTAAAAATAACCGCAGAACTGGTAGAGAAAACTTCTGCTCAAAATCAACACTTGCTAGAGCACTTAAGACCAGCACCACAGCGATTTAATCAACGTCAGCGCTCTAAAATCACTAATAAATAACCGGCCTACAAAATAAAAAGCCAGCATCTCTACTGGCTTTTTCGAAGCTGCGATTAAAGCTTACTCCCCCAAAAACCCACCGGTTTGATGCGCCCATAGCTGACTATAGATGCCTTCACCTTTGATTAATTCAGCATGAGTACCCTGCTCTACAATCTCGCCTCGGTCTAATACAATTAAGCGATCCATGGCGGCAATGGTGGATAAGCGGTGAGCAATGGCGATCACCGTTTTACCTTCCATCAACTGATTCAAACTGGTTTGAATTGCCGCTTCTACTTCAGAATCTAGCGCCGAGGTTGCTTCATCCAAAACCAAAATAGGCGCATCTTTTAGCAATACCCGTGTAATCGCGATTCGCTGGCGCTGACCACCAGAGAGCTTAACTCCACGTTCGCCCACATGGGCGTCGTAACCGGTTCGGCCATCTTGGTCATTCAAGTTTAAGATAAACTCATGGGCTTTAGCTTGCTTGGCCGCAGCAATCATTTGCTCTTCGCTAGCGTCGGGGCGGCCATACAAAATATTGTCGCGCACCGAGCGATGCAGCAAGGAAGTATCTTGCGTCACCATGCCAATTTGCGCCCGTAGGCTATCTTGGGTCACTTGGCTAATGTCTTGATCATCAATCAAAATAGCCCCGCCTTCTACATCGTGAAAGCGCAGCAGTAAATTAACCAAGGTGGTTTTACCGGCACCAGAGCGCCCCACTAAACCAATCTTTTCACCGGCCTTTATTTGCAAGTTCAAATTATCAATCACGCCGCTTTTTTCACCATAGTGGAAACGAATATCGCGGTAGTGAATGCGACTCTCGGTGACGTTGATAGGTTTGGCATTGGGTTTATCGGTAATGGATTGCTCAGTGGTTAAGGTAGTCATGCCATCAGCCACCGTACCGATGTTTTCAAACAGCGAACCAATCTCCCACATGATCCACTGCGCCATGCCATTGAGGCGCAATACCAAGGCAATCGCGACGGCGATTGCGCCTACCGATACATCGCCCAAGGTCCATAGGTACATCGACAGAGCAGCAATGCCAAAGGTAAGCAGATAGTTAGACAATTGAACCGAAAAGTTAAGCCCAGTAACCAAACGCATTTGCTTGTGCACCGTTACCAAAAAGGCATCCATGCCCTCTTGAGCGTAATCGGCTTCTCGCTGACTATGAGAAAATAATTTAACAGTAGCAATGTTAGTGTAGCTATCTACAATGCGGCCACTCATTAGCGAGCGGGCATTAGCTTGCTCAGTAGAAATACGTTTTAAACGAGGAACAAAATACAGTTGCACCCCAATATAGGCAGCTAACCACAGCAACATGGGCCAAATAAGTCGAATATCGGCCTGCGCCACCAGCACCACCATGGCTGCAAAATAAACCAAAATATAAACCATCAAGTCGAGCAGCTTCATCACAGTTTCGCGCACCGCTAATGAGGTTTGCATGACTTTAGTGGCAACTCGTCCAGCGAAATCGTTAGCAAAAAAAGACACGCTTTGGCGCAGTAAATAGCGGTGAGCCGACCAACGGATCGCCATCGGGAAATTGCCCAATAAGGCTTGATGGATCAGCAAAGAATCTAGCAAAATAAGCAGCGGCATAACCACCAGCAGGGTGATGGCCATTAACCACAAGGTTGAGGCTTCTTCACTGAAAAAGGTGGCGGGATCTTTATTTCCCAGCCAATCAACCAATTGCCCCATAAAGCCAAATAAGGCGACCTCGCAAATCGCGATCAGTGCCGATACCACCGACATAAATAGCAAAGGTTTACCCATGCCAGCACAATAATGGCGACAGAACTGGTATAAACCTTTAGGTGGTTGAGTAGGCTCTTGTTTTGGAAATGGAACGGTGAGCCCTTCAAAAAAACTAAACATCTAGACATTCCTTGTAATAAATCTTGGTGTTACAACGAATTAACTCGCATTTGTACTGTAGCGTACTTTGTCAAATATGCGCAGCCTTACTGACCAATAAACGACAAATACTTAGCGTTTAGAAGATTCTTTTTGCTCACCCGTCTCAAGTTATGTTTACAGCTATAAAAAATAACAAAAAAAGAGACTAACTCTAGGCAGTTAGTCTCTTCTACGGATAGTTAGGTGCTAATTATTGGCGTTTATTTACTTACGTTTAGCTCTGTTTGTGGAAAGAAATTCGCCCACACCACCCAAAAAATACCAGCTTTTAAGGTTTCGACTCGCTCTAACCTGTCGCCATTTTCTAAATAGCCTAAGAAATCTAGTTGTTTAACAGCTTGCGAGGTATGGTTATAAAACACGCCTAAGCTTTCCATTTCTTGGTTGTAACTCACCACAATGTCTTTGCCGTCTACCACTAGATTAATTAAACCACCTTGGCTAATAACAAACTCTTCGGTATAGGCCATGTAATGCTCACCAATATTAAATGCCCATACTAAACGCTTGTTCGGTAAACGATCATCGACATGCTTAATGGTTGGAAAAACCGGTTTGTCGAACTTATACTGTGCATCAATAGCCAAACCAAAAATCAGTTCGATAGCTCGGTCATAAACAAATAGAAGAGGGTTCTTCCAAAAGCTGGTGCGCATGCCCTTCACTTGGTAATCGTTCACAAATACCAAACCATTGGGGTAAGCCTGCTTAAACTTTGCAAAAGGCATTCTAAAGGTTGCGACTTGCTGCATTGCATTATCAATACCTGCGTTTACATCACACTCTTTACGCCCCCAAAGCTGCTGAATAGGCTGGTCTGAATTTGCATCAGCCATAACTAAGTTATTTTCTAGCTGCAATACCGGACGCAGCGACAAGGCTTGACCATCAATTTCAGGAATCATCGCCATGCCCAAGTTTGTTAGACCACAATAAGTCATTACAACATTAGCCGGACCTTCAGCTTGGTCTCCTACAATATGGGGACGAACTAACTGCTTATCTGAATGCGCACGCGCTTGACCGTCGTATTCGTAGACCAACACACTTTCATCATCGCGATAGTAATGCTGGGCTTGCTCTGGATTAACAAAAACCGCGTTTTCTTGGCGAGCACGCATCATAATGTCGGGGTTAATCGCGCCAGTGAAGTACATGCCTAATATCAGTGCACTAACAACCAACATCATTACCACAGTAATTGGGCTACTTAACGCGAACCAAAGCCCCCAAGAAGCAGCCAAAGCTAGCAGAGTATTTCGGCTCAGGCTTTTGCGTTTGTGCCAAGCTCGCATAGTTTTGCTGCGTGTAGATCTTAAGACCCATTGCCCAAAATCACCTAATTCAATAAAAATGATAAATGCGTGATACAAAGCAATCGCTAAGCCTAAACCAATCAGTATTGTTGAAATCATAAAACACCTCTGTGAACAACTATCGTTAAACTGAAGTCAGTGTATGCGCCAAGCTTTATGAGAAAAATCTACGACAGCGAAACTGATTGTTGCATATAATGAAACGAAACAATAAAAGGGAATGACTGTGAATTTAGAAGACATGGAGTTATTTGTTAACTTGGCAAAACAAGGCAGTTTTACCAAGGCGGCAGACTTTACCAACATCCCCAAATCAACCATTAGTCGACGTATAACCAATCTAGAAAAACACCTTGGGGTAAAGCTGTTAGCCCGCACAACCCGCAGCTTAAGTTTGACCGAAGTAGGTATTAATTACCTAAAAGGCTGTGAAGAATTGCTAAACCAAGCTAAACAGCTAGAACAGAACACCCAACAACAAAACCAGCACCCCAGCGGCACTTTAAGCATCTTCATACCCAATACTCTGTTACGCATTTTTTGGCCGGTAGTGATTGAGATGATCAACCAATACCCAGAGCTTAAGTTTGAAGCATACAGCAGCGAAGGGCGCCAAGAAGAGCAAACCTCAACCCGCTACGACATTATGTTTCATGTGGATGAACCTAAAGACTCTTCACTGATTGCTAGGCGAATAGCCACCATAAAATATGACTACTACGCCAGCCCCACTTACATTGCCAAAAATGGGCTACTTCAAGTACCCAGTGATGTAGATAAACACCGCATTATTTTTAACTCAGTGTCACAAGCACCCACTCATTCCTGGCGATTTGAACATAACAACGGACTAGTTTCACAGCCTGTCTCACCATTTTTTAGCGTTCAAAACCCCGACCTAGGTTTAGATTTATGCTTGCAAGACAAGGGGATCGCACTGGTGCCAGATATTCTGTCAAAAGAGTTAATTAAACAAGGGCGCTTAGTTAAAGCCTATGCTCAGCCGCAACAACTTAGTGGTTACATTTACGCTATTTATCATTCGCGACAATTTCTTCCCGCCAAAGTCGCAGTGTTTATCGACAAAGTGCAGGCCTTTTGGCAAAACAACCTTAATTAGTCCATTTGGTGAAACAATGGATTTCACCTTGGTGGATTTTTAAGCCACTTAAGCTTACCTACAATGGGCTCAACTTAACCAGTCCATTGCAGGAAACACTCAATGAAAATTAAAGCTTCCCTTTACGCACTTATCTTCGCTGGCCTTATTTCAAGTTCAGCTCATGCCGCTACAGTACAGCTAAAAGATGGCCGCTCCATCCAAGGTGCCATTGTGTCGCAAAATGCTGACGAGCTGGTTTTAGACATGCATGGTATTGAAGTAAAGCTGCCAACCGAACAGGTGCAAAATATTAGTTTTAGTGATGCCCCAGAAGATGGCACCACCATTAGTAGCTTTACCGAAACCAACCAAACTAGCGCAACTGTAAATACCGAGGCTAACCAAGAGCCTGTAACCGTGCCTGCAGGTACCATGCTTACGGTACGTATGAGTGAAGGCGTAAATACTCGCCAACATGAAACCGGCCAGCGTTTTACTGCGGTGTTAGAAGCTGACCTAATGGCTGGAGATGCCTTAGTAGCACCACGAGGTAGCACCGTTTATGGCCAATTAAGTGAAGTTAAAAAAGCGGGGCGTGTGGCAGGTTCCGCCAGTATGAGCATTACCCTTACCAATATTCGCATCAACGACCAAATGCACGATATTCAAACCGATGTATTAAGTTCAAGTGGGGCTAATACCGCAGGCAATACGCTAGGTAAAACTGCCCGAGCAGCGGCTATAGGCGGTTTAGTGAACGGCAGTAGCGGCGCGAAAAATGGTGCTAAAGTAGGGGTTGGCGCATCCATTATTACCCAAGGCAACGACATTGAGTTGCCCAAAGACAGCTTAATCGACTTCACCTTAGCAGCCCCTATGAACAGCTAAGTTACTCGATGGGAGGAGTATCTCCGGCTTGCTGCAATACAAAAGGACTGGTGGGTTCACTATTATCAAGTAGTGCTTCCACCTGTTTTATTTGTGCCAACGCTGGCGAGTCTTTGCGAAAGCTTAAATAAATAGGTCTTGGCCAAGGCTCAGCATCTTCAACCAAAAACAGCTGTTGGCTATCGACAAAAGGAGTCACCAATGGCGCGGGTAAATAACAGGCTCCACCTTTCTCTAAGATAAAGTCTAGGGCAATGCGGCCAGTGGAAGTGCGTAAGAAAGGCGGTGGTGTATTGCTGTGGCGCAAGGCATGTTCAGAGGCAAACCGGCTACCCCAATCCACGTATACATAGCCTTCTTCCAACGCTTGCTGCTGCAGTTTTGGGGCTGTAGAAACCATCAACAGCGACAGCTTAGCCACTTGATTACTGGCTAGTTCATCAGATTTTAAGGCATCGAAACCTACCCCAACATCCAATGTACGTTCCACCAGCGCGCGGTGCATTTGCTCTCGGCCCATCATTTCGGCGCTAAAAGCGTAACCCGTAAACACATCGGTAATCACACTTAAGCCGTGTTGCAAAAAAGCATCCCAGCTATTTGGTGTGCCTGCTAACGCTAATTGAATTGCATGGGCTTTGCTAAGCAATAACTCAGCTTTAGATTGCTCTAAGGTTCGCACCATGTTTTCAGCATAAGTAATTAAACGCTCACCAGAGCTGGTGAGTTTAATGGCATTGCGGTCTCGAATAAAAAGCTGGGTATCAAAATAGCTTTCTAACTGCTTAATTCGGGCGCTCACTGCCGCCTGGGTAATATATAAATTCTCTGAAGCCCGCCCAAAATGCTTTTCTTTGGCCACTTCCAAAAACGTTCGGAATACTTTTACATCCATTTACTTACGCCTCCCCAGCTAAGCTGAGGTTAACAAACAAATTTTGTTGTTACGACAAAAACAATTCGTTTTCTTGTTTAGCCAATAATCACTACCTTGCAGCCAACTTATCCCGCTGCTCAAACAGCCTTAATTCTCAGTTGGAGTGACCTCATGATTATCGATTTTCGCTTTGGCAACAAACGTTTTTATGACGACAAACGCTTTAAACATGGCTTTCGTAAATCAGGCGATTTTACTTTGCTTGAAGCGGAGTTACTAAGCTTATACGGCGAAACCATGCGCGCCATAGATGCCGGAGAATTATTGCCAGAAGGCAACCAAGAACAGCGTTTTTTATTGGTATGTAGCCAGCAGCTAGAGCCAGAAAGCAAGCTTGAGAAGATCTGGATGAAGTACAAAAAGCTGGCACAAACTCGCCGACGTTTTCACACCTTACACAGTCGTTGTAAATCAACTACTGACAATTTTGAAAATGAAGATGAAACATTTATCACTGAAGATGATTAGCAAACAGGCTGAACTTTTAACCATTAGGACTGAACAATGCGTATAGCAATTTTATCTCGAGGCGAAAACCTCTACTCCACCCGCCGCTTAAAGGAAGCCGGTGAAGCTCGTGGGCACCAAGTAGACATTATCGACACCTTGCACTGCTATATGGACATAACCAGCAGCAAACCAACGGTACGGTATAACGGTGAAGTGCTGCCCAAGTATGATGCGGTCATTCCGCGAATTGGCTCATCAATTACCTTTTATGGCACCGCGGTAGTACGTCAATTTGAAATGATGGGCACCTTTTGCGTTAACGAGTCGGTGGCGATTAGCCGCTCGCGCGACAAATTGCGTTCGCTACAGTTATTGTCACGTAAGGGCATTGGCTTGCCGCGCACTGGTTTTGCCAGCAAACCTGACAAAATTCAGGATCTAATCAAAAACGTGGGCGGTGCTCCGCTAGTGATTAAACTGCTAGAAGGCACTCAAGGTATCGGCGTAGTGTTAGCCGAAACCAACAAGGCAGCCGAAAGCGTGATCGAAGCGTTTATGGGTTTAAAAGCCAATATCTTGGTTCAGGAGTTTATTAAAGAAGCTGGCGGTGCCGACATTCGTTGTTTAGTGGTTGGCGGCAAGGTAGTCGCAGCAATGAAACGCCAAGCTGCAGAAGGCGAATTTCGCTCAAACTTACACCGAGGCGGCGCAGCTCAGCTAGTGCGTTTAAGTAAAGAAGAACGCGCCACGGCGGTAAATGCGGCTAAAGCTATGGGCTTAAACTTATGTGGTGTAGACATTTTGCAGTCAAACAACGGGCCAGTGGTGATGGAAGTAAACTCCTCTCCCGGCTTAGAAGGCATAGAGACCGCCACCGGCAAAGATGTTGCCGGTATGGTATTTGAATTTATCGAAAAAAACGCCAAACCTTTTGCCACTAAAACCCGTGGAAAAGGCTAAAAAGCCAAGCGTCAAACAATGAGGCAAAAAACATGATTATCGCTGGAACAGAAATAAAACCGGGAGAGCAAAAACATATCGAAATCCCAGTGGCCAAGTTATATACCGACACGAATATTTCGATTCCAGTGCTAATTACCCGCGCCAAACGACCAGGCCCAACGGTATTTGTAAGCGCGGCAGTGCATGGCGATGAGCTAAATGGCATAGAAATAATTCGCCGTTTGACCCGCTCGCCAAGCTTTAAAATCACCAAAGGCTGCTTAATTGCTGTACCAATGGTGAATATTTATGGGGTGCTTAATCAAAGCCGTTATATGCCAGATAGGCGCGACTTAAATCGCTGCTTTCCTGGCTCAGAAAAAGGCTCGTTGGCCGGGCGTTTGGCGCATATTTTTTTAACTGAAATTGTCGCCCATTGTGACTATGGGATAGATCTACACACCGGTGCGATTCATCGCTCTAACTTGCCGCAAATTAGAGCCAACCTGAAAGACCCCGAAACCAAGTTGTTGGCCGAGGCCTTTGGCGTGCCGGTATTACTTAATGCCGATTTACGTGATGGCTCGTTACGCGAAGCGGCGGTAGATAACAACACCAAGATCCTGCTTTACGAAGCTGGAGAAGCACTGCGTTTTGATGAGTTATCGATTCAAAGCGGCGTGAAAGGCATATTAAAAGTACTGTCACATTTAGGCATGGTTAAAAAACGCCGTAGCACTAAAAAAACCTCACCGTACATAGCCTATAACAGTGCGTGGTTGCGCGCATCTGCCAGCGGCATAGTGAGTGAAACGACCCAACTAGGCGATTTGGTTGAAGCCGGTGATATTTTGGCCGAAATAAATAGCCCTTTTGGTGAGCTAATCAGTAAAGTGAAGGCAAAGCGCTCGGGCATTGTGATCGGCAAGCAAAATATCCCCTTAGTACAGGAGGGCGATGCGATGTATCACCTTGCGTATTTTGGGGCAGAACAAGATGAAGTTGCCGAACAGATCGAGAACTGGCAAGAGTCCATAAACCCCGTTATCAACGCTGTTCAACATCCTCAATAGGAGAAGCTAAACAATGAGTATTAATACCTTTTTACTAATCGTTGTAGCATTTGCGATTTTTTATATCGCGCAAAGCAAAGTAAATACTTTGGTGCTTAACTACGGATCCGCACGCAATATTGCTAAAACACGGATCCACTATGTTAGTTGGGTGCTGCGTAGTGCTCTAGTATTAATATTGGCACTGGTGGTTAGCCTGATTAGCGATCTAGGTTTTAATGATTTTGGGGTATTTTTATCCTCGGTATTTGCCGTTATTGGCGTAGCCTTATTTGCTCAGTGGTCGATTTTAAGCAATGTAACCGCCAGTATTATTGTGTTTTTCTTTTTTCCTTACCGGGTTGGTAACCAAGTTAAGATCCTAGATGGCGATAACTCAGTTGAAGGGCGTTTAGAAGAAATCACCTTGTTCCACGTTATTTTGCTGGCAGAAAATGGCTCTAAGCTCACCTTTCCAAATGCTATGGTCTTTCAAAAAGCCGTGGTCATTGGTGAGCACCAACCTACTCGCGCAGTAGATTCCAAACCAAAAGCGCAAGGTTACGAAGAGGAAGTAAGCGGTGAATAAACTGGTAATTGGCAACTTAGAAACCTGTAACTTGCCAGACTTAGGCATTAATGATTTACCGGTTAGAGTTGATACTGGCGCAAAAACCTCGGCTTTACACGTAGATAATCTGGAGCAAATTAAAGTTAACGGCAAACCGCACATTAGCTTTGATTTGCACCCAGACATCTATAACCTGGATCAAGTTTGCCGTTGTAGTGCACCTATTTACGACACCAGGAAAATCAAGTCATCTAATGGTGAGGTGGAGCAACGTTACGTTATACAAACGCGTTTTCAGCTGGGCGAACATATTTGGCCCATTGAGATAACCTTAAGTAACCGCCAAGACATGACCTACTTAATGTTGTTAGGTCGACAAGGCATGGGCGATAAAGTGTTGGTAGACCCTGCTCAAAGCTTTCTGGTAAACAGTTAACATTAACTAACCAGCACCAAAATAAGGAATACCAGCACTTAATAAGCCGTAAACACAAGGACTTAGCCAATGACCAGCGAAAACCTAGCAAGCTCTAATCAACAAACCTTTGATGGTCATCATGATGCGGCGCTTCGCCGCGTTTTGGACGTTCTTGAACAAGAGCTGCCCGCTGCCGAGCTCAGCTTTATAAGCCAATACGACAATGCGGTATTGGCTAATTTACTTGAGTCTTTACCCGATAACTATCGTCAACATATCTGGCCTCAGCTAGCGACCGAGCGTTACTGGGACATATTGCATCTCATGCAATATGAAACCGTTAAACACTTCTTCGAGCTATTTAATCAATCACAGCTAAACGCGCTACAGCAAACCATAAGCGATACCGAAATTGTTGAGTTTGCCGATTTTCTTCCCGAGTCGATGGTGGAGGCTTATCTTGAGCAACAAGACGAACTTAGCGCGGCACAACTGCAAGATGCGCTAAGTTACGATGATGAGCAAATTGGCCGTTATGTAGATACTCACATTCTACGTGCACGCCCCAACTCAACGGTAGCCAGAATTAAGCAACGCTTGAGCGCTCAAACCGACAAGCATGTGGCGGTATACTTGGTGGATGCCCAAGGGCAGTTTCAGGGTGCTTGCAGCATGACCGACATCGCCAACTCTGCCGACACTACTAAACTTACTGAGCTTAGCCAGAACATTGAGGTATTTGACCACCAGCAAATGCTGGCCGATGTATCCTTATCACTGAACATGGTGCCAGGCCATGCTTGGAACCCAGTACAAAAAGACGGAAAAATTGTCGGTGCAATTGCCTTATCCAACATAGTGCAATGGCTGCAAGAGCGCAGTTTAGATGTTGCTATTATCGATACGCCATCTGATGAAGAAGATCTGTTTACCCCAGTGCCTACCGCCGCCAAAATGCGCGCGATTTGGCTAACCACCAATTTAGCTACGGCGTTTTTAGCCTCATGGGTAATTGGCTTATTTGAAGGTGCACTCCAGCAGCTAGTGGCACTGGCGATATTAATGCCGGTGGTGGCCAGCATGGGTGGTATTGCAGGTAGCCAAACCTTGGCGGTAGCCTTGCGCGGCATAGCGCTTAATCACTTACAGCAAAGTAACCTAAAGCTTCTACTTAACAAAGAGTTAAAAATTGCCGCATTCAACGGCTTAGTCTTGGGTCTGGTTATCGCCTTAGTGGTTAGCCTGTGGTTTAAATCTGCCGCTTTAGGTGCAGTTATCTTTGTGGCCATAGTGCTCAATAGCCTGGCCGCAGCAGCGTCTGCCACAATGATTCCATTTATACTTAAAAAAATGAAGATTGACCCAGCCGTTGCCGGTTCGGTAATTTTAACCACCGTGACCGACATCGTTGGTTTTGTGGCTTTTCTTGGCCTAGCCTCACTATTATTAATGGGCTAAACCTCCCACAAAAAATGCAACTAAATAGCTAAAAGGCACACAATGATTAGAACTTGGTTAAGCCATAAAGGCGAAGCGCCGATACAGGGCAACGAGCAGCAAATTGGTCCATGGTTAGAACAAGAAGCAGGCTATATCTGGATTGATATTGACTTGCGCAGCTTTAGCCATGCCAAAGCCGAGCAATTACTAAAACGCTTTGCCTGCCACCCTTTAGCAATAATCGATACCTTTCGTCCCCGTCACCCACCGAAAATAGAGCTATTTGACGAACAAATATTAATGCTTTATCGAGGCATTCAGCACTGTATTGGCGATTTAAAGTTTGAACATATGCAGCTGGCCATGTTTGTTGGTAAAAACTATCTCATTACTCTGCACGATGGTCAGTCGCAGGGCATAGAAAACCTGTTACAACAGCCCTTTCATAAATACTTACAGCACCCATTAAGTTTAGCCAGCCGAATAATGCACAGTGCCTCAACCTTGTATTTAAACCAGTTGCTAGAGTTTGAAGACCAACTAAGTGAATTAGAAGAGCAATTAAGTAGTCATGGAGACGACCAATTGCTCAGCACAATTACTCGCTACAAAACCGACATTCTTCGACTCAGTCGAATTTTTAGTTACCACCTCAGCCTAAGTAAAAAGCTACTGCATCTCGAGCAAGAACAAAGTGTAAACAACATAGCGATAGACCAACCGGTGCTGCAAGACTTACACGAGCGCTTCGAACGTTTGCATAGCCTTAGCAGCATGTATTACGACATTTGCGGTGATTTAGTGGATGGTTACTTATCGATAAGTTCGCACAAACTTAACAACACCATGCGAGTATTAACCTTAATTACCGCCATCTTTGTCCCACTAAGTTTTTTAGCCGGTATTTACGGAATGAATTTTGAAGTGATACCCGAACTTCATCACCCAAATGGCTACTTCATTTTGCTTGGCACAATGCTGTTAATTGCAGTATCACTAATTGCCATATTTAAATGGAAGCGCTGGTTTTAACGAGCACCACCAAGAGTAAAATAGAGAATTAATAACTCAATTTACGCAATTGAAAGCAACTTTCTGTAACAATTACATGGGCCTGCCTAAGACTTCTGATTAAATAACGGAACGATAATGAAACGACTAATATTGGTGACTTCACCTCCCGCCAGCGGTAAAACATATATTTCTAAACAGCTAGCAAAAGCGCTTAAGCACGTTGTGTACTTAGATAAAGACACTCTCATTGTGTTGTCACATCAGATTTTTAAACTCGCAAATGTAGAGGTAAACCGTAGTTCTGAGTTCTTTGAGCAACACATTCGTAACTACGAGTACCAGGCAACTTTAGCACTAGCAATGGAAGCTTTAGACTACGACGATATCGTTCTGATTAATGCTCCGTTCACCCGAGAAATTAGAGATACGACCTACATCGATAACTTGAAACAACAGCTGTTAGAAAAAAATGTGCGGCTCACTGTGGTTTGGGTAGAAACGGATGTGGAAGTAGTTAAACAGCGAATGATTGAACGAAACTCACCAAGAGATACGTGGAAGCTAGCTAATTGGGATGAGTACATTGCAGGCGTAGACTTCTCTATTCCTCATTGTATCGACAACCCAGAGGTAGTAGATGACTTATTACTATTTAAAAACTCGAATCAGCAACAATATCAGCAATCGATGCAAGATATCTTACAGGTTTTAGAAGCCAGCTAGATCTTACAGGTAAATACTGAAAACCCGCTTCAAGGCGGGTTTCTTGTTATTTAGTTTAACGAAACACTTACTCGCTTATTTCGCTGAACAGATGCCAATACCGCACTGGCCATCACCAGTAAAACGACGACCAAAGACACTACTGTAGGGATCGCCCATACCGTTTCAACTAAAGCCATTTTCACCCCAATAAACACCATGATTACTGCCAATGCTGGGCGTAAATATACAAACTTATCTATCATACCCTGCAATACAAAAAACAAGGAGCGCAGGCCCAACAAGGCAAATACGTTAGCGGCTAATACCAAAAATGGCTCTTGAGTCACCGCAAAAATAGCTGGTATTGAGTCCAGTGCAAACAACACATCCATCATAGCAATGGCGCTAATCACACTCGCCATAGGAGTAAACCAGCGTTTGTAATCCCGTTTCACCCACAAGGCATGGCCATGATACTGGTCGGTCACTGGCAATATCTTTGCCAGCAGCTTATTAGTTTGAACTTGGCTATCGGAGTGCTTTTCTGGCAAGGCTAGCTGTATGCCAGTCCACACTAAAAAGGCCGCAAATACATACAGTACCCAGTGAAAGCTTGCTAACAATTGGCTGCCAACGGCAATCATCACACTGCGTAACAGCAGTGCACCAATCACTCCCCACAACAAAGCACGAGGGCGCAACTCAACGGGTACTTTGAACTGGGAAAATATCACAGTGAATACAAATAGATTATCTACGCTTAGCGACTTTTCTAATAAGTAACCGGTGCTAAAAGCCATTGCCGCTTGTTGCGAACTATATGCACTGTTTGGCGCATACCACTGCCAACACCATAGTATAGAAAGGGCAAACGCCATAGCTAACGCAAACCAAAACACACTCCACAGAGCCGCTTTTTTGAGGCTGATATTGCCATTTCGAGTTTGCCAAACGTCCACTAGCACCAACACCAAGGTGGCGAGTGCAAATACAAAGTAAATGATAGAGTTCATTACTGATCCTCAGGGGCAAAGGATCTAGTCTTTGTGGGATAATGCCTAGACCTTCACAAACAAACACGCTTAACCTTTTGGCTAAGCACCTTTGTGTTGGTCTCGTCGAGATACCTCTCGGTACCTTCGCATGCCGGATAGGTAAGACACCTAACGGGATGACGACATGCAAATTTTCATCAACTACTCCCCAAGACGCCGCGATATTACGCCTAAAATTTGCCTCGCGCTAGGCTTATTTTGCTTAAAAATAAGACTATGGTTTAAGACTTATTTTTCATTAACTTGCAGCACATCAGGTCACTAAATAGGAGCGTTTTCGCGCCGCTAAACTTAGCTATCAGCTATCCCACATAACGTCACACTGTTTTTTAAGCGCTGAGCTGAGTAATTCTATTAAAGGTTGAGCACGAGTACTTAAACTAATCACAGGTTCCAATTCGGCATCGTTCTCATCAGCGTTAGATTGCTCTGCCTGAGCTTGTGCAGCAAGCTCAGCTTTTAACTGGCTTAATGCTTCGGCAACATCTTCGGCCCGTATCGCTCCCGGCACACTGCCACTGTGTCCCATCATTTTTAACAACGCTAAACCAATATCGCCAAACATGGTGACATTTGCGTAAGCTTTACATCTGAATGTAATTAACATGGGTAGTTACCTATTAATAAATCAACACAAGGCTAGCAGCATAAAACGAATCGCCAATGCTTTCTTTAAGCAAAACGACATTGTTGCTTAACGCACTAAAATTAAATCCTTTGTGGTTTTGCTTTCGCACTTAGCTCATCACGATAATAATTACCTAGGGTATATTGTCCAAAAGCGGGTGCGATAGAATCTTGCCCCATCACTGTCAGAAAAAACTCTGCTGACCCGCCCCATTTTTCTGGGAGTCGCTTAACAATACTAAGAGCAATGCGCCGGATAAAGTCTGGAAGCTTAATCGATTTTGACGGTTTATTTTGCGCTTGAAATGCCAAATGAGTCATCTGGTTCATAGACAATACTTCAGGTCCGCCTACGTCTAATTCTGATTCACTCCGAGCTATTGCATCGATGCAAAACCTTGCTAGATCTTTGCCATGAATAGGATTAGCTCGCACCTCGCCATTGCCAAACATGTACACTTTCCCGCTTGCAGCCATACGATACAGTTCTGTCATATCGGAGAAAAAGCCATTTGGCCTTAGCACACAGCCTTGCAGCAATGAAGAGCTTAATAAGCGCTTGGCGAACTTTTCTTTAGCCGCCAACAAACGCACTTGCGGATATTTTTTAGCATTAAAAGCCGAGACATAAATGAATTTACTGACCGCCGCTTGCTCTGCTTCTAACAGAAGATTCAAATTGGCTTGGTAATCCACATCCCGATAAGTCAGGCCATCTTGTTGTCGAGTAATACCCAAACAGGAAATCACTACATCTACATCGTCGCAGATGCCTTTCATAGCTTTTGGCTCGGAGACTTGCGCTTGAATAATTTGCTGCTCGGGTACACCTTTATCCAGTAACTTAGCCCGGTTTCTCGCAACGGCCTTAAAATCTATATCGCTGGCTAACAGCTGCTCAACAATGTGCAGACCTAAATAACCTGTGGCACCAACCAACAATACTTTTTGCTCCTTATCCATCGGTTTTATTCTCCACTTTTTGTTTAGTTTCTAAATCCGGGCGATAAGGCTCTTCTCGCAATATATGGCTAATGAGTAGTTTGAGATAAAACAAAGGCAGAAACCACGCTAACCCCGGTGGAGCATCAAACACAGCCAAGGCAAGTACTAGCGCAAACGAATACAAGATCAAGGCCACCGGACGCTGCAAATACAGCGGCGTTTTTAATACCCACGCACAAGCGACAAGCATATAAGTACCGGTTAGCAAAACCCACCACACATCCAGCTGCAAAAAAGCCCAACTGAATAGGCTTAGCTGCACAAAATGCAAAGCTATAAAACTCATATGTTGTTTAAAGCCTTGTCCATCGCGATGAAACCAGCGCTTAGCACTAGAAGTAGCATTAGTAATGATGCCGCCAACAATATCAACCGCAAGCATACCCGCCACAACAAACTGAAATACACTCCATCCCAGCTCGCCGTGCCATGCCCACAACAGCAGAGCTGCGCTCGATATAAAAGGTATATACAGTTGCAAAGCTTTCTCCGCATCAGTAGCACCAGGGCCAATAAAGCTATCAACTTTCCCCTTCACGCCTGCTCTCAATTCGGGCAGCTGCCAATCAATATTCATAACTCTCACCTTATTTAGACCATATGGTCTTTTTAAAATAAAACCAATCGATACAAAGGTAAAGTTTTATTTTGTCCGAGTGGTCTAAAAAAATAACCCATGTTATAGTGCTAGGCGTAACAGAGAGCTAGAGAATCAAATGCCAAAGCTGATAAATCACGATGAAAAGCGCAAAGAGATTGCGCTAAAAGCCACAGAGATATTTCTCGAATATGGCTACAAAAATATTGGAATGCGCCAACTGTGTGAACAACTAGGCATGAGCAAAAGCGCTGTCTACCACTACTACAAAAGCAAAGATCAGCTTTTTATTGCAGCCACCCAAGCCATTGTAAGTGTTGATGCATCGGCGCTAATTGATCAACCACTAGCCACTAAGGCCACCATTGATCAGAAAATAGAAAACTTTATCGTTATCTTAAGGCAAATGGCGCCACGATTTTTTAAAGAAATGCAGCTAGTGTCGGACTATATCGAGGTAATTGGTGAAGACAAAGTGGCTAGCGACCCTTGTATGCTACTGGCAAATAAAAAGTATTTAGAATTACTGTCTACCTACGTTTCAGCCGATGATAAAGCAAGCCTTTACACCTTACTCTTGGGCTTGCTTAATCATCAAATCATGTTGGGCGAAGCCCTAGAAGATAGCTACATCACCGACATGCTAGTACCACATTTGAATCACTAAAAGGCTGATTGCCTTTAGTGATTAGTCGCTAAACTTACCCGTTCGACATCAATTTTAGTGCTAGTCCATTCACGATCAACTTCACCACTGATCACTAAAATAGTCTCGGGAGTTGCGCTAATGCCGTGCCAATCTTCATAATCGATTTCTACGGTGATTTCGCCGGTAGCATCCTTAAAGCGATACTTTTCGTTCCCCACTGACTCAACAATAGTCCCCGTAAGGGTAACGTAACTTTCATCTCTTGCTTTTAACGCATGCGCAACTGAGTGCTCCGCTTTACCACCTGGGCCACTAAAACCGACAACATTTGTAGCAGTGCTTGCTTGGTCTTCCGAAACAAAGCCCGTTTGAGCCATCACACTTTGCATTGACACAGTGCTAAGAAAGGTGAATAGACCTACCGTTAATAATGTATTTTTCATGTTGCTACCTTTTAATATATGAATAGAAGCTAAAGGCTAAAATCATTGTTTTAGCGCCTTGCTAATGAAGTACTGCTTGCCATTCTAAGCATCGATACCTATATTAAAAGTTAGATAACATCGTCAATACCGATACATATATGTTAAACCCAGAATTGCTTAAGTGTTTTGTAACCGCCGCAGAAACGGGCTCGTTTAGCCAAACAGCCCGTGTGCTTGGAAAACGCCAAAGCACGGTAAGTGGCAACATTGCAAAATTAGAAGATGACTTAGGTTTTTTACTCTTTGATAGGACAGGGCGCTACCCCCAGTTAACCAAGCAAGGAATGGCTCTATACGACAGTGGAAAATTGATTGTTGATAGCCAAGCGCGGTTTATTGCCAACGCCAAAGGACTAATCGCAGGCGTACCGGTGAGTTTTACCTTAGCTATCGCAGAGATTTTACCGACCAATTTACTGACTACGCTGTTTGAAAAGTTATCCGCCAAAGCGCCGTATATACAGCTACAGTGCTTGCGACTTCCTGCGCAACAGATTATTGAGGCGGTCTCAAATAACACAGTGCAGTTGGGTTTTATTCCGTCAATAGAAGGTAACTCAGATAGCTACGAGTTTATTAGCGCCGCCAATATTCCTTTTCGTTTGTTATGCGGAGACAAACATCCTTTTACGAAAAAAAAGAGAATTAGCAACGACGACTTAGCGCACTCTAGCCAAGTACTGTTTCATTCTCACAAAGAGACATATTTGGCTGATTTAGCAAAAATGGCGACACATGTTTGGTATTGCCAAGGGTATGAGCTAGCCTTGGAAGCGGTTCGCTCAAATACGGCCTGGGGCTTTTTCCCCTACTTAAAACAAAATATTGAAGGTGTTAGCTTTTTTACACCTGACTTTATGCAATCTTCACCAGTGATTCCGCATGATCTAATATGGCCAAAGCACCAAGTTAAGAGTCACATTCATCAGTTCATTGAAGATGTGTTCATACAAGAAATCAGTAAGCTAAGTGCTCCCTAGCATTAGCTTACTGATAACGTTTAAAGTTAGCTTGTTGGATTTCCCTTTATTGCTCTATTTCCAACACTATTTTGTCCATTAACGACATGGCTAAGTCGTTATCGTAGTATGCCGCTTCGTTAATAAACGCTGGATATACTGTTTTCTCGCCTTGATAACAAATGTCTTCGCCCATAAAGGTTCTAAAAATAGGGTCACCAGTATTAATTGGCTGGTAGTCATTGTCTTGCACATTGCTGTGCACCATCGCTAGTCGTTCACCCTTGTCGTTAAGCGGTAGTTTAATGCTATCGAGATACAAAAAGGCCTCAACTTGTTTAGGTAGCTCGGGTAAATCTTGTTGATTATGCAGCTCTACAAAATCAAGAATATGCCCGGTCATTTGCTCCATTTGCTCCAACACATCTTGGCGCAACACCGATTGCGGCTGCGGCCCTACCTCAATTAAAACGCCATATTTACCACAACTTGCGAGGAAGCGGTGATTACTCATATCCTCTTCTGGCTCATCGAGAAACACTACGGCTTCTGGCATCTGCATAGTGACGTAAGCGGCAAGTTGTTTGTAGAAAGGCGTTTGCTCTAACAAGATAAGGGTAGGTCCCATGTTAGAGGTGGTATTGTGCAAGTCGATAACCAAATCCATGTTCGGTTTTGATTTAGGGCCAAGCTGCTGGTGCAGCGCTTTAGCGCGTGATTGCTCATAATTGGCCAAACTAAAATCAGCCAAGTTACTGGCGCTAAATTGGCGATTTAAATCGGCATCAATGTAGCGTTTGTTTTCACCATGCGCTTTAGGGTTGGCAAATACAGTTTCTACTTTGAGGCTAGGACGGGCAATAAGCTGAGGATGTTGCTGCCATTTATTTATTAAGTACACCCCACTAAATTCATTACCGTGGGTGCCACCTACAATGGCAACATTATTAATCTTCGACAAGTGCAGCTCTCCTTTTATACCAACCAGCAATCAGCCTTGAGCTTAAAAGGAAATGCGCTTTGACTCAAGCCAAAGCGCCGTTGCTGCTGACTATTCTTCTTGCTCTTGTTTACTAATACGGTAAGCCTTAGGCGTTAACTCTAAGTCTTTCTTAAATACCGCATACATGTATTGCAAAGAAGGGTAACCACATAGCTCCGCAATGTCGGAGGTGGAAAGCTCGGTATTACGCAACAAACTCATGGCTTGTTCTAACTTGGCACAGTGAATTTCTTGGTGAACCGAGTGGCCAATATCATCTTTAAAGCGCTTTTCTAGGTTTGAACGCGATACTTTTACATAATCTAATACTTGCTCAACCTTAATGCCTTTACAGGCGTTATGGCGAATAAAGTGCATCGCCTGAATAACGTAAGGGTCTTTTAGCGCTTTGTAATCGGTAGATTGGCGCTCAACCACTTGCTCTGGGCCTACCAGCTCACGCACTTTACGTAACTCTTGCCCTTGCAGTTGGCGGTGCAATAGCTTGGCCGCTTGGAAGCCCATTTTACGACAACCTTGCGCTACCGAACTCAAAGATACTCGGCTTAAATGGCGAGTTAAGTCTTCATCATCAATACCAATAATTGACACTTTGTCTGGCACGATGATCCCCAAGTGATCACACACTTGCAGCAAGTGGCGCGCTCGCGCGTCAGATACCGCAACAATGCCTACCGGTTTAGGCATAGATTGAATCCAATCCGCCAGGCGGTTCATTGCATACTGCCAAGACTCTGGGGTGGTCTCCATGCCGCGATAAACCGCACACTCGTAACCATCACCTGCTACCAATTGTTGGAAAATAGCTTCACGCTCCATCGCCCAGCGGTTGCCCTCATTAGGTGGCATGCCGTAGTAAGCGAAGTACTCTAAACCCTTGGCTTTTAGGTGCTCGTAGGCTGAATTAACCAAAGCGCGGTTATCGGTGGCCACGTAAGGAAAATCGGGGTATTGCTCTGGGTTTTCGTAAGAGCTGCCCACAGCCACCACTGGCACACGTAGGCCAGTTAAGGCTTTTTCAATTTCAGGGTCGTCGAAGTCGGCAATAATGCCGTCGCCTACCCAATGTTGTAGTTTGCTGATCCGACAGCGAAAATCTTCCTCTAGAAATATATCCCAATCACATTGTGATGCCTGTAAGTAATCGCCAATACCTTTAATGATCTGACGGTCATAAACCTTATTTGCATTAAATAACAATGTAATTTTGAAACGTTTATCAAACATGTGGGGCTCCTAAAAGCACGGTGCCAATCAAGATTTAATTTAATATCTAAAAAAAAAGAGCCGAACGCTACTGTGAAAAATCGTAATGTGATTATGATCATGCACATTTCAAACGAAACTGTGAACTCAGGCACGCCATGGAAAAACGCTATTCCTCTGGTAATTTTCGTAATTGAGCCAAGTTTCCAATCCGCGGCAGGATGAGCTCATATTTAAAACACTTTTGCTGCCGCTTAATTACAGTGTAGTTTCGCCGAGCAGCTCGCGTCCAATAAGGAACTTCTATGTATATCGGTATTGATTTAGGCACCTCTGGAGTAAAAGTTGTGCTGCAGGCTGAAAACGGTGACATTTTAAGCCAAGCCACCGAAAGCTTAACAGTATCTCGTCCTGCACCGTTGTGGTCTGAGCAAGCTCCGCAAGACTGGTGGCAAGCCACTCAAGATGCACTTAGCGCATTAAGCAAACAGCACTCGCTAGCGGAAGTTAAAGCGATTGGCCTAAGTGGCCAAATGCATGGCGCTACCTTACTGGATGCCCAAGGCGAAATTTTACGCCCAGCCATTTTATGGAACGACGGCCGCAGTGCGGCTCAATGTGAAGAAATCGAGCGCGCAGTGCCTAATTCTCGCGATATTGTTGGCAATCTGATGATGCCAGGTTTTACCGCGCCTAAACTGCTTTGGGTTAAGCAAAACGAGCCGGAAATTTTTGCCAAGGTCGACAAAGTACTACTGCCTAAAGATTACTTGCGTTACTTGCTGTCGGGCAACTTTGCCTCTGATATGTCAGATTCAGCCGGCACCATGTGGTTAGACGTAGCCAAACGCGACTGGAGTGATGAAATTCTAGCGGCCACTGGCCTTAGCCGTGAACACATGCCTGAACTATTTGAAGGCAGCGAAGTTACCGGTAACCTTAAAGCAGAACTCGCCGAGCGTTGGGGCATGCCCGCCGTGCCATTAGTAGCAGGTGGTGGCGATAACGCAGCTGGCGCTGTAGGTGTAGGCATTACTAAGCCTGGCCAGGCGATGTTGTCTTTAGGCACTTCAGGTGTTTACTTTGCTGTAAGTGATGGTTACCTAAGCAACCCCGAATCAGCTTTACATAGCTTCTGTCACGCTCTGCCTAGTGCTTGGCACCAAATGTCGGTCATCCTTAGCGCCGCATCGTGTTTAGATTGGGTAGTTAACTTAACCGGCCAAGCAGACGTGCCAAGCATGTTAGCCGCCGTAGAAGCCGCGCCAGAAAGTGATAACCCAGTGTACTTTTTACCTTACTTATCAGGTGAGCGTACTCCGCACAATAACCCAGAAGCCAAGGGCGTATTCTTTGGCATGACTCATTCAACTGGCCCATTAGATTTATGCCGCGCGGTCTTAGAAGGCGTGGCTTATGCCTTTGCCGACGGCTTAGACGCACTGCATGCAACGGGCTTAAAACCAGAAGAAATCACCTTAATTGGTGGCGGTGCGCGCAGTCAGTTTTGGCGTCAAATGCTAGCCGACGTATTTGGCCAAGCAGTAAGTTACCGCTTAGGCGGCGAAGTAGGCCCAGCACTTGGTGCTGCACGTTTAGCCCAACTAGGGGTAACCGAGAATCCAGATCTAGCCGCCATTTGCCCAGTGCCAGAGTTAGTTGAAGTTCACCAAGTGAATGTCGAGCGCCATGCTGTTTACGCTAAACGCCGCGAAACTTACCAAGCGCTTTACCCAAAACTAGCACCACTTTTTTAAGCAATAAACCCAACGAACAGCCATAGCCTTGCTATGGCTGTTCTGCCAGTTAAGTGAACACATCTGATAAATCCGCATTTATCACATGTGCTCACCCCGGCCCATTGAACGTAGTAATACGGAAGACAAATACTATGGCAAAGAACTATCGCGTAGCGCTTCTTTTGAACGCTAACATGGCTTACGACCGAGGCATCATTACCGGCATATCATCATTTGTGAAAAATGGTGCTCCTTGGAGTTTGTTCATTGGAGAACAAAATCTATTTTCGGTGGACGATTTTAGTAAGTGGCAGGGTGATGGCGTAATTGCCGACTTCGACCACCCAGAAATTCGCGATGCGATTAAGTCTCGAAATATTCCAGTAGTGGGCATTGCCAGTAGCGAAACCGTAGCGAATACCATGCAAGATTACCCGGTGGTGATGTCTGACAATAAACAGATCATCAATATGGCGGCACGTTTCTTAAAAATGCGCCGTTATACCCATTTAGCATTTTGTGGTTACCCCAACCGCCCCTTTAATGACTGGTCGGCCAACCGCGAGCAGCTGCTGCGCGATTGGTGTGAGCGTAACCAATGCGCCTATAGCCAGTTTAGTGCTAAAGACAACATTGATACCTGGGACAGTGACTTACAGTGTTTAGTTGATTGGCTCAGCCGCCTACCTAAGCCAGTAGGGATCATTGCTGCCAACGATGTGCGCGCTCGCCAACTGAGCTACGCCTGTCAGCAGGCTAAAATAAACATCCCCGAAGAAGTCTCTATCATGGGGATAGACGATGACGAACTAAACTGCACCTTAAGTTTGCCTACATTAACTTCGGTTCGCCAAGGTACCCGTGCCATGGGGTACTTAACCGCCTCGCTTCTGCAGCCGCTAATGGATGGCAAAAACTTAGTTAAACGCCATCACTTTGTGCAACCTGAACGGGTTATTGGCCGAGATTCTACCGACTTTTTCCATTTTAAAGACAACCTAGTGCGGGGCGCGTTAAGCCTTATTCGAATTAACCAAGGCAATATCAAGGTAAAACAAATTCTGGCCGAACTAGGCTGTTCTCGTGGCGCTATCGATAATAAATTCCATGAAGAGTTAGGCATGTCTCTGCACGCTTACTTGCTCGACACACAGCTTAATTTGGCGCTAGAGCTATTGGTGGATACCGAGCAAACCTTAAGTGAGATAGCTAAAGTGGTGGGCTTTAGCAGCCCGCAGTATTTGTCATGCGCAATTAAGAAACGCTGGAACATGACTCCCGGCATGTTGCGCGAACAAAAGGGTGTAACAAACCGAGAGCTAGCTCCACTTATTGAAGATACCGAAGAGTTAATCGAACAAGCCTAGTTTCATCAAGCTGGCATAATTAGCTGCCGCTATAAGCGAGTAAGCGCAGTGATAGCCTAGCTTGTTGAGTAATTACGCTATTCCAGAGCACAACCAAGAGCTGAGGGTTTGGTAAAAACTTAACCCAACAGATCTGGTGAAGATCAAAAAAACATCATCACTGTTATTAAAACTCTGCGGTGGTGATGCGTTTCTTTTTTCAACAAATCAGCGCACCATGCAAGGGAGTGTGACAGCAACATGAAGCTTGCGTGGCCCAATTCAACAAAACGCTTAATAAAGCGTGATCTGGATCAGGGCTGCGAAAATTCAACATTAGCGCTAAAAAAAGCGTAATTGCGCTTAATTGCCAGTCTGGCACTTTAATACGGACATGAAGCTTAGCTTTGGTCAATGACCTTCAACCAATAATGAAGGCTCGCCAAACAAGCCGCACAATTAGTTTTCATTACAAGGGTCTATACATCTTATGAGTTCTCTACTTACACAGCTAAAACAATACACCACGGTTGTTGCCGATACCGGCGACTTAGACACAATGCGCAAATTCTCACCTGAAGATGCCACCACAAACCCATCGTTAATTGTTAAGGCCTTAGGTTTACCTGAGTACTCAAGCCTACTTAAAGACGTAGCCGACTGGGCTAAAACCCAATCAAACGACCAAGCCGAACAAATCGAAATGGCTGCCGACAAACTGGTAGTAACTATTGGTTGTAAAGTACTTGAGTTAGTACCGGGTCGTATTTCTACCGAAGTAGACGCACGTTTGTCATTTGACACCGAAGCCAGCATTGCTAAAGCACGCCGCTTAATTGAGCTTTACCAAGCGGCTGGCATTAACAAAGAACGTGTATTGATTAAGTTAGCCTCTACTTGGCAAGGTATTCGCGCCGCAGAGCAATTAGAGAAGGAAGGCATTAACTGTAACCTTACTTTGTTGTTCTCATTTGCCCAAGCCCGCGCTTGTGCCGAAGCTGGCGTATTCCTTATCTCACCTTTTGTTGGCCGTATTCTTGATTGGTACAAAGCTAAAGACGCTAACGCAGACTTCGCTGGAGCTAAAGATCCGGGTGTTATCTCGGTATCAGAAATCTACAGCTACTACAAAGACCACGGCTACAACACTGTTGTGATGGGCGCAAGCTTCCGTAACATCGGCGAAATTGTAGAACTTACCGGTTGTGACCGCCTAACCATTGGCCCAGCCTTACTTGAAGAGCTAGACCAAACCGAAGCGCAACTAGACGTTCGCCTACAAGATAGAGGTGTTAGTAAAAACCGTCCTGCTGCAATGACCGAAGCAGAATTTTACTGGGCGCATAACGAAGATGCCATGGCAACGGAAAAACTGGCAGAAGGTATTCGTGCCTTTGCAGTTGACCAAGTGAAGCTAGACAACATGCTAATTGAAGCGCTAGAAGCTTAAGATTTATTAATTATTAGGAAATAGAAGATGACTCACCCTCGTCAACAATACGCTAACGCAATCCGCGCTTTAAGCATGGACGGTGTACAACAAGCAAAGTCGGGCCACCCTGGCGCACCTATGGGCATGGCAGACATTGCCGAAGTACTATGGCGCGACCATTTAGCGCATAACCCTAGCAACCCAAGCTGGAGCAACCGCGACCGCTTTATTTTGTCTAACGGCCATGGCTCTATGTTGTTGTACTCGCTACTTCACCTAAGCGGTTACGCACTGCCAATTGAAGAGCTTAAAAACTTCCGTCAGTTACACTCTAAAACCCCGGGTCACCCAGAATATGGTTACGCACCGGGCGTAGAAACCACGACCGGTCCACTAGGCCAAGGTATTGCTAATGCTGTAGGTATGGCGCTAGCAGAGAAAATGTTAGCCGCACAATTCAACCGTGACGGTCACGATATTGTTGACCACTTCACTTACGCCTTTATGGGCGACGGTTGTTTGATGGAAGGTATTTCTCACGAAGTATGTTCATTGGCCGGCACCCTAGGTTTAGGTAAGCTAATTGCGTTTTGGGATGACAATGGCATTTCTATTGACGGCCACGTTGAAGGCTGGTTTAGCGATGATACTCCAGCACGTTTTGAAGCTTACGGCTGGAACGTGGTACGCGATGTTGATGGTCACGATCCTGAACAAATTAACGCAGCAATTGCCGCGGCTAAAGCCGACATTACTAAACCTACGCTAATTTGTACTAAAACCATTATTGGTTTTGGTTCACCAAATAAGTCTGGCTCGCATGATTGTCACGGCGCACCTCTAGGTGATGAAGAAATTAAAGCGGCTCGTGAATTCTTAAACTGGCCACACGCCGCGTTCGAAATCCCAGCAGATGTTTACCAAGCTTGGGATAACAAAGCTAAAGGCAGCGAGCACGAAAACGCTTGGAACGACAAGTTTGCCGCGTACAAAAAAGCCTACCCAGAGCTAGCTGCCGAATACGCACGTCGCGTAGAAGGTCAGTTACCAGAAAACTGGAAAGCTGAAACTCAAGCTTTATTGCAACGCTTGCAAAACGAGCCAGCAAACATTGCTAGCCGCATGGCGTCTAAAAACACCCTTGATGTAATTGGTAAAATCTTACCTGAATTGCTAGGTGGTTCTGCCGACCTTGCACCATCAAACCTAACCTTCCACGCTAGCTCTAAATCAGTAAGCGCAGAGGATGCCTCAGGTAACTACTTACACTACGGTGTACGTGAGTTTGGTATGTCGGCAATGCAAAATGGTATTGCTTTGCACGGCGGCTTTGTTCCTTACTCGGCCACCTTCTTAATGTTTATGGAATACGCCCGCAACGCGGTACGTATGGCAGCATTAATGAAACAACGTTCTATTTTTGTTTACACCCACGACTCTATTGGTCTTGGCGAAGATGGTCCTACTCACCAACCGGTTGAGCAAGTGGCTAGCTTACGTTTAACACCAAACATGGAAACATGGCGTCCTTGTGACCAAGTTGAATCAGCTGCTGCTTGGATCAATGCCGTAGAACGTATTGATGGCCCGAGTTCGTTAATCTTCTCTCGCCAAAACCTTGCTCAACAAAAACGTAGCGGTGAACAACTAGAGTTGATTAATCGCGGTGCTTACATTCTTAAAGACTGTAGTGGCAGCCCAGAGCTTATTCTTATCGCCACTGGCTCAGAAGTAGAGCTGGCTGTTGAAGCCGCAGCCAAGTTAAGCGAGCAAGGTAAGCAAGTGCGTGTTGTATCTATGCCTTGTACCGAGCGTTTCGACAAACAAGATGCTGCTTACCGCGAAGCAGTACTGCCAAAAGCTGTTCGTGCTCGTGTAGCGGTTGAAGCACTACAAGCCGACTTCTGGGGCAAATACGTTGGCTTAGATGGCGTAACTGTAGGTATGACAAGCTTTGGCGAATCGGCACCTGCTGGTGAGCTATTCAAACTATTTGGCTTTACTGTAGAAAACGTAATAGACCAAAGCTTAAGCTTGCTCAATAGCTAAGATTTTTACCTATCGAGCTAAAGGCGCTGATGATTCAGCGCCTTTTTTTTCATCTTTAAATGATGTTAATTGACAAGCAAAGCCGAAAAAGTAAGACTCAACTCACCAAACCAAAGTATTTACTCTAGCTAAACCACTGATCTTAAACAGCTGTCTATACTTATTGTTGGGGCTTGAAAGATACTAAAAAGGACTGTTTTTGCAGCTATTCTCAAGGGTAATGATAACGCTTATCGTAAGCTTGCTTGTTAGCCAAGTAAAAGCGGAGCCCTTACGTTTAGTTTATCCAAATTTTCCTCCTTATACTTATGCCAGTGACGAGCAACCAGCTGCTGGTAACTTTCTAGTCGACAAAATCATGCAAGTGCTGGAACAGCCATACAAAATGGCCCCGGTACCCAACTACAAA
Source organism: Agarivorans aestuarii (assembly GCF_019670125.1). NCBI lineage: Bacteria > Pseudomonadati > Pseudomonadota > Gammaproteobacteria > Alteromonadales > Alteromonadaceae > Agarivorans > Agarivorans aestuarii. Next base: position 4,316,036 of record NZ_AP023033.1, read on the forward strand.
CGCGCGCTTAGCGATGTGCAATACGGCGTGGCCGATGGTTTTTTCTTTGCATCTCAGAACAGCCAACGCGATGCTATCGCCGAGTTTTCGATGCCCATTGTTTACAACAATTGGAGTTGGTTTTTCCGCTATGACAGCTATTTCGATCCAGATGCCAACAACTTTAAGACCGACGTAAAAGTTGCCTCAATTGAAGGTACCAATACCTTACGCTGGCTTAATACTCATCACTTCAAGGTGGTTGGCAAGCAAAAAAATGTTGCTAAACTTGCGCAGCTACTGTTTGACCTAAAACGCATAGACGCCGCATTTTTGTCGGCCGATGTATTTAAAAGTAGCCATGTTCACCCCAACCTAGTAAGTGGTGAATATATTGAAGTTGTGCAGCGTTCTGCCCCCTTTGGTATCTACATTTCCAAGGCTTACTTGGAACAACATCCCGGCTTTATGCAAGACCTCAACCGAGCCATCAGCGAAGTGCAAAACAAATACTTAGACAACACTTACTCGTTGTCGGGACTAAAGCGCAACGCTGATTAAGCGCCCTTATACACTCAATAAATCAAACACTCGCAACTAGTGGCTGCAATTAACTCATACCAGCATTTACCGCTAGGCAAACATGGGTTTCATGCCATACAAGATAAGATGAATAGCTTTTCATCCAGTGTTTACCGCTTAAAACACCACTAAATAGCATTACGAAATTTCACACACCCGCAATGTTATTGCAGATTTTTTGAAAATTCCTAAAAAAGCGCTGTTTAAAACGCGAGTTAGCGCACGAAAAGTAAATAGCTGAAAAAAGTCTGCATTTTTCATAATTGAGAGAAAGCTAAGCAAGGCTAACAATAAGCTCACAGAAGGAGATTGGTTCTCCGATGAAAACGCATTCTTTTTTAGGAGTAGTTCCATGGCTCAATATTTTGACCAGTTTGAAAAAATCGCATACGAAGGACCAGAGTCCACTAACCCACTAGCGTTCCGTCACTACGACGCGAAAAAAGTAATCATGGGTAAAACCATGGAAGAGCACCTACGTTTTGGTGCTTGTTACTGGCACAACTTCTGCTGGGATGGTTTTGATATCTTTGGTACTGGCACTTTCGACCGCCCTTGGCAGAAGCCTGGCAACGCGCTTGAAATGGCTAAGATGAAAGCTGACGTAGCCTTCGACTTCTTCTCTAAAGTAGGCACGCCTTACTACTCTTTCCATGACGTAGACGTAGCTCCAGCGGGTAACTCTATTAAAGAGTACGCAGAAAACATGAAGGTGATGATGGACGTGCTTGCTCAGAAGCAAGACGAGACCGGCATGAAGCTTCTTTGGGGTACAGCAAATGCATTCTCAAATGCACGTTACATGTCTGGCGCTGGCTCTAACCCTAACCCAGAAGTATTTGCTTACGCTGCGAGCCAAATCTTCACTGCTATGAACGCAACCAAAATGCTAGGTGGTGAAAACTACGTATTATGGGGCGGCCGTGAAGGTTACGAAACCTTGCTAAATACTGATCTACGCCAAGAGCGCGAGCAGCTAGGTCGCTTGTTCCAAATGGTAGTAGAGCACAAACACAAAATTGGCTTTACCGGCACAATCTTAATTGAGCCAAAACCAGCTGAGCCTACTAAGCACCAATACGACTACGACACTGCAACTGTTTACGGCTTCTTGAAGCAATTTGGTCTAGAAGACGAAGTGAAAGTAAACATTGAAGTTAACCACGCTACTCTAGCGGGTCACTCTTTCCATCACGAAATTGCGACTGCTATTTCACTAGGCCTATTTGGTTCTATTGATGCTAACCGCGGTGATGCGCAATTAGGTTGGGATACTGACCAATTCCCGAACAGTGTTGAAGAGTGGACGCCAGTAATGTACGACATCTTGCGTAACGGCGGCTTTAAAACTGGTGGTTTAATGTTTGATACTAAACTACGTCGCCAAAGTATCGATCCAGCTGACTTCTTCCACGGCCACATTGGCGGCATGGACACTTGTGCCCTTGCACTAGAAAAAGCAGCTAGCCTAATTGAGAGCCAAGAAATCAGCAACATCGTTGCAGATCGCTACGCTGGTTGGAGCGGTGACCTAGGTAAAGCCATTATGACTGGCGATTACAGCCTAGAGTCTTTAGCCACTCAAGCAATTGGCGACAACATTGACCCTAAACACGTATCAGGTCGTCAAGAAGAGCTAGAAAACATTGTTAACAAACATATTTTCAGCAAGTAAACACTAAGCCTATTCCTTATGTGTACTCGATTTGCCGACGCTATGCGTCGGCTTTTTTTATGCCCTCATCAAGACAAACTAGCACCATTAACTACTCCAACTTCTAGATCTAAAGGATCCACCCCCTGTAAGCAACCAGCATTTACTCGAGTAAGTTCTGGCGCTGTACGCGGGTTATGAAAAGTATAAATACCACAGTGTTTACAAAAGTAATGCTTGGCCACTTTGGTGTTCCATTGATACAAGGTAAGATCCTGCTCCCCCTGCAGTAAGCTAAAGCTATCAACTTCGGCGGTCACCATTACGATGCCCTTACGCTGGCACAAACTACAATTGCAGCGCACCGCAGGTTCCAAGCTAGTACGTAAACTAAACTTCACTGCCCTACAGTGACACTGACCTTGATACTGATGGCTCATTTCAGGCCTCCAATGAATAGAAGAGAATGCTAACGTTAGGCGCCAGTGATAATAATATCTAGTTATTTACCAATACTTAGTCGTGAGGTCTAAGCATCAATCATTGCAATATCATTAGATAACACATTAATAACATAGATAAAGCATAAAGCCCTAGCGAGCAACGATGTTTTGCACTACCATTAATAACAATTAACTCACTATAGGTAGAACATGGATCGTTCGATTAGCAACAAGCTTGGCCTATGCATGCTACTTTTTAGCTCGCAAGCACTACATGCTCAAAGTCCACAGCCGCCAGCGCTAGTATTAGCCAGCGATTATCAGCAAGGTTTAGACCTGCAAAACTATTGGGTATGTGAAAAGTACGACGGCGTAAGAGCCTACTGGGACGGTAAACAGTTACTTAGCCGCGCAGGCCATGTCATTGAAGTTCCTCAGACAATCAGCAAGCAACTGCCCGAGATGGCGGTAGACGGTGAACTGTGGCTAGGTAGAGGCAGATTTAGTGAACTCGTCAGCCTAATAAAGCAACAATCGCCTAACTTGAACAAATGGCAAGAGGTTCAGTTTGTGGTGTTTGACTTACCCCACTACCCCGGCCCTTATCAGCAGCGCTACCGCCACTTGCAAACTTTGAGCAGCACTAGCGAGTTCATGCGGGTTCCGGTTTATCGCGCCTACCCAGGAAGGCCAACACTAGAACAACAACTGGCTAAAATTAGTGCCGAAGGTGGCGAAGGTTTAATGCTACGTGACCCTCAATCCATGTACCTTCCAACACGCAGTAATGCCCTAATCAAATACAAAAGTTACCAAGACGCCGAGGCTAAAGTGGTCGCCTATAGCGATGGAAAAGGAAAATACCGTGGCATGCTTGGCGCATTAGTGGTGCAAGACCAGCAAGGCCGGCAGTTTAAAATTGGCAGTGGTTTAAGTGACCAATTACGTGCTGACCCACCACCTATTGGCAGCTTGGTGGAATATCGCTACAACGGACTCACCGAGCATGGCAAACCCCGCTTTGCGCGTTTTGTTAGGGTTCACCAAACCTTATAATTGAGGCTACTTCAGGTTTTTATTGCGCTCTACATCAACCAAGTAATCACCCTCAAGCCAGTTGCGGCCTATCAGCAATTTATAATGCATTTTGCTGCGATCGCGCAGGTTTACATCCACGGTTTTAGCCTGCCCTTGCCAAGCAATCGCCAAGGCAACTTTGTAGCGAATTTCTAGACCTTGAGAATTACGCACCGCTGCAACATCGGTAATTAAGGCTTTACCTTGGTGCTTTTCGCCATGTTCGTTCTCGGTGGTAAATTGCAAATACTTACCAACATTTTTACGCATAAGCGGGCGCACCACAGATTTCTGTTCAGCTTCGCTGTAGTCAGCAGGGTCGATGTTTTCACCATCAATCACCCGCATGTTTTCTGCGTGCAAAGAAGTGCTGGCTGCCCCGGTATCAATCCGAGTTAAAAAGCTTAAGTCAGCTTCTACTACTTTAACGTGCTCTGCAGCACCCACAGTAAGTTTCTCGGCCATTGCGCCACTTACCACGGTAAGTACTAGCGTTACGGCTACTAGTAATTTCTTTAACACATCACACCTCTTTACTTGTTATTAGTCTTAAACCACAACTTCTAACTAATGACTGCGGCTTAAGGTCGCATACCTTAGCATGATTCTCTATAATTTGCGGTAAGCTCAAGGATGAGGACTCCCATGAGACGACTCGCAGTTTTCTTACTAATCATCAGCTCTGGCCTGTGCCAAGCTAAAACCATCGATATACAAAGCTTTGTTTTTCCACCTTATATAATGGTTAATGCTCAGGGTAAGGCCGAAGGCATCATTGTAGAATTGATTCAACAAAGCTTTGAGAAACTAGACGTTGAAGCCAACTTTGAAATTAGCAATTGGGCCCGCGCCTTTGCTAAAGTAAAGAGCCACCAAAGCCAAGGCTTGATTCCCACTATGCGAACTCCCGACCGTGAAGCGTATTTTTATTATCCTGATACCGCGTTTTTGCTGCTAGATCAGCATTTAATTGCACATAGCTCTTGGCAAGGAAATCAATTCTCTGGTGACTACGCCGAGCTAGATGACTATCGTATAGGAAAAGTTCGCAATGCCCGCATCTCACCAAGTTTTGATAATGCACTAAGTCAGCAAGTATTCGACGTAGAGAAACACAACAGTGTAGAAGGGTTGGTGAAATCCTTATTGCGCGGGCGACTAGACATGATTGCCACCGACAGTCGCCAAGCTCAGCTGGTTGCCATGCAAGAGGGACAAGCAGACAGTATCAAGCTGATTAAACCTGCCTTGGGACAAGTACCGGTATACCTAGCCTTTAGCAAACAACAAGTAGACCTTGAGTTTGTTGAGCGCTTTGATCAGCAACTTAAGCTGCTACTAGAGCAAGGGGCACTAGAACAGCTAGAAGCAAAATACTTGCACTAGCCTAGTACCCGATCCCAGTCTTTCCACACCACTTGATAGCCAGCTTGTTTTACTGCATCGGCGACTACTTCTGGGCGGCGTTCGTCACTAATTTCAAACTGTTCAAGCGCTTTGGTGCTATCGTCTGCATAACCACCAGGTTGAGTGCTCGAAAATGCACTCATGCTGGTAATGCCAAGGGGAATAGCATGATTACGGAAGTGCTCAGACTCTCGGGTAGATAGCGACAGCTCAACATCTGGGTTAAACAAACGATAAGCACAAATAAGTTGTACTAATTGTTTGTCGGTCATCACCGATTTGGGCTGGAAGCCGCCTTCACAAGGGCGCAAGCGTGGAAAAGAAATTGAAAACTTACTCCGCCAATATTTGCGCTCTAAATATTGCAAATGAGCAGCTACATAAAAACAGTCACTGCGCCATTCATCCAAACCAATTAGTGCGCCAATGCCCATTTTACGAATACCAGCCTCTCCTAAACGTTCAGGAGTAGCAAGGCGAAAATCGAAATCGCGTTTTTTACCTTTAGGGTGAACCTCGGCATAGCGGTGGCGATTATAGGTTTCTTGATAAACCATCACCGCGTCTAAGCCAAGGCTAATCAACTCCTCATACTCGTCTTGCTCAAGGGGCTGAACTTCCATAGAAACATGAGAAAAACGCGCCTTAATTCTTGGCAGAACTTCGCGAAAGTAATCCATACCCACTTTACGTTCCGACTCACCGGTAACTAATAGAATATGGTCAAAGCCTAGCTGCTTAATAGCTTCTAGCTCAGCGTCTAACTGCGCCATATCTAAGGTGACGCGACGAATTTTGTTGCCCATGGAAAAGCCACAATAGTCACAAACATTGCTGCACATATTGCTGAGATATAAGGGGATATAGAATTGCTGAGTTTTGCCAAAGCGCTGCTGAGTTAAACGCATACTGCGCTGTGCCATAAGCTCAATGTAAGCTTCAGCAGCCGGTGAAATAAGCGCCTGAAAATCATCAAGGTCCAGCTTATCTTTGGCCAGCGCTCGCTCTACATCAGCAGCGGTTTTACTGTTTATTGCCATATGAACAGCGGTATTGTCGTAACGGGCTAATTGCTCAGCAAAACTCATGGGCTTCTCTAATTACAAAGTATCTAAAAATGCAGTGAGGGGACTCGATGCCTCAGCGTGACGCAACTCTGCGCCCAAACCTGCCAAGTAGGCACTACGCCCAGCTTCAACCGCTTGAGCAAATGCCTTAGCCATTGCTACCGGATCTTTAGCCACTGCCATAGCAGTATTAACCAACACTGCATCTGCGCCTAACTCCATAGCAAGAGCAGCATCTGAAGGCGCTCCAATACCCGCATCAACCACTACCGGTACATTGGCTTGCTCAATAATAATCTCTAAGAAATCGCGGCTACGTAGCCCTTTGTTAGTGCCAATAGGCGCGCCTAAGGGCATCACTGCGGCACAACCAACATCTTCAAGGCGTTTGCATAATACGGGGTCAGCATGTACGTAAGGCAACACCACAAAACCTTGTTCTACCAACTTCTCTGCTGCGGCTAAGGTTTCGATAGGATCGGGCATTAAGTACTTAGGATCTGGATGAATTTCTAATTTGAGCCAATTAGTGCCTAGGGCTTCTCGAGCTAACTGGGCGGCAAATATCGCTTCTTCAGCGTTACGTGCCCCCGAAGTATTAGGCAATAGGTTCACCCCTGCTTGAATAAGCGGAGCCAGAATATCGTCTTGCTGATCTTGCGCATCGACACGTTTCATCGCCATAGTAACTAGCTGGCTACCGCTAGCTTGAATACTTTGACTCATTAACTGTGGGGTCGCAAATTTGCCAGTGCCGGTAAACAAACGGCTGGTAAAACTCTTATCTGCAATCTTTAACACAAGGCTTCCTCTTATCCGCCAGCAATGGCGCGAAATACTCTTACTTTGGCTTGGTCTGCCAGCTTGGTGCTTGCCCACTCGCTGCGAGTCACAATGTTGCCATTAAGCACCACCGCAATGCCTTCAGGTGCTTGCAGGTGCAATGCCAATAGTTGCTCAATGTTGAGCTCAGCATCAAGCGACTGCGCTTGACCATTAAATTCAATATTAATCATGATGTTTGTTTATCTTTTCCACATACCGGACAGTTTGCATCGGCGTTCACGTTAAGGTGAAACCATTCAAGGCTATGCGCATCAAAACTGGAAAAACGGCCGAGTTGAGCAGAAGGAATGCCCGCTATCAATTTGATCGTTTCTAAGGCTTGCAGGCTACCAATGGTGCCTACAACTGGGCCAAGAATACCAGCATTACTGCAGTTGAGTTGCTGTTCACTGGCATTAGGAAATAGGCAGTGATAGCAGCCTTGTTCAGCCTGGCGAAAATCAAACACCATTAACTGTCCATCAAAGGCAACCGCAGCTCCACTAACTAGTGGCACTTTGGCCATAACACAAGCTTGGTTTACCGCATAACGGGTAGCGATGTTGTCACTGCAATCAAGCACTACATCGGCTTGAGCCACTTCCATGGCCAGCAACATCTCATCCATTTTACGGTTAACGGTTCGCACCTGAATGTTTGAGTTTAGAGCTTGCAAATGCTGCTTAGCCGCCACGACTTTAGGCTGTTTAATGTCGTCTTCTCGGTACAAGACTTGGCGCTGTAAATTAGAGCTGTCTACTTCATCAAAATCTGCCAACACTAATTTGCCAACACCAGCCGCAGCCAAATACAAGGCTGCAGGTGCGCCCAATCCGCCCATGCCAACCAGCAATACCTGCGCACTCTTTAACTTGAGCTGCCCCGCTTCACCAACATCCTTAAGTAACAGATGGCGGCTATAACGAAGAACTTCTTGATCGCTTAAGGTTGATTGCTTGCTGGTTTGGCTCATAGTGCTTCCTAATGCTGACTGGCTATTTATTGGCTGACAATGGCTTCTAGCTCAGCAACTGCCGCAACCGGATCGGCTGCTTCGGTAATTGCCCGTACCACTGCCACACTGCCCACACCACATTGCCAAACTTGTTTCGCTCGAGGCAAATCGATGCCTCCAATGGCTACCAAGGGGTAATCTTGCATCAACTGAGCATAACGGCTGAGTTTAGCTAAACCTTGCGGCTTAGATGGCATATCCTTGGTTGTAGTAGGGAAAATGTGTCCAAGTGCAATATAACTTGGTTGCAGCTGGCTAGCACGTAGCAATTCAAAATAACCATGGGTACTAATGCCCAAACGCAAACCTGCGGCAGCAATTTGTTGCAAGTCGGCCACTTCTAAATCTTCTTGGCCTAAATGCACACCATAAGCACCATGCTTAACCGCCAGTTGCCAGTAGTCATTAATAAATAAACGCGCTTGATGTTGGTGCCCCAAATCAATGGCACGTTTAACATCAGCTTCAACCTCAGCATCGGTTTTATCTTTAATCCGCAGCTGAATGGTTTTAATGCCCATATTTAACAAGCGCTCAATCCATTCAACACTGTCTACAACAGGATAAACACCCAGCTTATTAGTGTCACAGCGCGCAAAAGGCACAGCCTCTGGCCAAGACTCGCTTAAGCCAAATTGCTTACCCAGCTCGGTTTGCGCCGACTCTACCCGTGGGAAATTTACCCGCTCTGTAGGCCACCCAAGATGGGCTAGATTGCCACGCCCAGTAACTTGCTTTAAGCCTTGATAAACATAGGCTTTAGCAATAACCAAAGCGTCTTCCATGAAAAAGTCATGGGCTAAGGCAGAAGCCAAGGCAGAGGCTAAAGTACAGCCGGTACCATGGGTATGCGGTGCGTCAATCAACTCGCTCGACAATACAATTTCACGCTGGCCGTCGGTGAAATAATCCAAAGCTATCTTGGGAGTTAACGCTAAGTGTCCGCCTTTGGCCCACACCGCTTTTACGCCTTGTTGAAGCAAAGCTGCGCAAGCCTGTTTTAGCTCAGCCACACTGTTTAACGCAACACCACTTAAGGTCGCTAGCTCTGAGGCATTAGGTGTTAGCACATCGGTTTGCGCCAATAATGCAGGCAAGGCTTGCATGAGATCATCCAGCGATAAACTAGCACCTGAGCTTGCCACCAATACCGGGTCACACACCACCAACGGAGGCTCGGCCCAAGTCGCCTTATAAGTGGCAATTTTATCTGCCACAACACGCACTAATTCTGCACTGCCCAACATGCCAATCTTAATCACTTTAGCGGGGTTGGTGGCCGCAAGCGCATCTAGCTGCGCCGCTAACAATTCAGGTGAAGACGGCTGAATGGCCGTCACTCCCTTAATGTTTTGCGCAGTTATCGCTGTTACTGCGGTGGCGCACTCCACCTCAAGATCATGGGCAGTTAGCAAGTCAGCTTGCAAGCCTGCACCCGCACAACTATCGCTACCAGCAATAGTCCAAATTTGCGGACGCAAACCTTCAGCAGTTTCCAGCTTAAACTTCATCGCTGGTCTCGGCGCGCAGTGGCGAGTGGTAAATCTCGGCACCTTTGTTTCTAAACTCAGCAGATTTTTCTGCCATACCGTCGGCCACAAAACCTAAATCGGCCAATGGCTCGTCAATCATTTTGATTTCCAGCTCGTTGGCATAATCACGCACTTCTTGAGAGATTTTCATTGAACAGAACTTAGGTCCACACATTGAACAGAAGTGAGCCACTTTAGCCGACTCTTGTGGTAAGGCTTCATCGTGATAGGCACGCGCAGTGTCTGGGTCTAAGGCTAGGTTGAATTGGTCTTCCCAGCGGAACTCGAAACGCGCTTTACTCATCGCATTATCCCGAATTTGCGCACCAGTATGACCTTTAGCTAAATCAGCCGCATGAGCAGCGATCTTGTAAGCAATCATGCCTTGCTTCACATCTTCTTTGTTAGGTAAGCCTAAGTGTTCTTTAGGGGTTACGTAACACAACATGGCACAACCAAACCAACCGATCATTGCAGCACCAATGCCCGATGAAAAGTGATCGTAGCCAGGAGAGATGTCGGTGATTAATGGACCAAGCGTGTAGAACGGTGCTTCATGACACTCTTCTAATTGCTTCTCCATGTTCTCTTTAATCATTTGCATTGGCACGTGGCCAGGGCCTTCGATAATCACTTGAACATCGTATTCCCAAGCCACTTTTGTTAGCTCACCTAAGGTCTCTAGCTCAGCAAATTGTGCTTCATCGTTGGCGTCGGCAATCGAACCAGGACGCATGCCATCACCTAGCGATAGTGATACATCGTAGGCGGCACAAATTTCACAAATCTCACGAAAACGCTCATACAAGAAGCTTTCTTTATGGTGGGCTAAACACCACTTAGCCATAATTGAACCGCCACGCGATACAATGCCAGTAACTCGCTTCGCCGTCATTGGTACGTAACGCAGCAATACACCTGCGTGAATCGTGAAGTAATCCACCCCTTGCTCGGCTTGCTCAATCAGCGTGTCGCGGAACACTTCCCAAGTAAGGTCTTCGGCAACGCCGTTCACTTTTTCTAAGGCTTGGTAGATAGGCACGGTACCAATTGGCACAGGAGAGTTACGAATCACCCATTCGCGGGTTTCGTGAATATAACGGCCAGTAGATAAATCCATTACCGTATCTGCGCCCCAACGGCTGGCCCATACTAGTTTTTCTACTTCTTCTTCAATCGAAGAGGTCACCGCTGAGTTACCAATGTTGGCGTTTACTTTAACCAAGAAGTTACGACCAATAATCATTGGTTCGGCTTCTGCGTGGTTAATGTTAGATGGGATAATGGCGCGGCCGCGAGCCACCTCATCACGAACAAACTCACCGGTAATATGCTCAGGCAGAGAAGCACCAAAGGAGTGGCCTTTTTGCTGCTCGGCTAACAGGTCTTCACGGATTTTATCGCGACCCATATTTTCACGAATCGCAATGTATTCCATCTCTGGAGTCACAATGCCTTGGCGAGCATAATGAAGCTGGGTTACAGTTTTACCTAATTTAGCTTTGCGTGGCGTAGGTAAGCTTTCAAAGCGGATATGGTCAAGGCCTTCATCTGCTAAACGCTGCTGTGAGAAATTAGAACTAAGGCCAGTTAACTCTTCAGTATCGCCACGCTCTGCAATCCAAGCTTTACGCAACTGCGGCAAACCTTTGTGAACATCTAGCTCAGCTTTTTCATCGGTGTAAATACCCGAGGTATCGTAAACACGCACTGGCTCATTTGGCTCAAGCTTTGGTTCATCTTTGGTGCCACCTACTAAACTGTCAGACAGGTTAATTTGGCGCATGGCGACTTGGATATCGTCTCGACTTCCCTGAATATAGATTTTTTCTGAATTTGGAAAAGGTTGGCCTTGCAGGTTATTAATGTATTGTTCTGCTGCAGCTCGAGTTTCGCGTCTTGACATGACTGGCCTCTAAATAAAAATTTAAGTAATGAGGCTTGTCGGATGTAGGAAAAGTAACCAAATGTTAGACCAAGAGTGCATTTTTACACTAGTGGTAACAGAAGGAATTGATTACTTATCTTGTTCCCTGCGCAGGCATTATCCTGATCAAGTTATACGGATCCCACACAACGTAGCTTAGCTAACCGTGGTCTCAGCCTTTCGGCACTCCGACAAGAGAGCCGAGTATAGGGCCGATAAAACCAAACCACAATAGTGATATTAAGAAAGCCAATGATGATATTCGCTATTTTGCTTAAAACTAGGCTAACAGGTTTAGATAGGCATTTGGCCTAAGCCAACAATGGGATTAGAAGAAACTTTGCGGAATATTAAGTACATCACCAGCAGAAACACGGTCTTCAAGGCTTACTCGCTCGCGCTCATCGGGAGTCGCCCCTTCTGCTTGTATAGTAATTTTGCTTTTACCGGCACGCTCGGTAAAACCACCTGCAAGAGTGATAGCACGATTTACCGTTAAGCCGGGTTGATAAGGGTAAGCACCTGGGCGAGCCACTTCACCATTAATAAAAAAGGGCCGGTATTCAACCATGGTTACTTGCACCATTGGGTCAACTAAATAGTCACCCTTTAGGCCATTTTGGATCTGTAACTGCAGCTCGGTGAGGGTAAGGCCACGTACTTTTATTTCACCTAAAAAGGGGTAACGAATAAACCCGTCATCAGATAAACGGGTTTCCAAGCTAAGCTCTGGCTCACCGTATACGCTTACTCTAAAGCTATCACCTGCCGCTAAACGGTAGTTACTCACCGTTTCAGCATGCGAAGAAAAACACAGCACGCCGACTAGTAAAACTAGTCCTTTTTTAAGGCGCGCAATGTGTTTTCTCATAATTAACCCTTGGTCATAAACTCAGTCTCAACTTAAGACTGGTAACTTGCTTATCATAGGTAACGGCCTGAAGCGTAGAATCTTTATCTCTCCATAGCTGCCAAAGTGAAATTTCTAGCCAGCGACGAAATTGATAGCTCACGCCTATCCGGCCTTCATATATTTTGTCTTGTCGCTCCACACCAACATAATCATCGTTGTCGTAACCAACCGTAAAGGTTGTCGCTAGGCGCTCTTGCCAGTAATGCTCCCAGTCTAAAGTGATATTGGTATTGTCGATAACATCACCACCTTGCTCCGGGGCCTTGGCTTGTCGACCACCTTCCACACTAAAGGTGGAGTAGGTGCGAGGCGACCAATCGGCAGCTAAAGACCAGCTTAAATCGCTAAACTTTTCACGTTCACCTTCTTTAAAGTCACGTTGTTGCCAACCGATTTTAGCGCGACCATTGGTTTTACCGGTAATCGCCCAGTCTCCGCCTACAAAGCCGAAAAAATCGTTAAAGTCGCGACTTGCTGTATTTGGCTCGATGGTTTTGTAGTCACTTTTGCCAGCCTTAAGTTCTGCCAATAAACGGGTAGCCGAAGATACCCGATAGAAGAAGCGGGCACTGCCATCAAAAGCATTACGATCACGATACTGAGTAACATCACGAAAGTTTTGGTAATCCAGCTGACGAGCATTGGCTTCTAACTCGATTTGCGCGGTAGCGCTTCTGGCACCAAAGCCATATAAACCATGCAGCTCATGGAAGTTATATTGCACGGGCTCATCAATCACGCCACCTACACCAGAGGAAATACCTTCACCACGTTGATCATGGTCACGGCGAAAATCGTAACGCAATTTAGCACGTTGGCGAGCGCTAAACTCCCATTCGCCATTTACCCGTAGATGATGATCTAAGAAGTTATCTTCAGAGCTGTCGAAGTACTCGCCCCACACCAAGCGATATGCCGCATAATAAGTGCTTTTTTCTTGCTCAGAAATAGCAGCAATGGCTGGCGAGACAATGGTTCCCCAGGAAGAAATTTGGTCAGTATTACTGTTGGTAAGGTTGCTGTCGTATAAACCTAGTACTTCAATACTAGGTACAACACCTACTCCGTCTGCACTATACCACTTGGCAGGCTGCATGTTGGCCAAACTAGGGCCTGCAATTGCTAGGGCTGGCAGCAAGATGATCCCTATCTTGCGCATCGATAATCCTCCAAAACGTCTTTAGCTACCTTAGCAAAGGCCAAGGACTAGGCTCAACGCTTTTTATCCACCTTGCGTAGATTAAATGTGAATATTGTGTGTCATTTGGCGATAAGGCTTTAGCGGCTGTTGAACTTTCTAGCTGATTTTCGCGGACAAAACTTAACCGCGAAAAATCGGCAGCCCCTAGTATTGAAACTGCAAACCAAGGCTAAACAACAAGGCGATGAAAAAACTTAGCTTGGCGGTGAGCTGCAATTGCTTGTCCAGTAACTGATGCTGGCGCGCCAGCATCACGGTTTTTGTTACCTTCATTAAGACTAAAGCAGGCAACAAACACAGCCAAGCAAAATTAGCGCTACTTTGCCAAACAATAAAGCTGGCAAATAGCAATAAAGCCAGCGCCACCAATACCAAGTGGTAACGACGGGCATTACGCTCGCCTAAGCGCACCGCCAAGGTGAGCTTTCCAGCAGCTTTATCAGGCGAAAAGTCTCGCAAATTATTAATATTGAGCACTGCCGTCGCTAGCAAACCATTGGCAGCCGCTATCATCATCACTGGCCAACTCAGGCTTTGGGTATGCAAGTAGTAAGAGCCCATTACGCCCAGCAAACCAAAGAACAAAAACACGCTAATATCACCAAAACCACGATAACCGTAAGGTCGAGAGCCCATGGTATAGGCCATGGCCGCAACAATCGACAGCCCACCTAAAGCGACAAACCCTAACCAAGCCTGTAGGTTGCTGCCCAAACTTACCGCCAGCAGCGCGATACCGCTTAAGGCAGCCAATAGCGCAAGCACAATAATGGCTCGAAGCATTTGCTGCTTAGTCAACAATCCAGCTTGAATCGCACGAGCGGGGCCCACTCGAGTATCATCATCAACCCCACTTACAGCATCGCCATAATCATTGGCTAAATTGGAAAGAATTTGCAGCAATAAGGCCGTTAGCAAGGCTAGCAGCAACACAGGCCAAGCAAAGATTCCCTCAGAATAGGCCAGTGCAGAACCTAAAATTATCGACGCGCTCGCTAAAGGCAAGGTGCGTAAACGCGCCGCATGAAGCCATGATTTCAAAGTAATATTCAACATTAAGATAAGAACTTAGCGCCTATTATTGCTCAGCATCAAGGCTGAGCCAAATCTGACTATAAACTTGTAACAAAAACAGCTACATTGAAACGGTGTAATAAAGCAGGAATAGTTAAGGTGAGACTCACTGCTAGCCAGTTTCAAAATGCCATAAACCAGCTTAGGCTATTGCCGCAGCAGGGTTTTCAGCAGGTTTGTATAAAACTGCCAAAGCTCGATCTTCTCGCCTGGCTTAACCAGCAACAACACACCACCCGCGGTTACTGGAAAAACAAACGCCAGCAACAAGTTGCCTTTGTGGGCGCGGCTAAATCGGTGCTCGACTTAGAACAGCTGCAATCGGTGTGTGACCAATTAGACCCACACAATAACCAGCTGCGCTTTTATGGCGGCATTGCCTTTGCTCGCCAAAGTGCTCTTTGGTCAAGCTTTCCGCATCGCCGCTTTATTCTGCCGCGCTTTGAAATACGTTGTGACGGCGAATATACCCGCTTGTTCATCAATGCTAATTTTGAACATCAACCAGAGCTAGAGTATCAGCGCATCGAAAAGGCCTTTGCTGCCTTAAAACCAGCACAAGCCCTGCAGCACACGCCACTTAAAGCCTTGTCTCGCCAAGACCAACCTAGTCGCGAACAATGGCAGCACTTGGTTAAGCAAGTCACCAGCGAAGATTTTCAACAACACACCGCCAAAGTTGTGTTGTCTCGGCAAACCAATTTGCAACTAAACGCCGAAATAAACGCTTTTTCTTTGCTACAACAATGGCAACAAAAAGAACGTAACTGCTACAGCTTTTTATTTCAGTTTGATGGAGTAACCAGCTTTTTAGGCTGCAGCCCAGAACGTTTGTATTCTCGTGAAGGCAGCCAATTGGTCAGTGAAGCATTGGCCGGCACTGCGCCACGTGGAGAAACCAGCGAGCTAGATGCTCAACTGGGCGAACAGCTACTAGAAGACGCCAAAAATAAGCTAGAAAACCAACTGGTAGTGGATGATTTAACCCGCCGCTTAAAAGAGCTAAGCCTGCATGTACGCACCTTAGATAATCTAGAGTTGCTAAAGCTAGATAGAGTGCAGCACTTAAAACGCAGGATTCAGGCCCGTATTAGCCCCGCCTTAGACGACCGCTCGTTATTACAAGCTTTGCATCCCACTCCCGCAGTAGGCGGCTTGCCACGTTCTTCTGCAGTGCAATACATTCTTAAAAATGAAGGCTATGCCCGTGGCTGGTATGCTGGCGCAGTAGGTTGGTTAAGTGGCGCCCAAAGTGAGTTTTCGGTGGCTATTCGCAGCGCCTTAGTTACCCCTCAACACTTGAGCACCTTTGCTGGTGCAGGCATTGTGGCAGGCTCACAAGCTGAACAAGAATGGCAAGAACTCAACCACAAAATCGCCACGGTATTGCAGTTGGTAGATAAGGACCTACTCCTTGATTAAAAATATTAATATTGCCTGGGCTGAGTGCTTAATAGAAGATTGCATTCGCCACGGCATTGAGCACTTTTGTATCGCCCCCGGCTCTCGGTCTACGCCATTAACTTTAGCGGTGGCTAAGCACCCTAAAGCCACTAGCCATTGCCACTTTGACGAACGCGGTTTAGGCTTTTTTGCTTTAGGCTTAAGTAAGGCTCGCCAGCAAACTGTAGCCATTATCACCACCTCGGGCAGTGCGGTTGCTAATCTTTACCCAGCGCTGGTTGAAGCAAAGCAATCGAGCATTCCATTGTTAGTGCTTAGCGCCGACCGACCGCTTGAGCTTGTGGCTGTTGGTGCTAACCAAGCCATCGAACAGCAGGGGATGTTTGCCAACTACCCGGTATATAGCGGCCAACTAGCCGAACCCAGTGTTGATGCCTCACTTGCCAATATGCTTAGCGAGCTGGGTCATGCCTTAGCGCTGCAGCAACAAACGCCTGGCCCAGTGCATATAAACTGTCCTTACCGTGAACCCTTTTATCCTGAACAAGCTAAACAAGATTTAACTGCACTTTATAAGCAACTTGAAGCTTGGATAAACAGCGGCTCGCCCTATTACCAACAACATCCTAATAGCTCCCAGCCGGTCGTTAGTCAGCAGTGGCCAGAGCTACTCGAAAAGTCCAAAGTTTTGGTAATAATAGGCCAGCAAACGGCCGAGCAAAGCCAAGCCATTATAACTTGGGCGCAGCAAGCAGGCTGGCCAGTGGTAGTCGATTGCCAAAGCCATTGGCAAACAGCTCAAGAAGGTGCTGGGCTGATTCAACACGCAGAGCTATTACTCGCCAACTCGCGATTTGCCGAACAAGTACAAGCCGAACTGATAATTCAGTTTGGTGGCAAGCTGGTGTCGAAACGCCTTAACCAATGGCTGGCCAAGAGCTCAGCACAGTACTATTTAATTGATCAATCAGCGCAGCGGGTAAACCCCGGCCACAGTATCCAGCAGCGCTGGCAATGCAGCGCCCAAGCTTGGCTACACGCTCATCCGGTTAAGGCAAGCGCTACTAGCCAGCAGTATTTAGAGCGATGGACCCAAGCTCAACAAGCCATTAGCGAGGAGGTTAATGCTGCCTTACTCGATTACTCTGAGCTAGCAATATGCGCACAAATTTCCGTCCAGCAGAACCCACAATCGGCGCTATTTATGGGCAATAGCATGGTCGTGCGTTTGTTTGAACTACTTGGCCAGCCTTGCCAAGCAGAGCATTACTTTGCCAACCGAGGGGCTTCGGGCATTGATGGTTTATTAGCCACCAGTGTGGGAGTTGCCGAAGGTCTGCAACAAACGTGTACTTTGGTGATTGGCGATACCTCGTTATTGCATGACTTAAACTCCTTAAGCCTTGCCGCTAATAGCCAGCAAAATTTAGTGATAGTGCAGTTTAACAATAACGGCGGCGAGATATTTAATCTGCTACCAGCACTATCACCTGGTCCGCAAGATCAACAGCTAAGCAAACAGTATTACCAGTTGCCTCATCAGGCCGACTTTGCCGCAGCAGCAGCCACCTTCAATTTGGCTTATCAACAGGTGGTAAATTTCGAACAATTCAGCCATGCTTTTGAGCGCGCACAGCAACAAGCCGGAGCCAGCTTGATTGAAGTCTGCTTTACTCCAGGCGATGCCAGTGCGCGTTATCAATCTTTAATTAGTCAGGTAGCCAGCCACGATGCACTTTAGCGTTTACGGACAAAGCCAACACCCCTGTTTAGTTTTTTTACATGGATTTCTAGGTAGCGGTAGCGACTGGCAAGCGCAAATTGCAGCGCTTAGCCAGCACTACTACTGCGTAACGGTGGATATAGCTGGCCATGGCATGAGCGCCCAGCAGCGGCTCAAACCACGCAATGCCTTTAAAGATTTTAGCCACCAGCTCACCGCATGCTTAAAGCGCCTTAAAATCGCCCATTACCATTTAGTGGGTTACAGCCTAGGTGGACGCTTAGCGCTGCAACACGCTTTACTTACCC
Organism: Agarivorans aestuarii; assembly: GCF_019670125.1. Lineage (NCBI taxonomy): Bacteria > Pseudomonadati > Pseudomonadota > Gammaproteobacteria > Alteromonadales > Alteromonadaceae > Agarivorans > Agarivorans aestuarii. The sequence continues at coordinate 4,334,167 of NZ_AP023033.1, forward strand.
CCAAAGGTATTGAACGACTGGTTATCGAATCTGCCAACACTGGCTTAAGTGATGAAGATGCACGCCAACAACGTTTAGTGCACGACAACCGCTGGGCAGACCGCTGGTTAACAGAGCCTCTGGATACGCTAATCAACGAATGGTACCAACAAGCAGTATTTGCCAACCTAACTAGCCAGCAGCGGCAGCAGCTTATCCGACGCCGCCAACATCAAGACCGACAAGGTATTGCCGCAACCTTGCGTGCAACCAGCTTGGGTTTGCAACAAGACCTTAGTCGGCAACTTGGTCAGTTAAAAATGCCGCTAGATTTTATTGGTGGAAGCCTAGACAATAAATACCAAGCGCTAGCCAAACAGCTACAACAAGATTACCCGCGCCTTAAATGTCACATCATTGAAGGCGCTGGGCACAATTGCCATTTTGAACAACCGACACTGTTTCTCGAACAACTGTCCAGTGTCCTCAATAACGATAGAGAAGAGAATGACTCAAATTGATAGCTCAGCAGTAACTTGGCAGGATGCCGACAATGGATACGAAGATATTCGCTACCATAAATCCCCCTGCGGCATCGCCAAGATCACCATTAACCGCCCGCAAGTTCGCAACGCTTTTCGCCCTTTAACCGTTCAAGAAATGATGCACGCCTTAAACGATGCGCGCATCGACCCTGAAGTGGGTGTGATTATTCTTACTGGCGAAGGTGAACTGGCTTTTTGTTCTGGCGGCGACCAATCGGTGCGTGGTGATTACGGCGGCTATAAAGATGACCAAGGGACCCATCACCTAAATGTATTAGATTTTCAACGTCAAATTCGTACCTGCCCTAAACCTGTGGTAGCCATGGTAGCCGGTTACGCTGTAGGTGGTGGCCATGTATTACACATGATGTGTGACTTAACCATTGCCGCCGACAACGCCAAATTTGGCCAAACTGGTCCTAAAGTAGGCTCCTTTGATGGTGGCTGGGGAGCCAGTTACATGGCGCGCATAGTCGGCCAAAAGAAAGCGCGCGAGATTTGGTTTTTATGCCGTATGTATGATGCAAAAGAAGCACTGGATATGGGCTTAGTGAACACCGTAGTGCCCTATGCAGAGCTAGAAAAAGAAACCGTGCAGTGGTGTCGTGAGATGTTGCAAAACAGCCCTATGGCTCTGCGCTGTTTAAAAGCGGCACTCAATGCTGATTGTGATGGCCAAGCAGGCTTACAAGAACTCGCTGGCAACGCCACCATGCTGTTCTATATGACTGAAGAAGGCCAAGAAGGCCGAAACGCCTTTAACGAAAAACGCCCGCCTGAGTTCAGTAAATTTAAACGTAATCCATAACGGCAATGGTGAAGGGCAGAATCCTCGTATGCTTTAGCGAGTTTTCTGTCCAACTCTTCATTTAACCTAGTCCACTTGCACCGCTCAAATAGCTCACTTGCACCGCTCAAATAGCTCACTTGCACCACTCAACCAGCTTAAAAATACCCACTAAAGCATAATAATAAATCGCATATTTGCTATTGCGGCCATTCCGTACAAAGTGATAAATTTGCAGAGTGATGAGAGCTTCATCACGTCTAGTATTTGAGAGGTCTCAGCATGCTCTGTAACTGGCAAAGTGCTACCTTAAGTCGCTATACCCAAGCATTTGTTGAACCCATACAGCTTGGTTCTTTAAAACATAAGCAACGCCAAGGTCTTTACCTCGAAATTCGCTTTCGTGATGGCCGCTTGGGACGCGGAGAAATAGCTCCACTACCCGGATTTAGCGAAGAAACATTAGCGCAAGCAGAGCAGCAAATTACCGACTACTTACAAGGGCATGTTCAACGTAAGTTGTATCCAAGTGTTGCCTTTGGTATTGACTGCGCGATGGCAGGGTTACCACCAACTACTCCCATTGTTTCTGGCTACCCACTACTTAATGGCGACTTCGCTCACTGCCAACAAGTACTGGACTCTCAATCTGGTAATCTAGCCAAATTAAAAGTGGCTCGCCAATCCCCCAAACAAGATCTCGAACTGATTCAGCAACTACAACGCAGCTATCCTGATTTACAGCTACGTTTAGATGCAAACCGCGGTTGGATATGGAACCAAGCGATTTTTGTTTTAGAGAATATCGATCTTAGCCGCATCGACTATATCGAAGAACCGCTAATGAATAGCCAACAATGTGAGTTGTTAGCCCAACGTACAGGCGTAGGCATTGGCTTAGATGAAACCTTACAAGACAGTAGCTACCGCTATCATTACTTCGAAGGTTTGCGCTGCTTAGTCATTAAACCCAGCTTATTGGGCCCTTGGCGAACCTGTGCCAGCATTATCGACCAAGCACAAGCTAACCAAGTAAGTTGTGTGCTTAGCTCAGCTTACGAAAGTGAATTTGGTTTACAGTGGATCAACGCCATGGCCAAACAATATACTCCAGAGCAAGCGCCGGGTTTAGATACGCTAAAGACATTTAGTGAGCAAGCGGCTCAAATTGAGTTAATCGGCGAGTTTCAACATCACAGCTAATGTGAGCTTTACCTGCGTTTTAAGTGAAGCTAAAGCTTTCACTTAAATCTCTTTGTGAAAAAAGACAATATCTTTATTTTCAGCAGCTTATTATAAAAATTTCAAACTTTCTTCCACCGCCCTTTTATTAACTTTATTATCAAATTAATAAAATATAAGCAAAAGTGTGACTCAACTATAGTGCCAACTTTTAGTAATTCTTAAAAAGCTGCACCTTTGAGAAAACGTTTTCTTGAGACCTGTCACATAGTGACACTTAATGTGAATAAACATTATAGCTGTATGAAAAAGCATCATTGGTGAGTGTATCTTATAAGCCTAATCTGGTTCACGAGGAATGAGTTTTTGGGATTACCTCTACACCCTACAATTAGCTAAAAAATATAAAACAAGCTATAAAGCAAGGAGCCAAAACATGAAAAAACTGACCACTCTATTGTGCGCAGTCGCGTTAGCCGTTTCCGCCCCAGTGTTTGCCAAAACCGTTAAAATTGGTATGGCCATCGATGATCTTCGCTTAGAGCGCTGGCAAAAAGACCGAGACTTTTTTGTTGAGAAAGCCGAGGAACTTGGTGCCAAAGTATATGTTCAATCGTCCAACAGTAATGAAACCGCCCAGATCTCTCAGATTGAGAACATGATTTCTCGTGGCGTAGACGTATTAGTCATTATTCCCTACAACGGCAAAGTATTGTCTAACGTGATTGCGGAAGCTAAATCCGAAGGTATTCGAGTATTAGCCTACGATCGCTTGATCAACAATGCCGATATCGATTTCTACTTGTCTTTCGACAATGAAAAAGTGGGCGAGCTACAAGCTCAAGCACTGATTGAGCGTAAAGCCGACGGAAACTTCTTCCTAATGGGCGGCTCACCAGTTGATAACAATGCTAAGTTGTTCCGCCAAGGACAAATGAACGTGTTGCAGCCACTGATCGACAAAGGTGATATTAAAGTGGTGGGTGACCAATGGGTTGATGGTTGGTTAGCCGAGAATGCCCTAAAAATCATGGAAAATGCCTTAACTGCTAACGACAACAATATCGATGTGGTAGTTGCCTCGAACGACTCTACTGCAGGTGGTGCGATTCAAGCATTAGACGCACAAGGTCTAGCTGGTAAGGTGCATATTTCTGGTCAAGACGCCGATTTAGCCGCTAGCCGCCGCGTGGTAGCTGGTACCCAAACCATGACCATTTATAAGCCAATTAAACTGCTCGCCACTACAGCAGCAGAGCTGGCAGTGCAAATGGGCAACGGCCAAATGCCAGAGTCGAACTCTAGCTTAAACAACGGTACTAAAGACGTACCTTCTTACCTGCTTACGCCAATTCCGGTAGACAAGTCGAATATCGACCAAACCGTTATTGCCGACGGTTTCCACAGCAAAGACGACGTATACCAATAACAATTAAGCACTATTTCACTACGCAGTAAAAAAGGGTGGGGCCATCGCCTCGCCCTTTTTATTAGGAGTTATGATGAGCCAAAGTAGCTTATTAATGATGTCTGACATCGTTAAAAAATTCTCCGGAGTGATTGCGCTTAATGGGGTTAATTTCAATTTAGAACGTGGCGAAGTTGTCTCGCTTTGTGGCGAGAACGGCTCTGGGAAATCCACCTTAATGAAGGTGTTAACCGGTGTTCACCCCCATGGTAGTTACGAAGGACAGATCATTTATAAAGGCGAGCCGCTTGCTTCGCGCAATATTCGCGATAGCGAAGCGAAAGGCATTGCTATCATTCACCAAGAGCTCACCCTGGTTAAAGAGCTATCGATCCTAGAAAACATTTTTCTCGGCGCAGAAATCACCAGCTATGGGGTACTTGATCACAGCGCCATGTTTAAGCAAACCGAGAATTTGCTTAAACGGGTTAAGTTGGATGTATCACCAGACACGGCTATTCGTGAACTGGGGGTTGGCCAACAGCAACTGGTCGAAATTGCCAAAGCTCTATCCAAAAAGGCCGAAGTATTGGTTCTTGATGAGCCAAGTGCACCACTCACCGAGTCTGAAACACGAGTATTGCTAGATATTGTTAAACAGCTACGCAGCGAAGGCGTAAGTTGTGTATACATCTCCCACAAACTCACCGAAGTGAAGGAAATCTCTGATCGCATTTGCATTATTCGCGATGGTGAGCACATTGGAACTCAAGATGCTAAACACATGTCCACCGACGACATTATTAGCATGATGGTAGGTCGCGAGCTTAAACAGCTATTTCCCCGTGAAGAGCACCCTATTGGCGACGCGATCCTCAAAGTTGGGCCGGTTAACGCCCAATTGAGCAAATCGTCCAATCTTAAACAAGTAGACCAAGTAAGTTTTAGTCTGCGTAAGGGTGAGATTTTGGGCGTAGCTGGCTTGGTGGGTTCGGGCCGTACCGAACTTATGCAGTGTTTATTTGGTTCTTACGAAGGCATTTACCAATGCCCTGTGGAACTAGATGGAAAACCGATAAAAATTCGCCACAATCGCGATGCTTTGAATCACGGCATTGCCATGGTGCCTGAAGATCGTAAACGCCATGGCATTGTGCCAATTATGGGAGTGGGTCAAAACATTACCCTAGCCGGTTTAAACATGTTTAGTGGCTTAGGCCAAACCGTCAATGAATCTGCTGAACAAGCAGCCATAGAACAATCCATTCAACGCCTTAAGGTAAAAACAGCATCCCCAGAGTTGGCCATAAAAAGCCTCAGCGGAGGCAACCAACAAAAAGCTATTTTAGCCAAATTTTTATTATTGCAGCCGCGTATTTTGATCCTTGATGAACCCACAAGAGGCATCGATGTAGGGGCAAAATATGAAATTTATAAGTTGATGTATCAATTGGTTAAACAAGGGATCAGCATCATTATGGTGTCCTCCGAATTGCCGGAAGTATTAGGCATTAGTGACCGAGTATTAGTGATGCATGAAGGTAAATTGAAAGGCCTTCTAGACAATCAAGACCTGAGCCAAGAAATGGTGATGGACTGCGCGTTGGCCGAGGAGTAACAAGATGTCGAGTCAAGAAACAACAATCAATAGCACCACAAACAAGGTGAGCTTGATGAGCAATTTGAAGAAAATGAAGTTGCAAGTATTGGTGATGTTTGCAGCCATTGCGGTAATTATGCTGTTTTTCTACTTCGCCACGGAAGGGAGCTACTTAACCCCACGAAATATTTCCAACTTGCTGCGCCAAACGGCCATTACTGGGATACTCGCCATTGGTATGGTGTTTGTGATCATCTCGGCAGAGATTGATTTATCGGTTGGCTCAATGATGGGTTTATTGGGCGGTGCAGCGGCCATTATGGATGTGTGGTGGCAACTACCGTTACCGCTAACCATTGTTCTAACCCTGTGCGCGGGCTTTTTATTGGGCCTATGGAATGGCTGGTGGGTAGCCTATCGCAAGGTTCCTTCATTCATTGTCACCCTGGCTGGTTTACTGGCTTTTCGCGGCATACTCATAGGAATCACTGGCGGCAGCACTGTTGCCCCCACTACCCCTGACATGGGAATTATCGGTCAAAGTTATTTGCCAGACATGTTCTCATTGATCACCACGGTTGGCGCACTGGCGGTGTTTTTTGCTTGGCAAGGCAAACTGCGTAAAACGCGCACCGAGCACAAATTAAGTAATAACCCCGTCACTGGCGATATATTCAAGTTTGGCCTGATTGCCATCTTCGCCCTAGGCACGGTATTACTATTAAACGACTACCGCGGTGTTCCCACTCCCGTATTGTTGCTGGTTGTGCTGATGTTTGCCGCTGCCTTTATGGCCAAGAAAACCGCCTTTGGTCGCCGCATTTACGCCATTGGTGGCAATCTTGAAGCCAGCCGTTTATCTGGTATCAACGTTGAGCGCACCAAGCTATCAGTATTTGCTATTAATGGCTTATTGGTGGGCGTGGCGGGCTTAATTTTGGCTTCACGTTTAGGCGCGGGTTCGCCATCTGCTGGTAACATCGCCGAGTTAGACGCCATTGCGGCATGTGTGATTGGCGGCACCAGTTTAGCCGGTGGGGTGGGCACAGTATTTGGCGCAGTGATGGGCGCATTTATTATGGCCAGTTTAGATAACGGCATGAGCATGATGGATGTACCAACATATTGGCAATCCATCATCAAAGGTAGCATCTTGCTATTGGCGGTTTGGATGGATGTAGCCAGTAAGAAACGCGCTTAAACTGATAATTCACCTAATAAAAGCCGGCCCTAGCCTACAAAGCAAAAGGCTGGCTTCGCTAACAATCTTGGCTAAACTTAAACATTATTAACTAGCCAAAATCTCTATGAGCACAGAACCACTTCACGGCGACTATCAGCTGTACCTACTCGACAACTTGCTAATAGCCAGCGCTCAAGGCGCGTGGAATCAAGCTATCAGTGAACACTTTGCTGAAGACTTCAAACGTATTGGGCAATCACTATCAGCACCTTGGGCACATTTAGTATTGTTAGAACAATGGGAATTAGCAGTACCGGAAGCAGAGCTGGCAATCAGTGAACTGCAGCAATGGTGTATTCAAATGGGGATGAGCCACGTGGCGCAAGTATTTAGCTTTTCACCACTCAAACAATACCAACTTCAACGTATGTTGCCGGCTGAGCAACACTATAACAAACAGGTTTTTCTTGAAGTCACTAACGCAACGCAATGGTTAAACCAGCAAGGTTTTAGTGCTGCCAAGCTGCTGTTCTTAGAAAGTGACAAACCAAGTATGATTCAGCGCCACTTTGATAAGGTGGCTTAGCCGATTGCCGAGGGTATATCTAAAGCATAATAACTAAATTGGTTACGCCCCTTAGACTTAGCTTGATACATCGCTGCATCGGCATTACGTATCAACAGTTCTGGATCGCTACCATCCGCTGGATACATGCTAATACCTACGCTGGCGTAAACCGGCTGGATATGCACCCCTAAGCTCACTTCTTGAGCTAAACGACGCAGCACCGTATTCACCACCTCGTTGGCTTCTTCGGGCTCTGATATTGATTCCAATGCCAGCATGAACTCATCACCAGCAAACCGAGCCACCGAATCGCCAGAGCGGATAGAATCGCGCAATACTGTTGCAACCTGCTTTAATAAGAGGTCACCGGCTTCATGGCCTAAATTATCATTAACCGTCTTAAAGTTATCTAAATCGATAAACACTACGGCTAGGCTATTTTGTTCGGTTTGAGCACGGTGAACCGAACCGCGTAGCTGCTCCAAAAACAAACTGCGGTTAGGCAAACCGGTTAAACTATCGTGGCTGGCCATATGGCGAAGGTTAATCTCATTGTCTTTAAGCTCAACAATTTGCTTATTGATTTGCCGCGACATGGCTTTAAAGGTATTGGCTAATAAGCCAATTTCATCTTTACGCTCGATAGGCAAGAGCTGGGCAGCGGGCAGCTTACCCTTAGAAAAAGAGTTTACTGCAGTCACCATATTCCGAATAGGCTGAGACAGAACCTTGGCAAACATCAGCGAAGTAAGTAGCCCAACTAAGCTCAGCGCTAAACAAACCTTAATCATCGAACCCGCTAAAGAGTCCATAATATGGCTTAAGCTAGGCAGTGGGCTTGATAGACCCAACATTGCCATTTTAGGGCTAGATTTTGGCCCATAAAACAAAGGGGTGAAAGACACGGCTCGCTCATATTTGTAAACCGCGGAGGAGTCTAGCACAAAGGTTCTTGGCTGCAGATCATTAAACAGCACTTCCATCTGAGGGAAGTCACGCTGCATTAAATAGCGATGGCCAAAATGAAAACCAAACTGCTTATCGGGATTAGGATTAACTAAGTAGTCACCTTTTTGATTAGCTAAATAGATAGCTACGCCTTCGGGCAAATCGGCCTGCATTTGGCTAAACAGCCTTTCTAAACCCACATTCACAACCACCAAGCCCAGCGCTTTGCCATTGGAAAATACCGGTGAAGCAATCTTTAAAGTAGGCTGGTGTTGCCCAAGTTCAACCCCTTTTTCATTGTGAATATCCACATCGGATAAGTAGCTCTCGCCTGCATCTAAACGCAAGGTGCGAAATACATAGGGATAGTGGGCTTTTTCTTCTAGACTCGCGGCGGGAATAGCAATTAAACCATCACTTAACCTATCTACGCGAATTAGCTCGCGGCCAAAGTTTTCCGCGCCAATAAAGCGAACCTGAAAATAAGAAGGATTTAAACTCAGTTTTTGCTTAAAAATATCTTTTAACTGCTCGGAAAGTACCAGCTTATTGTCAGCCTCAAAGTAGCCCGCTGTTTGCGGAATAGAGCTTAAAAACAATACATCTTTGGTTATTTCATCAATGCTACTACTGAACTCTCGGGTAAGGATTTGGGTGGTTGTGGCTAATTCTCGCTCGGCACTTTCTGCTAACAAACCTCGGCTTTCATGGTAACTAACTGCAGCGGTAACTACTGAAGCTAAAATTCCAAAGCCGGCAAACCAAAGACCAAAACGAAGAGAAATGGAGTTGATCATGGCAGGCTCATCATCTGCAAGGTTTTGCCGCTAAGAATATTTTCCCAAAACTCACTGCGGCGTTGATGGTCTTCCACTTCTTCGAGCCAAATGATCTTGTCTTCAGGTAGCGAGCGAGTGTCTTGCACAATGGTATTAGCTAAGCCTTGGCGCTCGGTTAACAACTGGCTAACCCAAGGCTCTAAGGTGAAATCAATCCACTTATGGGCTAAGTCTTGGTTTTTCACCCCACTAGACATTGCCCAGCAATCTAACCAAGCCAAGGCACCTTCTTGCGGAATAACATATCCAATGTCTGCGCCTGCATCTTGCAACTGTTTGAGCTGCTGAGCGCCATAGTTAGCAAATACTAAAGCTACCGACTCTTGATTATAAAATTCTGAGGCTTCTTCGGGAGAGCTATAAAAGGTTAATACATTGCGCCTTAAGGCCAATAGCTGCTCTGTGCTGAGCTTAAACTCTTGGTCAGTTTGCTGAAAAGGATTATCTACACCTTGCACCATGCCAGCTAAGGAATAGTTATGGGCACTGCCATTGTATGCCAGAACCTTTCCTTGATACTGAGGATCCCACAATACTTGCCAGCTAGTGGGCGGCTGTTCAAAATAATTTTTATTGTAGATTAAGCCCATTTCAGAATAGGTATAAGGAATAGCATATACCTGCTCATCCCGGGTAACGCCGGGGATATCCTGTAAGGATCTAAACCGAGGCAACTGTTTGGCCATATTGCCAATGGTTTGCGGCTCAAGAGGTGTAGCAAGCTCGGCATCAATATAGCGCTGTAACTCAGCTGTATTAACCGCAAAAACATCGTAGTTTTCGCCTTGTTTATGGCCCATTCTCAGCCACATTTCATCATCGCTAGTAATGTAGCTAACTTTAACCTTAACCTTATAGCGCTGTTCAAAGGCCGCGACCATATCGGCGTCGGCGTAACCCGGCCAAGCCAATACCCGTAAGTCTACTTGCTCGGCAGCCTTGGCGCTGTTGAGCCAAGTAAAAGCCAATAAAATGATAGATAGTAGTCGCAACATTCCCTGTTCCCTGATGTCTTAAGCGTCTTGTTAAGCTTGCAGATTCACTATTAACAAGACCAATAAGTATACGATCCTTGATGTATTTGTGAATAGAAAACTTATGCGGCAGCACACATTGATCAAACAAAGCAAACCGTCATCTGGAATTCTTATTCTTTCGCTTCGAGGACTCGACCCAATAATTCAAAGTATTGCAAAGTACAATCACCAATCTCCACTAGATGCTGAGCATCAGGGTAGCCGCCCTGTTTAGCCAGAACAGTTTGCTTGGTGCCACTCACTAAATAATTATTTTTGATGTCTTCTCGGCTTTGGATCCAAGCTTCAAACGCCCGCGCCATCATCTCGGTAGGCAGGCTATAATAACGCTGCCCTAGTTGTTTATCTAAAGCTACAGAGCGTGCCACATAAGAGTGTAAATCTTTACCCTGTTGGCTTAAAAAAACCGCTGCAAACAACTGGTCAAGTCGCCGGTTTAAAGGATGGGTATATTGTTTGTCATCCGCCAACCAACGCGTAGAGGCAAACTCACGAGGCTGAGGAGGGCTAGAAAACAACTTTGCCGCCATATAATGGTCAAAAGCATGCCACCACTCATGAGCTAGCGCGCCAGCACCGGCATTTTTGGCTAGTGCCAAGGTTTGACTGCCGGGTGCATAGTGGGCTTGCACATTGGCCTGGCCACCAGTGCCAAAGGCCAAGCTTAACGAACCTCTCAAACCTATGGCCAGCGGCGGTAAGTTAAGCAAGAATGCAAGGTCTGCCAAGGCATCAAAGATTAGCTCTGCGGCGCGTTGTTTCTCTTGTTTATTAACCCAAGCGCCAATAGCTAAACCAGCAAAACCAAAGGTATGCTTAATATCGGCAAAATCGACACTATCACCATGGCGATAGTCGGGACCACGCCGATAATACTGGCGATTAAGCCCTACTCCCGCTGTTTTATTCTCACCGCTCAATTGGCTAACACACTCCTAAAGAGTCTGGCCTTTAGGATTGTCTCCGTAAGCATTAGCAGCGCTCTCACTGTCAGACAAAAAGAAAAATAGCAGCACTAATACACCAATAATGGGCAATAGCAGTATAAACAGCCACCAGCCACTGCGGCCTGTATCATGCAGTCGGCGCACAGCTACCGCAATCGATGGCAACAACACAGCCAAAGCCTAAATACTGCCAAGTACACCAAAACCAGACTCAAGATTTACTGTGCCAGTTACTTGATCGACAAAGCTTAATATCACGCCAATCACACTATTAATAAGTACAAACATCCAATACTCTTTGCGCCGAGCACGCCCGCCAAACACCAAGTATTTTTTAAGTACAGCTATATACCAATTCATTTTGTTGCTCCTCAGAGTTAGGGCTTGAGAGTTAGTTTACCTTAGCGCGCAAGGCTCAAGGCTCAATGCTGAGTGATTTGCACCGCGCCATCGACAAAATCAATAAAGTGCTTAATGCTGGGCAAGGCATCGTCGAGATGATGAGTCACATACACTAGCTGACTAAGCTTGTGTTTGGCCACTAACTCTAAAGCTTTTAACACGATATTGCGCTGCAAAAAATCTAAGCCTTGGCAAGGCTCATCCAGCAATAATAGTTGCGGCCCTTTCACCAAGGCGCGAGCAATAATCAACAAACGCTGTTGCCCATAGGACAAACTTTTAAAGTAGTGCTTTTCTAAGTTAGCCAGACCAAATAGTTGTAACCATAAACGTGCTTGTTCAAGCTCAAGTTCACTGGCTTGTTGATAAACGCCAATAGAGTCGTACAGACCCGACAACACCACCTCAAGGGCACTACAGTTGACCCGATATTGTAAATGTAAGGCCGCCGAGACCATGCCAATATGCTGCTTAACTTGCCAGATACTTTCACCGCTACCACGGCGAAATCCCATAACCTCTATTTGATTACTGTAACACTGTGGGTGGTCACCAAAAATCAGATTCAACAAGGTGCTTTTTCCACAACCATTGGGGCCACGAACTTGCCAATGCTCGCCGTAGTGTATTTGCCAATTTAAGCCACTAAACAATGTTTCACCGGCATAACTCACCGAGCCTTGGGTGATAGAGAACAGTGGTGAAACTGGCTCGGTTTGTTGAGACTCACGCAGAGCCTGCACAATAGCCAAAGATTGTTGCTGAGCTTGATGTTCCATTTGCTGGCGCTCGGGATGCTGCAACCACTGCTCAATGGTGAGTTGCTGGCTTAGCCCTTGCTCATCAAGCACCGCTACGTGACTAATTGACGCCGGCAACTCATCGTCACGCGAGCTAATAATCAATAGCTGACACTCTTTGGCTAGTTGTTCAAGCAGGGCGAGTAATTGCTGTTGGTGGCGGAGATCTAAGCCGGCAAAAGGTTCGTCTAAAATCAACAATTGTGGTTGCTTAATCAGTGCTAATGCCAGCATCAAGCAACGCGTTTCGCCAGTTGATAACAAACGAAAACCGCGCTTAAGTAAGTTTGTTAAATCACACTGCTGGCTCACTCGCTCAAGTAAACGCGGCTCAGAACAGCCAGCTTCAAGCAACTCAAGTACTGTGTGCCCGCTATCTATTTGATCGGTGAACTCACTGTCATCATCGGCCAGTTCCAGTTCAAGCAAAGCCTGTTGCTGCTCTAAAGAGACTAAAGCAATGCGCTGTGGTTGTTTGCTTAAGGTGGCTCGCTCGGCTACTAAATCTCCCACCAACCAAGCGCCCAACAAAGATTTACCGCTGCCACTATGGCCAAAGATCGCCCAGTGCTCGCCAGCTTTTAACTCCCAGCGTTTTATCGCTAACTGATGCTGACCAGCCAGTAGGTGTAAATCTTCAATAAACATTCAGCGCAACCATCCGAAAGTCTTACATTTATTGGTAACTATTCTCGCTTAGACTGGAGCATTAATACACTGTATTGGGTTAATCAATTTGCTGAACTAGACTAAATCTAACGGAGATTGAATTATTTATCGAAATACGCAGGTCTGTTAGAACAGATAAAAAGCAAAAGGAAGTGCCGTTACTGTGACTGAACAAACAAATACCAAGCCCTCTTCGCCTTACGTATCCCCCGGTATGCCGGCCCTAGATATGAACGGAAAAACCACTTCTTTCTTTGAATTTTGGCCAACTTGGGCAGTGTATATTCCAGTGGTATTTCAATGGATAGCCTTAGGCATTCGCCATCGCTCATTCACCTTACCGCTATTGGCAAACCCCAAACTCCCTTTAGCCGGCATGGTCGGTGTAGGCAAAAGCGAGCTGCTGGCTCAAGCTACCGGATCATGCGACGACGCAGTCCTTGCCTGGATGAAAGTCAATCGCACCGGCGCTCCGATAGCTCGTCAAGTAGAAGACTTACTACAGCAAATGGAGCAACGCGGCTTAAAATTTCCAGTGGTAGGAAAGCCCGATATTGGCTGCCGTGGGGCGGGAGTAAAGTTGCTGCATAACCGCCAAGAGCTGCAAGATTGCCTAGAAAACTATCCACTCAATGCAGCCATGTTGATTCAAAAACTGGCCAGCTATGAAGCCGAGGCAGGTGTGTTCTTTGTACGCCACCCCGACCAGCCACAGGGTGAGATTATTTCTTTGGCACTAAAGTACACGCCTTATGTAGTGGGTGATGGCCAGTCCACCTTAAAACAGCTGATTCAGGCGGACCCTCGCGCTAGCGAACTGCAACACCTGTATTTAAGCCGTCATCACGACAAACTAGACAGCATTATCGATGAAGGCCAACCCTATAAATTGGTGTTCTCGGCCAGTCATTGTCGAGGCGCTATTTTTCGCGATGCCAATGACTTAATCACTCCAGAATTAAACCAAGCGATTAACCAAATGATGGTCGATTTGCCCGAGTTCTATTACGGCCGAATGGACATTAAATTCGCTGACATCACTCACTTACAACAAGGTATCAAACTAGAAATAGTCGAAATAAATAGCGCCAGTTCAGAGTCCCTGCACATTTGGGATCGCAAAACCCCCTTTCGCGAAGCGATGCGCTCATTATTGTTTCAATACAAAACCTTATTTGAACTAGGTGCTGCCAATCGAAAACGTGGTTATCGCCCACCTAAATTTAAAGAGCTGCTAGTACGCTGGAAACATGAGCGAGAACTCACCGCTTGTTATCCAGAAACGGATTAAGGAGTAATCCATGCAGGAAAAAAACAATCCATTTAGGCTGAGTATGCGCCCACAGTGGTTAGCCAGAGTGGTAGAAAAGGTGCTAGGTTTAAGTAGCTTGGCCAAGCACTACGATGCTGCCCCCAACTTTGTAGATGACAGCCAAACAGCACAAAAGTTTTTGCGTCATACCATGCGCTGCTTAGAGTTCTCGCTACTCGCCAATAACCCTGAGGCACTTAAAAACGTGCCGCAAGAAGGGCCGCTACTTATTGTAGCTAACCATCCTTTGGGTGGCTTAGAAGGCGTAGCCATGAGTGAATTATTGCTGCAAGTGCGCCCAGACTTAAAAGTGCTCACAAATGAACTGTTAGCCAATATTGAAGAGTTTAAAGATCTCTTTATTGGCGTAGATGTGCTCTCGGAGCAAGCCGCCAAGAAAAATGCCCGCGGCATTCGCATGTCTTGCCAGCACCTGTCTAAAGGCGGTGCTTTGATGATTTACCCGGCGGGTATGGTGTCGGCAATCAATACTGAAACGGGTCAAATAGAAGATCGCCAGTGGAATAACTTAGTAGGTCGTTTAGCCAAACGTTATAAGGCTCACGTATTGCCTTGTTTTGTTAGCGGCCGTAATTCAAAGCTGTTTTACCTTGCCGGTTTATTGCATCGTCGCCTCCGCACCGCCTTGTTACCCAGAGAGCTAATAAACAAACGTGGCCGCGAATTTACCATGCAAATTGGCGAAATAATTGCTCCTAAAGATTATCAAGACTTAAGTGATGAACAAGCCGTTACCGATTACTTGCGGGTAGCGACTGATTTACTGAGTTTACCTAATAATAAAAAAGCTAAAGCTGCGCCCAAGCACCCGCCGCTGCACTTAGTTGAATGTTTACCTAATGGCCGCCAAGAACTACGTAAGCAGTTAGATACTTTAGAAGACTGCATCTTAGTCAGCCACCGTCACTTTAGTGTTTATTGCGCCCCCTACCCACGCTTAGGGCCAATCATGGATGAGATAGCCTTGGCCCGCGAAGTCACCTTTAGAGCTGCCGGAGAAGGTACCGGCAAACACTTAGACAGCGACCAATTTGACCCTCACTATTTACACTTATTTGTTTGGGACAACGACGCTCATTGCTTAGTAGGTGGTTACCGCCTGGGTCATGCCAACGAAATTGTTGAGCAACACGGCATCAATGCTCTGTATAGCCGCTCACTATACGATTTTGACCAAGCCTATTTAAAACGCATGGGCGACTGTTTAGAAATGGGTCGCTCCTTTGTGGTACCTAAATACCAGCGCCATCCTCGAGCGCTCGATTTACTGTGGCAAGGCATCGGCCATTACGTGGCTAAAAACCCGCAATACCACACCTTATTTGGTTGCGTGAGCATCTCTCAAGAACATTCAGAATTGGCTCAAGCCTTTATCTCCGATTCAATGATTTCGGCTTTTCGTGCCGAGCAACGCTACCTAAACGATGTTAAGCCTATGGTGCCTTTAAAAGTGAAAGGCAAAGTATGGTCGAGCAAGGTATTGGCCTCACTCAGCAACATTGCCATTCTCAATAAGCTAGTGGGCCAATGTGAGCCGGGGAAATCCATTCCCATTTTGCTGCGTCATTACTTAGCGCTAAACGGTCGATTTGTCTGTTTTTCGGTGAACAACAGCTTCAACCAATCGCTAGATGGACTCATTATTGTTGATTTAAGGAAAACCCCTGAGAAATATTTACGTCGTTACCTCGGTCAAACTGGTAGTGAACGATTTTTAAATAAATGGAGAAACAATGAAGCAGCTGCGTGACGCTACCGTAGAAGCACTTCAGCAAGTGCAACAATTAGTAGAAGAGAGTGATGGAGCACTCTATAACCAGCCTTCGGTTCACAGTGAGTCAGGCATTGGCCGCCACGTGCGACATATACTCGATCACTTCCTAGCATTACAGCATGGCTTGGATAAAGGCAGTATTGATTACAACTCTCGCCACCGAGATAGCGATATAGAAAACGATCCAAGCCTAGCCTTACAACTAATCAATCAGCTGTGTCACTGGTTCCTTCACCCACAGTCGAGCATTAATGAGCGGCCGATTAAGGTGGAATCTGAAATATCTTTGAAGCAGCAACAAAGCATGCAGTTTGATAGCAGCTTAAGTCGCGAGCTTTGCTACTTAATCAACCACACTGTGCACCATGTTGCCTATGCCAAGTTAGTGGCAAAAGAACTCGGCTTGTCGGTAGACAATAACATGGGCATTGCCCCTAGCACTGCCAGCTATCTGCGCCAACAAGGCAACTAAATGTGTACTGTTAGTGTGCTTAAGCTTGGCCAGCAAACCGTGGTAACAATGAACCGCGACGAAGCGCGTCACCGCCATGAAGCGGGCATCAAACAACAAACTCATGGCGACACGCAATTGGTTTATCCAGTAGACGGGCAAGCTGGTGGTACTTGGTTTGGCTTTAACAATCATGGCTTGGTATTAGCCCTGTTAAATCGTTACCAAGATCCGCAACATAGCGGCGCACTAAGCCGAGGAAAAATCATTCCTCAAGCCTTAGCTTTAGGCAGTTATCAAGCGGTAACACAACACTTAGCAGAACAGAACTATCAGCACTTCAACCCCTTTGACTTGCTGTTGGTATCGGCCAAACATTGTCAGCATTTTAGCTGGAGCGGCAAACACTTAAGCCAGCAACAGCTTAACGACGAGGCGATTCAGCTCAGTTCTTCAGCCTTAAATACCCAGCAAGTATTGGCTAGCCGGAAACGCCGCTTCCAACAATGGCTAGAGCGTGAACCTAACTCTGCCGAACGAGTACTTAGCGATATTCACCTACAGCAATGCCAAGAAAACCGCAGCCATTCGGTACTTATGGACAGAGATGAAGCCCACAGCAAAAGCATTTGCCAAGTACGCCTAAGTGCCCAAGATAGCGAATTTGATTACTACCCAGAAGCTAGCCTACAAGCGTGGCGACAGCAACTTAGCCAAGCTACTCAGCCCTTAGACGCCAGCTTACTAGAGAAACAACAACACCAACTTTCCATCATCCGTTCTGATTTAATCGACGAGGTAACCCCATGAAAAAGCTAATACTCGCCTTACTGTTTGTCTCCGGATACAGCTTTGCTGCAGATCCTATCTACACGTCTTGGTTTAATAACCTAGCCATCAAAGGTTACGATAGCGTGGCTTATTTTACTGAAAACAAACCAGTAGAAGGCAAAGAGAGTTTTGAATATGAATGGCAAGGTGCCACTTGGCGATTCAGCTCTGCTGATAACCTAGCTATGTTTAAAGCTGAGCCAGAAAAATACGCGCCCCAATATGGCGGCTATTGCGCCTATGCCGTAGCCAAGGGCAAAACAGCCAGTATTGAACCGGAACAATTCACCGTATTAGATGGCAAGCTATATCTCAATTACAACGCCAGTGTGCAACAAAAATGGACCGCCGATCGCGATAACTTCATTGTAAGCGCAGATAAAAACTGGCCAGCAGTACTTAATGATTAGCAACTACCGCAAGCTAGTTAATCGGCTTAGTCCTTGGCAAATAGCCTTGCTGGCTGCCTTGGTTTATGGCGCTTGGGCAGCCTTTGTAAATAGCGAACACGGTAACCAAGTGGCGCTAAAAGCAGGCTTAGTGCAAGGTAGCTACGCCTTTGTCTCTACTTGGTTAATTAGCTTTATTGCCAAATCGATGTTGGTTTACTGGGGCTATACTCAGAAGGTGCGTTGGTCGGCAATGTCGGTGGCTTGGTTAGTTATGCTGGCGATTCCAGTCTTGTTACATACTTGGCAACAAACACCCGATTTATTAGAAGCCATTCTGCCCGGTTTAGCCATTGGTAGCCTCTACCTGTGGAGTTATTGTCAGCAGTTAGAGCAACAAAGCTAAGCCGTTGTTCTAACTAGTGCTGCTCTTCGCCTACGTGTTCTGGGTGTTGATCTGCGCTGGGCGGTACCGCGCTAAGATAAGCATAATCAATTTTAGCTTGCTCTTCTTTTGCTCGACGTCGCTGAACCTGATAGTGCTGCAAACGCTTCACTTTTCTGCTTTGAGGGTTGGTCCAAGCCACATATACCAACAAACCTAAGCTCATCATACTTGCGGCACTAAACAAAGCGGCGATAGAAGACTCCACCAAACTGGTGGCAAAAATCATATTTAAGATATGCACTACCGCAATAGCGGTAAGCAACAAGCGACCGTGTAAGCTGCCATGTAGCAGTGAATAACTGGCTAACACGCTAAGAAACAGCAGCACTAGTGCAAATTCAAAGCGTAAAGGAAAGATCCAAACTCGCTGGATAATGTGAGTATCAGAGAAGCCGCCACTAAAAGCAGTGGCTAGAAATGCCAATAATGCACAAGCAATATAAGCGCTCATCGCCAGTTTGAGCATTCTGGTATGGCTCATGTTCAAGTCCTCAATCCTTGTTGGCCATGTTTATATTATAAAACATAATTACCGACTTACTGACAAATGAACAATTAACCATGTCGCTAGCGCAATTTATCTGGCTATTCTGTGAGATCACCAACGAATACCGCTAGCATTTCCGTTGCCAGCGCAGTGGAGCAAAGTGCCATACCGCTTAACACAATAATTCCTAAGTACTTGGTCAATACAATGCTTAAAGCTAATACCTTGAGTATGCCTTCATTCATAGCGTTTCTTCCTATAAGCGGCTAAGAGGCCTACCATTGTGCTCAAAATATCGGCGCTTAATTGCGAGTCACTTCACCGCTTTAGCAAGCAAAGTTGGGATCGATTGAAACATTGATTGAAGACAAAGCCAGCTGCAGTAAAGCTATGAAAAGTTGGTATTTTTGAACTCAAGCAGATCAAACATCGATATCCAAAACCGCTCGATTACGCCCTTGATTTTTTGCCTTATACAAACATCTATCGGCAAGTTCTAATAACTGAGTCGGATCAATGACATCATCGGGCTCAACCAAAATGCCGCCTATACTAATGGTAAGCACCGAACTTACCTTTGAGTCAGCATGCTCGATTTGTAGCTTGGCGACTTCTTGAACCACCTGTTCAGCCATTTTAGGCAGCTCTTGTTGATTCGCGTCAGAGACCAAAATTGCAAATTCTTCACCACCTACCCGCGCCACACAATCTTCACTTCGCTTTACCACTTCGGTCAGCGCTTTAGCCACTAGCTTTAAGGCTTCATCACCTTGTACGTGCCCATAGTGGTCGTTATAAGCTTTGAAATAATCAATGTCGGCCATCAGCACTGCCAGCTGGGCTTTATGACGTCGCGCACTGGTAACCGCTCGGTTCAACTCTCGTTTAAAAGGGCGTCGATTAACTAAACCGGTTAACTCATCGGTTTCGGCTAATACCTGCAAACGCTCATTCACTTGTAACAGTTCGTTTTGCAGGCGATTCATCGCTTGGTCATTTTTTTCGTTAATCAGCAAACCACTAATGGCAGCAGCAAACTGGCTAAGCAATACCACTTGGTAGTCGTCCCAAATCGCGCAATAACTCAAGCTTACACAGTTAAGTAAACCAAAAGCCTTGTTACCATCGCTTAAAGGGATCCCAACAAAGGATTTAATGCCATATTGAGTAAGCAGCTGATACTCCGCGGGAGCATGCCGTTTAAGCTTATTCACATCATTCACTACAATGGGCGCAACGCTAACCAAACGTCGTTTTAATTCGTTAAGCTGGCTTAAGTCCACCTGCTCAATCGGTGCTAAATGGCCGGGAATACTCCATACGTCTCGATAGATGGCTTGCTGGCGCTCAAATTCGAGCACCACCACCCTTTCAACCGGAAACAAACTGCCTATGGCGGAAGTAGCGCGTTGCAATAAAGCTTTTGAATTACTGGAGCTTTGGTTAAGAAAAGACAAGGAGATTTCTGATAACAGCTGGTTGGCTTCGGTTTGCCAGTTAAGCACTGCAGTGCGTTGCTCAACGGTTTCTTCAAGCACTTGGCGATGCTGGTGCAGTTGCTGCTCGGCTTCTAAACGCGCATCTAAACCACGTCGTAAACGCTGCTGCAACTGCTGCATAGAGCTGGCAACTAAGCCGATTTCGTCATTGCGTTTAAGTAGTTTACTCGGCAGCTGAACGACTTGCTGTTCTTCGGTAAATATCTGGTCTGCCGCCTCAGCTAAGCGGCGTAAGTCACCGGTGACAATGCGCCCAACTAACAACAAAATAATCAAACTCATTAAGAAAGTTTTTAGACCGTTAGTTAACAGTATTACCAAGGCTTGAGCTTTAATATCTTGCTTAATCAGCGATAAGTCTAAGCCCACGGTAAGCTTGCCCAATGCAGTACCTTGGTGATTCAGTGAATAAACATAAAATTTCTGGCTTAAGTCCGCTTCACCAACGCCCGAAGCCATACCTTCGTCGGTTGAGAAATGAACCGATGACACGTATTGCTGCCGAACAAAACCTTGCAGCAAATCATCCAGCAGCTGGTAATCAATTTCCCATACTGCTCGCTCTATCGCGCTCAAGTTAGCTTGGTTATATTCATCAACCCACTGCTCAACATTTTTAACTGCGCCGGAAAAATTAAAAGCCAGTTGCACCGCTACAGATAACAAAGCAAACAAAGTACTGGCACTTACAATTAATATAACCAAACGTTTGGCAATGGGAGTGCGAAGTTTAAAAGCGCCTTTCATAACAGCCTACTCAGTAAACTGAAAGCTAAGCGGATTGCCGGCTTCTAGCAACAAGTTCTCAAACATCACGGCATCCCACTTTTTTTGTTTTACTGTCTCAAAAGCCTCTGTCCCTGGCTGCAACATGACAAACAAGGGAGCATTCACTTTACTTGCCAGTGCTTGTCCTTGAATATGTCGATGAATCAAACTTAGTCCCCAACCCGCCGCGGTAAAGTGGCCACCCGCCAAGGCGCTAATTTCACCTTGCTCACGCAACAACAAGGCTTGTTGTGAGGTATTTACGGTGCCAACAATCACATCCCTACCTGGTTGCTTTCCTAATTCTTTAATCGCTTTAATACTGCCAAAAGCCATGTGATCGTTAGCTGTCCACAGGTATTTCAAATCGGGGTAACGTTTCAGCAAAACTTTGGTTTGTTGGTAGCTACGCTGCTCATCCCAATGGCCATAAATAACCTGCTTTAAGTCAACACCGGCTTGGTGTTGAAAAAAATCGACAGCGCCGGCTGTGCGCTCTACTGAAGCAGGAGTGGTTTTATCGCCCGAGATAATTACTGCTTCACCAGTCACTTGTTCGGCATTTAAGTACATGGATTGGGCCGTTTGATAACCCGCCCACAAATTGTTAGGCACGATGCAAGACAGCAAGTAGTTTTGCCAATGAGGATTATTATTACGAAGCTGTTGCTGTTCAACACTGACATCATTAAGCAAAACCAATACATAAACCGATTGCCCTTCTAGCAGGCTAAGCATACGAGGCAAGGCTTGCTTTTCGTTCACTAGCATGAGGTAATCGGGCAGCCGCTGATTGTTGATCATCCATTCGATGTGCTTAATCATTGAGTAATGATTACGCTCTCCATGAAAAGTACGGTAATCAAGCGCTAAACGCTTAGCGGCAGCATTAGCAAATAAATCTACGTCTTGCCAAAAGCTTTCTTCAGCTTTACCGGGGTTTATAAAAACCACCGACGCTTTTCCCCAAGCTATAGGACAAACCAACAACAAAAGTAGTAGGATTTTCACGTGCTAACTACCAACGCGACTAAATTTCACTTACTTAAAATATAAACCACCCGCCAGATTTAGCGCGTCTAGTTAACTAAAAAAACCGTTTAAGCAGAAATAACAGCAAAAAAGCGCCAACTAGGCGCTTTTTTCATAAATACTACAGCTAATTCAACTAGCTAATTACTGGTTTCAAACCGTAAGCCACCTTTGCAAATGGCTAGCGTCATGGCCGCAAATGGCAGCGCCATTAACAAGGCAAGTTGCTCGGTATTGGCTAAACCACTTACACCTAAGATGCCCACTAAACTTGCAGAACCGGTCATTTGTACAAAGCCCAATAAAGCAGAAGCCGTGCCCGCTTTGTCACCAAAAGGCGCTAAAGCGCTGCCAGTTCCCACTGCAATTAACAGACAAAAACCAATACTAGAAACAAATACCGGAGCCATAAACGCCAGCGGATGCAATACTTGCTGGCCTAGTACTAAGGCAATGGCCGCGCCTGCCATCAAACTTGCGCCAAGCCATAAGCCAGCCGTTTGTCCGATCCGCTTAATCACTTGAGGGGCCAAGAACGCGGCCACGATATTAATGGCAGCGTTGCAGCCAAACCACAAGGCATAATCAGCACTAGATAGCTGCATATCCACCATTAAACGGCCAGCAGACTGCGAAACATAGCCAATAATCATCGCCATACCCAACATCACTAACAGCGAATAAAAACGAAAGCTGGCTACAGTAATAACCGAATAGTAACGGCTAAAAGAATACAAGCGCCCAGTAAACACGTTAGCTTGAGGTTTAGTTTCTTTTAAACCAAATAGCAGCGCCAAAAATACCACCAGCGCAAATGCCACCATAAACCAAAAGTTTGCTGCCCATGACCACCAATGGGTAAGCACGCCGCCTAACAAAGGTGCTAAGGCCGGTACGATGCAAATCACCCCGTTTAAATAGCTAAAGATGTTTTTTGAGCGCTCGGCGCCAAATACATCACGCACCCCGGCAAATGCCGCCACCGACAAGCAACTGGCTGCCAGGCCTTGAGCTAAGCGCGCTAGCATTAATAGCTCATAACTACTGGCTATCGCCGCCAAGGCAGAGCTCACCAAATATAACAGCGCACCTACCAAAGCCACTGGCCTACGGCCATAGCGGTCGGCCAATGGGCCCACTAACAACTGGCCAATACCAAAAGAAAACAGAAACACCGGAATTGCCTGAGCAATCCAAGCGACTGGCACCTCAAAAACATCTGCCATTTGCGGAATGGCGGGTAAGAAAATATCAATCGCTAAAGGTGAGAACAGCACCATTAACATGAATAGGGGTAAAGGCTTCGACATAGCATGCTCCAAAAACGAGGTGGGCATTGTAAGTCCTGCACTTTATGAATCATAATGATAGTTTAGATTCACTCATAGTCCTCACAGGAATATCATGTCTCAGCAATACGATCTTAATCTACTGCGAGTTTTACTCACCTTGCTTGAGGAGCGCAGTGTTTCCAAAGCGGCAGATAAGCTATTCCTTACCCAATCGGCAGTGAGTAAGCAATTGGCCAAATTGCGTCAGCAGCTAAACGATCCTTTGTTTATTCGCCATGCCAGTGGCTTAAGCCCAACCCCAAGGGTACGCAGCCTAGAACCTAAATTGCGCCAGTGGCTGCAAAGTGCTAATGAAATGATTGAAGCAGAAGGCTTTGAGCCAGCGCTTAGCCAACGTAACTTTCGCTGCTGCCTTAATGAAACCTGTTTTGCCACCCTGTTGCCGCGCTTTTTTGGCAAACTCATGCAACAAGCACCCGGCTTAAAATTAGATACTCACAGGCTAGAACCCGGCAGTATGGAAGGCTTGCAAAAAGGCGAATTTGATTTAGCTATCGTCGCTCGCGATAACGACGAACGCGCGCCTAGTCATTATCAAGTAAAGCAATTGCCGCCTCAAATTCATAGCTTTGAGCTACTTAGAGATGAC
Source organism: Agarivorans aestuarii (assembly GCF_019670125.1). Taxonomy (NCBI): domain Bacteria; kingdom Pseudomonadati; phylum Pseudomonadota; class Gammaproteobacteria; order Alteromonadales; family Alteromonadaceae; genus Agarivorans; species Agarivorans aestuarii. The sequence continues at coordinate 4,358,014 of NZ_AP023033.1, forward strand.
CATGTTTGTTTAGTTAGAAAAGACCACCCAGTATTAAGCCAGCAATGGGATTTAGACTGCTACATGCAGCAAGCTCACCTAAATTGTGAATGTGAAGTGGGTGACCGTTGGTTATTGCACTCGGTGCTTGCAGAGCAAGGGCTGCATATTGAAAACAGCACCCTTACTGCAGATTTTTTTGCTGCGGCCTTGCTTTGCCAATCTAGCGACTTGGTGTTTACCTGCACGCGTAGTTTTGCCCAGCAAGTGGCAAAGACTCACCAACTAGAATTACTGCCTTTACCCATTTACATGGCGCCGTTTAGCTACTTATTGGCTTGGCCACAACACTTAGAAAACGACCCGGCGCACAGCTGGCTGCGAGAGCTGATTATCGAGCATTGCCATGAGGCCAAGCCTTAAGTTTAGCGGGTCTTAAGCTCAGCCTAGCTAAGATTCGTCTTGATTAAGTTTAAGTTTTTTCGCCAAAGGTTCGATAGCAGCACCTTGAATAAACACCGAATAAAGCACCACAAAAAACACCATGTGCATCATCTCTAACGCGCCTTCTACACCAGCCGCCGCGGGAATTAAGGCAAATACAATGGGGGTAGCCCCTTTTAAGCCAATCGATGAAATGAACAAACGCTTCTTCCAAGTGGCTTGGCGAAATGGCAAATAACACAGTTGCACCGCCAAGGGTCGCGCCACCAGCATCAAAATAGCGCTTGGGACTAAGGCAACCCACAATACATCTAGTAATTGTTGCGGGAAGATTTGCAGCCCTAGAATAATAAACATCACTGCTTGGGCTAACCACGACAAGCTATTAAAAAAGTGCTTATTCACTTCTTTACCACGCTTCAAGCCATTACCAATTACCACACCGCTCACGTAACAAGCTATTAGCACGTTACCGCCAGCTAACTCACTGCCATAAGTGGCTAAGATAAAACAGGCCAATACAAACACTGGAATTAAGCCATATTCTTGCAGGCTAATTTTACTTAACGCCAGTACACATACCTTGCCCACAATAAAGCCAATCGCCAATCCGCCAATGACTTGAACCGCCAAGGTTTGGCTAATTTCCATAGCCGATACGCCGCTGTCAGGTGACAAAGACAAAGCAGTAAGAATCACCACCATAATTAGCGCCACCGGGTCATTAGTGGCTGACTCAAACTCCAATACCGTATCGGTACTTTCTTTTAGTTTGAGCTTTTTCGATTCTAAAATTGAGAACACCGCAGCAGCATCGGTGGACGACACCACCGCAGCAAACAGCAAGCAATAGATAAAGTCGTAATCAAATATTAGGTAAAAAATAGCGGCAAAAATAAACGAGGTGAACACCACCCCCAGCGAAGACAATACCCCACCTTCTTTATAAGCAACCTTAATACTTTGCAAAGGCGTATTAATACCGCCCACAAATACAATGATGTTTAAAGCAAAAGACCCCACCAGCGAAGTAACCGCCAGATTATCGTAAACAAAGTTGAATTCGCCATTACCAATGGATAAACCCACCCCCATAAAAATCAGCAGCGAAGGAATACCTAAGGTACGTGAAGGGTGATGTAATAAGATGCCAATAGCTATAAGACTAGCAAGGCCAAGTAAAATCCACTGATAGGGCATAGCGTCTCCGAATTTTTTGCCTATTTTATCATAGCTAAGACCATGAATTATTGTTGAAAAGCGTCTTTATTTTGCTATTGAGAGTGCCACCTTGCACCGCTCTGCTATGGTTTACTTTATTGTTTACTGTTTCCAAGCGGAGCCACCATGAATAGTTTAAAAATACTCCTTTTCACCTGCCTATTTATTAGCACCTATAGCTACGCTCACGACTCCACAATTAAGCTCAGAATCATCGAAACCACTGACATTCACGCCAACATAATGGACTTTGACTATTACAAGGATAAACCCTCCGCCAAAATAGGTTTAGTGCGTACCGCTACCCTCGTTAAACAAGCCCAAGCAGAAGTGGATAATAGCGTGCTGGTAGATAATGGCGACCTGATACAAGGCAGCCCAATGGGCGACTATATTGCTGACAGAGGGTTAACTGGCCAACAAATTCATCCGGTTTATCAGGCGATGAATAGCCTCGATTACGATGTCGGCAATATAGGTAATCATGAGTTTAATTATGGCTTAGACTTTTTAGAAAAAGCATTAGCTGGCGCCACTTTCCCCTATATCAATGCCAACGTAATCCGCAGCGACAACCAACAAAACTACTTTAGTCCTTACCTAATAAAAGACTACAGCTTTAAAGATACAGCCGGTCAAAGCCAAAACCTCAAAATTGGCTACATTGGTTTTGTACCCCCGCAAATTATGATTTGGGATAAAGCTAACTTAGAAGGCAAGGTAAGCGCACAAGACATCAAACAAAGTGCCGAACGTTGGGTGCCAAAAATGAAGGCAGAAGGTGCCGATATTATTGTTGCCATTCCGCATTCAGGCCTATCAACCGACCCTTACAAGGTCATGGCTGAAAACTCGGTTTACTATTTATCTGAAGTCGCTGGCATTGATGCCATAGCCTTTGGTCATGCGCATACAGTGTTCCCCGGTAAAGGCTTTGATAACTTGCCTGGCATAAATAATCAAAGCGGCACCATTAATGGGGTAGCCGCGGTAATGCCAGGGCGTTGGGGCAGCCACGTTGGCATCATCGACTTAGAACTATCACATACCGAGAACGGCTGGACGGTAAGCAACAGCCAATCCACTAACCGCCCTATCTTTGACAGCGCCAATAAAAAATCCCTCGCCGAGGCTGATTCAGCCATGGTGGCCGCTGTCGCGGAAGATCACCAAGCCACCCGTGACTTTGTCAATCAGCCTTTGGGTAAATCCAGTGATGTGATGTACAGCTTTTTAGCCTTGGTACAAGACGACCCCACCATTCAAATTGTTAACTTAGCGCAGGCCGACTATGTAAAAACCTTAATTCAAGGTGACCCAGACTTAGCCGATTTACCGGTGCTATCGGCCGCCGCGCCTTTTAAAGCGGGTGGGCGTAAAAACGACCCGAGCAACTATACCGAAGTGGAGGCGGGCGAACTTACCTTTAGAAATGCCGCCGATTTATATTTGTACCCCAATACTCTAGTGGTATTAAAAGTTACCGGTGCTGAAGTGAAAGACTGGCTTGAATGCTCGGCTGGTCAGTTCAACCGTATCGATCCTAACCAAGCCACCCCGCAAGCCCTAATCAATTGGGAGCAATTTAGAACCTATAACTTTGATGTGATTGATGGGGTTACTTACCAAATTGACGTAAGCCAAGCCGCCCGTTTCGACGCCGATTGCAAGGCGGCAGATTTAAATTCTGAACGGATTAAGCAGCTGCAATACGCTGGCAAAGCCATCGACCCCAAGCAGCAGTTTTTAATCGCCACCAATAATTATCGCGCCTACAGTGGCGGCTTTGCTGGCACCGGCGAAGACAAAGTGGTGATTCAAGCACCCGACGAAAATCGCAGTGTATTAGCCAACTATATTAAGCGAATAAGTAAAGAAAAAGGACAAATTAGCCCTAGCGCCGACAATAACTGGCGTTTTAGCCCTCTAGAGTCGAAAACCAAAGCGAAGCTAAACATTTTCTTTGAAACCTCGCCCAGCGATAAAGCTGCTGCATTTATTGCCGAAAAGGCGATTTATCCAATGCAAAAGCTTTCTTTAGATGATGTTGGCTTTGCCCTTTATCAAATAGATCTTCAAAGCAAACCCTAAACATCGGTTCTGCTGTTTTACTCCGCTGCAGCCTAATCAGCAGCGGAGCTTTGGCCTTTAAGCCTATTACGGCCTGGAAAATGCGATGGAAGTAAAAAATTTACTTGTTGTTCAATAATATGTGAGGAAAGTTGAGCGCCAAATTCAAAAGTATGAGATTGTAGCGGCAGACGGGTTCATGGAGGACAATAATGGCAACGCTGTCGTTTAAATTAAAACTACTTATTAGCATCACCCTATTATTTATATGCGTACTGCTTAGTATGCTGCTGTTTGGCGGTGTGTCGCTAAGTGCTGAGCAAGCTGCTGCTGCGAGCCAATTAAGTGCAAGCGAGCTACAAGCATTGTTTGCTCAAACTGCAGCCGATGCTAGAGGAAAAATGATCCTCAGTTCAGCAGTGGTTGCCGTGGTTGCACTATTTATTGTGTCGCAACTGGTGCAAGGTTTCTTAGAGCCTTTAAGCCAAATCACCCGCCGCATTGGTTACCTAGCCGGAAATGATGGTGACTTAACCATGAAGCTAGATGTGCAAAAGCACCAAGAGCTGGTAGCCATGGCAACCCAATTTAACGCCTTTACCGAAAAACTACGAATAATGGTAAATCAGCTGCAACAGCAATCAAATCAGCTTACCAATGGCTCACAAACTCTGGCTAAAAATGCCGAGTCTGCGGGAGAAGCAAGCCGCTTACAACGCAACGACACCGACAGCGTGGCTGCCGCAGTAAATGAAATGTCATCTACTGCTAGCGACGTAGCAGAACTGGCAAATGGCACCGCAACCAACGCTCAAGAAGCTGAAAAACAGTTAAGCCAAACTCAGCAAGAGTTCCAAAGCTCTGTTGAACAAATTCGCGATATCTCTGGCAGTATGGAAGGCATTAGCGAACGAATCACTCAAGTAGCGGGTCGTAGCCAAGACATTAACAGTATCTTGGAGACCATTCGTGGTATTGCCGAGCAAACCAACTTACTGGCATTAAACGCAGCAATTGAAGCAGCGCGCGCCGGAGAACAAGGCCGAGGCTTTGCGGTAGTTGCTGACGAGGTAAGAAATCTAGCTGGCAGAACTCAAAGCTCTACCGAAGAAATTAACCAGCTGATTCAAGCACTACAAAGTGATGTAAATGCCACGGTAGACTTAATTAGCACCAGCCGAGAAAAAGTGAATACCACCGCGGTAGACACCGAAGCCAGCTACGAGCAGCTGCATAAAGTGGTAGAAAGCATTTCGGTAATTAACGATAACGCCGCCCAAGTTGCTACTGCCGCACATCAACAAAGCCATGTGAGCGAAGATATTAACCGCAATATTAATGGCATTGGCGAAGCCGCAGGCGTACAGAATAGTTTGGCTCACGATATCGAAAGTATTAGCGCTGAATTATCGCAAGTAGCGCAGGCACTTGATACTCAGCTATCAACACTTAAAGCCTAATCTGCGCTTCATCTCGTCAAAGGCTGCCATGGCAGCCTTTTTTATTCCTTCAAAACCTAAACCACTCCAACTCACGCTTACTCCATTTATTTAAAAGCCTTAAGAACTCCGTTAACTAAGCCACACATTCACATCAGCAGCTGAACTACACTTTATCTAGGCCTTGTTTGGAGAGGGACTGATATCATGACCATGACCTTACAGTTTCTTGGTGCAGCCGAGGAAGTCACCGGCTCTTGTCACTTGCTTACGCTAAACGATAAACGGGTGTTACTTGATTGCGGATTAATCCAAGGCAGCAAAGCCGATGCAATGCGCAACTACCAAGCATTTAGTTTTGATCCCTCACAAATTGACGCGGTTATTCTTAGCCACGCCCATATCGACCACTCTGGCAGAATACCGCAGCTGGTGAAATCTGGTTTTACCGGTCCTATTTATACCCATAAGGCCTCGGCAGAACTGTGCGCCATTATGCTAAAAGATGCCGCCATGCTGCAGCAGCGCGACACTGAGCGACTCAATAAAAAGCGCCTAAAAAGAGGCCTCGAACCGCTGCAAGCCTTGTTTGATGAGCAAGACGTAGAACAAACCGTGCAGCAGTTTATACCTTTAAATTATGGCGAAAGCGTTCAAGTACTTCCGCAATTAAGCCTGCAGCTCTCCGACGCCGGGCATATTCTGGGATCTGCCATCGTTGAGTTATGGATAAATGAAATAGGCACCCGCAAAAAAATCGTCTTTAGCGGAGATTTAGGCCGTGAAGGCATGCCCATTTTAGGTGATCCGGAAATTATCCACGAAGCCGACTTAGTGTTAATGGAAAGCACCTACGGCAACCGCTTGCACCGCAGCTGGCAGCAAACCATCGATGAACTGGAGCAAATATTTGCAGCAGCCACTAGTGGCAGCCAAGGGAACATTTTATTACCGGCATTTTCCGTAGGTCGAGCCCAAGAACTACTCTATCTATTTCACCTCTACGCCAAGCAATGGGACCTTTCGCGCTGGAGAATTTGTTTAGATAGCCCCATGGCTATCGAAGCCACCAAGGTATATATCAACAATTACCCGGTGATGGATGACGATTTTAAACGCTTTACTCGGCAGCATCCGGGAGAGCATCCGCTGTTGTCGAATGTAGAGTTTATTCAAAGTACCGAACAATCCATGGAGCTTAATGAAATAAGCCAAGGCTTAATTATTATTGCTGGTAGCGGCATGTGTAATGGCGGGCGCATTCGCTGCCACCTTGAGCACAACCTATGGCGGCCTGAATGCGATGTAATTATTTGTGGTTACCAAGCCATTAGCACACCCGGTCGCATGCTAGTAGATGGGGCTAACTATCTCACTATTCGCGGCAAACCGGTTAAAGTTGCCGCCAAGCTGCACACGGTTGGGGGGCTTTCTGCTCATGCCGACCAAGCCGAATTGATCCACTGGTACCAACAATTCGATAACGCTCCTCCACTAATATTGGTGCATGGCGAGCAACAAGTACAACAAGACCTGCTGGCGGCAATTAAAGCATCTCTAAGCCAACCAGCAGCAATGTTTGCCGCTAAACAAGGAGATAAATTGGATTTAAGTGCCTTGCCAGAACTGGTTTGGCTAGGACAGTAAAATAACCTAAGTATTTGACCACCCAAGGCTTAACTGATAGAAAAGTAACTAAATGTATTTGCTTGGTACAAGCATGAAATTATCTATTTTGTTACTGCCTTTTTTATTAACCAGCGGCTTACTGCATGCTCAAGATGCAATAAATCCTGATTCGCTAATTGGTTTGTGGGGTAGCTCTGAAGATCAAGGCCAATCCATTTGGGGTTACGACCAATACAATGCCGACGGCACCATTAACAGCTGGGGAACCTTTCCCGACAGCATTGCTGATTTTAGAATAGATGGCCGTTACGAGATTTCTGGCGATTTGGGCAGGACGATTTGTTTAACCATTAGCCGAACATCACACCCAGACATATTGCCAGTTGGTACACAATGGTGTGACCAAATCATTTCGATTAGTGAAGATGAATTTGTTTACCAAGATCCCGATGGCGAACAACATGTGGTTTATCGCCAAAAGGTAGGCGAGGCATATTATTAATATCGAGCTGACTAAGTTAAGCGCTAAACAATATAGCCGTACACAGTAGCAAAATGGCAGGCGCAGCCTGCAACTACAAAAACATGCCAGATAGCATGTGTGTAAGGTTTGTGCTTGGCCACATAAAACAGCGCGCCCACGCTAAACAATACTCCTCCGGCAGCTAATAGCCATAAACCTTCGCCCGAAATATGCTGATACATTGGATAAGCTAACGCCAAAGACAACCAACCCATCGCCAAGTAAGTACTCAATGATACTTTGGGGAAACGGGTGCCAGTGAGCAACTTAAAGCCCACGCCAAAAGCCGCTAGCGTCCAAATTACAATCATCGAAATTAGCGATAACCAACCGTCAAAAGACACCAGCAATATTGGTGTATACGTTCCAGCTATTAACAGATAAATCGCAGAATGATCAAACAGCTTTAAGCCAGCTTTCCATGCGCTATGGCTAACCGCATGGTAAAGAGAAGAGGCCAAAAACAACAAGACTAAAGACCCGCCATAAATACTTACAGCCACCACTTCAGTTAGGCCTTCGGCTTTGCTCAGTAGCATAAACAAACCGACCACTGAGATAAGCAAACCAATGAGGTGAGAAACTACATTCAGTAATTCTTCTTTCGCGCTGTAGTGCTTTGCAGCCTGCATGTTGTTACCTAAATTTAACAAGTCGCCGACCAGCTTATTATTTCAGCGTACACTTGTACACTGAAAAATTGTAATGCTTTTATTACAAGCCGGTTCACTTGAACCAAAGCAGCTCTTCTGATGCTTAAACTCACTTAGTTAAGCCTCAGAAAGGCTTCCACTTTTTGGTGTTTTACTTTCCATTTACATGCAAAGACCAAGCGCAGTTAGTTTTTGTTTCAAGCAAGCAGCATTAATCCGCGCGTCGCAAGTTCATCACCTATAATCAAATAGCCGTGCAAGTCTTACTTATTTCTTTTTGGATTAAGCAAACAAGGATCGTCAATGAGCAAACAGTTACCTCTTGCCTTAGCAAAATCGCTTGCCTTAAGTGAAGATCTTGACCAGCTTCAATTTCATCACTTACTAGAAAACATTAGCCAAGATCCACAACTAAAGCAGTTTGCTCCAGACGGCGTTTGCCAAATTGATCCACGCAACGGTAACTTAGTGATTTATAACTCTGCTCGCGCTAAACGGGTTCACACTACAGCGCAACCTACTGCAGTTAAAGAAGATGAGCACTGCCCTATTTGTGAAGGAAAAAGCGCCGATATTCTCGACATAACCGAGCACAGCGAGGGATTTACTTTTATCAACAAAAACCTCTACCCCATTTTTCACCCTATCGAAGATATTCCTTTAGAAAACGCCGACTACTTCCTCCACCAAGACCCAGAACACCAAGGCCGTGCATCCTATGGTTTTCATCTATTGCAGTGGACTTCTTCGCTACACGATAAAGACTGGCATAACCTACCATTCTCCGATGCGCTGATTAGCTTTCAGCGCTTGGCAAACCTAGAAAAAAATCTGTTATGCCAACCCACCGACTTTATGGCGCGCTCTGAAACCAAAGTGAATAAAGACGTAGTTAGTGGCTATGTGTCTATTATCAAAAATTTTGGCGCTACAGCTGGTGCTTCTTTAGTACATGGCCACCAGCAAATTGCCTATAGCAACATTTTGCCGCAGCACTTTTTCAATAACTTGCGCTTTAGAAAACGCCACAACAAATCCTTTAGCCGCTACATGTTAGAAGAGAACCCCAGCGAGTTATTGGTAAAAGACTATGGCGAATTGCAGCTAATCGTACCGTATTTTATGAAGCGACCTTTAGACATGCTGCTAATTGTAAAAGACAGCAACAAACGCTACTTGCATCAGCTCAACAGCATAGAGCAGCAACAATTAGTAGAAGGGATGCAGCAAGCCATACAAGCTATTCTTCATCTCATGGAGCAAATGGGCATTCCGCCTGCCTACAATATGATCATCAACAATGGGCCGGGCTGTGGGTTGTACCTTGAGTTTTTACCTAAAACTCAAATGATGGGTGGTTATGAGCAAATAGGCTTATTTGTTTGCCAAGCCAATGCAGCCGATTCGGCTGAGTTGTTGCGTCAGCACATTTGCCCACCTAAAGATAAGTAACAAAATTTTTCACTGTGTAAATACTAATGCAGCGCTCAACAATACAGCCCTAATATCAAGCAAAAATCATATAAATCAAAGCAATGACATTTTTTTAAATATTATAATAATCTTTAGTTTAAGCGCATTGTTAGTGTAATATTCTTCCCGCAAAATCTGCATTGGTGGGCGTTTACCGTCCATATTTTGAGTTAACTAGACCAATTGCAGTAGCGAGAACAGAATGGAAACATCTCACCCAACCACCATTAGAGTGGGTAAAAATGACTATGACTTCAATATTATTTCAGTAACCAAAACCTATGGTGGTTCTAAACACTTTAGTGATGGAATCAACATATATTTAGAAGATAACAATGGCAAAGTCGAAACCATGGGCGTCGATTTTAAGCCTGATATTCCACCAACCACCCAGCATATTTCAACCCTATGGGGCGAAGACAAAAAAACGAAGAAAACTTTTCGTTTTGGCTACTTCCTTCACTCCAATGATTTCTTGGGTTATACCACGCAAGTAAACCTTCTTACGGCAGCCAAACGCATTATTCCGCTACAAGGCTTTGCCGCAAAATTAGAAAAATGGAGCCCACTAATTACTGGCTTCTTAGCACTACTGTTTGCTTGGTGTGCGTTTTGGGCGGGTTCGGGAATCAGTCGTTACGGGATAGCGTCATTCTTTCAATCAATGCCTTATATATTGCTCGACACCCCTCACTTAATTGCCAATTTTGCAGATGCAGCACGCTATAACAACGTAAGTTATGGCTGGGCGTTTATGGGCGCGATTGTCGGCTTTATTCTCAGCAAACTATTTGTTGGCATTCCTCTGGGTCGCTTACGCAATAAGATGCGCTTAGCTTTTGGCCAGACCATAAGACAACAGTTAACAACAGCCTTTGCCAATACCACCCAAGCAACACCGTCCCCTATTTCTGGCTCTTCAAGTGCAGAACCTAAAACCGACGCCGACGGCTACCAAACTCTTATTTAAACCAAGATATCGTTTAAGGAACTAACATGTCTTTTGAACATGGCTCACTCGACTTAGGGATCCGCAATCCCTTCCGCTTTGAAGGCACCCTGCGTGCCATTCGAGGCGGCATCACAGCGCTGCTAGGTTTACTCTCACTATTAAACGTAGCAAGTGCAGTACAAACCCACCCAATTACTGGGTGGACCTTCGCCATCATCGGCTTTGTGTTAATGGCTAATGGCCTATGGACACTAGGGCGTGGCTTAATGCAGGTAATGCGTTTTTACGTGGGACGCTCAGCACCTACTTCACTGTCTTATAACCATGCAAGCTCTGAGCAAGACAGTGCTAAGCGTGAACAACGCGATGTAGCCTACGACCAACAACAAATTGAATCGATGTTGGTGGGTAGCAAAAACTACACCTTTAAAGAACCAGTGGGTTTAGTAGCCAGAATGCTGCACACCCTATTTCCTAAAATCACTTTTGTGCCTTACCCAATTCAAAACTTGGCGCAGCGCATTGTTGGGGCACTAGTACAAACCTTAGTGGCGCTATTTGCTTTTGCCATTTTAAGCTTTGTTACTTCGGTGGGTTTAGCTGGCGATAAAGCTACTATTTTAATGCCATTTTTTGCCTTTACCTTACTCTGCTACGTAGCCTTAGTATGGTTTAAAGCTGGCCGCCCACTTAACCGCAGCTTAGGTCGTGGTATCGAAACCGTTAGCGCTTTTGGCTTTGTTAAAATGGTGGCGGTGTGTGTAAGTGTGCCAGTACTGGTTAACATGCTTCTGGGCAAACTCTTTGCCTACGAGCTAGGCCAGTACCAAGATGTTATTGCCGCTCAACTACGTGGTTTAGAGATAGAAGCAGAGCTAAGCGAAGGCATGACTTGGGCAACCCAAATGCTAGATTTGGCCTACAACAGCTATAGCAACTCTATCTGGCTAGGCTTAATTTTTGTCTTCTCAGTAATTAGCTGTGCCTTGGTATTGGGTTTAACCGCCTTGCGTGCCAAGCAAGCTAACCCAACGACCGAGATCACCGACAAACTGCCTCGCACCAGCGAAGTAGGCGCTCGCCCAATGGATATATTCAACGAGTTTACCCACCAAGTGATGGAGCGTCGTCGCTACAAAAAGGTGCCAAACCGTGTTTATAAACCTTTGAGTGCTCGCCAAAACCCTAACAATGGCGAATTTGATGGCGAACTGATTCAAGAAACTCAACCAAAAACTGTTGAGAAAAACGACGAACCAGTAAGCAAAAAAATGCGTATTGCTTCAACCAGTTTGGCTCAGGCTTTACTGCTAATCGCCAGCTTATTGGTGTTTTACGCACTCACTCCGCTAACCACTTACACCAGCTTTTTCGACGGTGTAGCGTTTGAGCTACTGGATGATGAAACCGGACCAGCATTTGTTCAAACTACCATTGAAAGCTTCTTTACCATTCTTACCTTGTTAGTTGCTGCCACCATTTGTGCCATTTTTGGCCGTTTGCTTAGCAACCTAAGCCATCCGTTTTGGAGCGAAATTCAGTTTGAATCAAGCTTGGTTTACTTCAAGTGTAAAGGCACGGTAAAAGAAGATACGCGCACCTTTGGTAAAGGTTATAACGACAGCACTAGCCTAGAAACCAGTGTGTTCACCTCAACCATTCAGCCACGTTTGTTTGTTACGCGAGTCATTAGCTCTACCTTTGCTGGCATTGGTAGCACTAACTTAATGTTCCCTCGCCATATTATGACCATGCATGGTGACGAGAACTTAGCCGACGAACTTCATCACGAACTAATGCACAGCATTGGCAACCGCGCAGGCACCGCGGCTATGAACGACGAGCAGCGTAAAGTAGTAGATGAATACAATAGCTCTAACCTGCAAATGAAAGCAGAATCGGCCCCAGAGCGCTTAGCCAACCGCAGCAGCGAACTAAGCCTAGATGCGCCCAAAGCTCAAGCCGCGCTAGCGCAAAAAGAAGACCATGAGGCAGAAACTAGCTTAGAAAATTAAGTTTATTTTGCTAAACCTAAAAGGCCGCTTTGTTTAAAGCGGCTTTTTTTGTATCTCAATAATACCAAGAGCTTTATCAACAAACCCATTAATAGCGCTTAACAGGCTAATCTTCATCTTGAAAGCTTGAGTTAACTGCTAAGGTTGCGGCAAAATTGCTAACAGCATTTCATAACACCGCAGTAACAAACATTGAACACTAATAGCCAAAACCTGCAAAGCCAATTTGAACGCCTTAAACGTAACAAGCTGTTTGAGTTGTTTGTAATTTCGGTGATCTTAATTTCTGCCTTACTTATTGGCGCAAAAACCTACTCGCTGCCGCCTAAAGTTATTACTGCCACCATCATACTCGACTACCTCATCACCCTGTTTTTTGTGGTCGAAATTAGCATTCGCTTTATTGCCGAGCCCAATAAAAAGCACTTCTTTAATAACTTCTGGAATGTCTTCGATACCCTAATTGTATTGGTAAGCCTAGTCCCTATCGAAAACTCTGAACTAGCTATAGTTGGTCGCCTAATTCGGGTATTTAGGGTACTGCGAATGGTGTCTATAATTCCCGAGCTGCGTATCTTGCTTACCTCGCTGGTTAAAGCCCTGCCGCAGCTGGGTTACGTAATGCTGCTAATGTTCATCATCTTCTACATCTACGCCGCCATTGGCAGCACCTTATTCGAAACCATTAACCCAACACTGTGGGGCGACATTGCCATCTCCATGCTCACCTTGTTCCGAGTGATGACCTTTGAAGACTGGACCGACGTAATGTACGAAACCATGCAGGTATACAGCCTAAGTTGGATTTACTTCCTTAGTTTTATCTTCCTGTCGGCGTTTGCCTTTCTTAACATGGTGATTGGCATTGTGGTAAATGTGATGGAACAAGAACACGCTAAAGTACGTGAAGAAAAAAGCCTCGCCGAAGGCACCAACGAGCCGAGTCTGCGAGAACTACAGCAAGAACTAAGCGAGATAAAAGCGCTGCTTAAGCAGCAAAAATAGTAGCGTAATAAGCGAGCTTAAGGGCAGATAAGCCCTTAAGCTTTTTTGTTCTAAGCAGTAATACCAATCGTACTAAGTAACTGTTCATTCTATCTGGTTAAAATACTCGATAACTACGTTATTTTTGATCACTGACTTAATGTGATTGGTATAAAGCGAACAAACATCAAACAAAACCTTGCTCCAAACTCAATGATAGTTAATGATAACTATTCGCAACAAGTGTTTGGACATTACCATGAAACATCACTCTTCAACATCACCAAGGATCCAGTTAAGCCTCTCGGTAGATAAGCTACAACAGTTGCTTGCTCAGGGAGCCATTTGCATCAATGACTTAGCCGATATACAACCAGAAGCCAAACGCGTGCTATGGAAGCTTTGCCTGCAAAACTGCAAATCCGGCGCCTGTGAGCGGCGAGCAAAAGCGGTGAATGATGAAGCAACACTAGCGGTTAAGAACCTAGACTAATTCAAATACCAAGATCTAAGCTGATAAATAATCTAGTTTTAGTTAACGCGTTAGTGCCCCATTGTGTGTTTAAACCTGCGTTGATAAACTCTAGATGTAATTTAACAAAAGCACTTTTCAGACGTTTCATTGCAACGTAAATGAATAGATAATAAGCCAAAAAAAGGAGTTGAAACGCTTAATGGTGACACTGGAGCAACAACTCTCAAGAATTGACCTCAATCTATTGGTTTCACTCAGCGTGTTGCTCAAAGAGAGAAACGTTACTAAAGCGGCTCAGCGCTTGTACTTGTCTCAGCCTGCAATGAGTAGAACCTTGGGGAGGTTACGCGAGGCCTTTGATGACCCGCTATTTTACCGCGAGTCCAGCGGGCTTACTCCAACTCAAAAAGCTTTGGATCTACAAGGTCCTCTCGATGATCTTCTGGTATCCACGCATAGTCTGTTCTCAAAGACTCAGTTTAATCCGGGTGGATGTGAGAATACCTTTACTATCTCAATGCCCCCCTTGATGAGCACATTTCTTTCTGTACCGCTAGTTTCGAGCCTTATCAGCCAAGCACCCTTGGCGAGTTTGGCTGAATACCCTGTAACGGACAACCCGGTTCAACACCTTGCATCACGTGATGTTGATTTCTCAATCCATATCGAGAGACCAAAAGATGAAGCGGAGTTCCCTTGTCAATTGTTAGGGAGAACATATCCGGTTTTCTATGTATCAAAAAACCACCCCTTAGCTCAAAGCAGTGAAGTTAGTTTAGATGATGTAATGGCTTATCGCTTTGTTGATATGAGCCTAGACATAAGCTCTTTTGTCGAGTTTAACAATCCAGTAGATATTTACTTGGAGAGCAAGGGGTACCGCCGTAGCTTTGTTTTTAAGAGTGGTCATATTACTTCTTTGATCGAGGTTATGCAGAGTACATTGAGCGTGATGGCTTCTACTCATATGCTCGGTCAAGTTAAGAACTTGGAAGAGCAGCTAATCCCAATATTGGGTCTAAAGCACATCGAGAGTGTCGAGGTAGAGCTGTATCTAATACAACATAAACGTACTTTGGATAGTGAAGCCCACAAATGGTTCAAGGACTTACTGATTGCCACTATCAGAGATGACATCTTTGCTTCTTCATATTAGCAACGCGACTATGCGGAAGCTGTGCGTTACCAGTGCTTTTAGTGCCAAATTGTAACTAGCTATTTTTGTGGATTCAGCCGCCAATTAAACTGGAACCCCGTTGATTTTGTTGTCACCGGATACATCACTCTATTCAGCAAAATACCTGCCTCCATGATACTCACATCGCATATTTGTTCATTATCATAAGCTGCTTCAAGAAGCCGTTCCCATATCTTCTTTGATTCACTGTCTAGGTGAAGCGATACCACATTTATGTCTCTACGCTCAGCACTGACAATCAGGTACAAGACCTGTATTGCTTTGGAATACGCTTGGCTATCAATGTGTGATAAAAACAGTCGCTTACGTGAGCGGCGCTGAGCGCGTCGCTTACTGTTGGAAGCGAGGTACGCCAGCGCACCAAACTTGAATAGCAACCATAAGATCGTACCCGAAGAAAAAAACAGGATAACCTCTGCATACCCGTTAACCCTGAACCAAGCGAAGGCACTATCAAAAAATTTAGATACTCCACTACTGGCGAGGTTCAAAACTCGACTGTCGCCGGTAACAACGATTTGTTTTTCAACGACAAGTTCTTTTAGTGTTTGTGTGTCTGTATCCCACCACGGTATCTGCACCGCAGGAACAATAACGCTGCCTGGTTCTTGAAAAATGATAGTGAAGCGCTGCTCGACTACAGCGTTATTGGTTTTGCTCAATGGGTTGAGGATATTCTCTTTTTCTGCTGGTTTGCGATAAACCTCTGTGCCATTTGGAACATCGATTTTGATCTCCGGTAAAACAACGGTATCAGAGCCTGCGACATCAAGTTTGTAAGTAAATGTTATGGCATCGCCAATTTCCAACTCTTCTCCCGCTTCTCTGTCTCGCTGTAGCGATAAAGACGCTTTCTTACCGACTACCAGAGATGAAGCTTCGGTACTATTTAGACCTATAGCTTTTACTTTGAACTCTATAGGGAGAGAATTTACGCGGCCCTCGAGAACCTTGCCATTTTGTGGAGTAATGGCAGTATTGATGCTCAACGTCGGCAGAACATAGGTTTCGGCTAGGGTCGGGAAGAGAAACATCCGAGTTTTCTGGGTGTACCACTTTTGATTTCCGATGCTCCGAACAGAGCTGGTTACAGGTTGCTTATCATTGAGGACCACAACCCCCTCGATATCCACGTAGGGAAGAGTCAGGTCTTTTGCGAATGGGTGTAAGCTCTGCAGCTCAATGTCAAGAGTCACTCGCTCTCGAACGACCACGTCTTGACTACTCAAATTCACCCCAACTCGGACCTGCTCTTCAGACAAGGCTTGTTCGAAGGAGCTAACAGCAAGAGCGACATTGCTGAAAACCCACATTGCTATTGCGAAGACTACGCTAGGATAAAGTGCGAATAGGCGTGTTCTAGTTCTGCTCATTAGCGTACTCACTTTGAAATTTTTGTCTCAGAAAACTTGAAGGATCTTGTCTCACTTGATTCAACCAAATTTGGTCTGACATCAAGACAGGCTTATCTGACTTCTTATCACTCTCCTCGCTCGCTATCTCTCTGTCGTCAATGGTTTTATTGGTGCTTTTCTCAGGAGTAGCATCTTTCAGCTTTTCCATGGCCACTGCCACCAAATCATGATTTTTTTTCGCCGCTTCAGATAAAGCTTCATCATGGAAGAGAGCCCGATACAGTGCCTGCGCTTTCTCAAACTGACCGGAATGGGCGTAAGCATTTGCGATGGCGAGATACTTGTCGGGGTGGTCTATGCTCTCTAGCTGTTTGACCGCAGAAGAAAAATCGCCTGAAAAATAACTGCTATACGCTTTCCAGGCTGGTGATTCAAAAACGGCGTTAGCTTGCTGGTACTGGCCCTGGCGAAAGTAAATCGCGGCTTGTTGATCTTTAGACAGCCAAGCATTGCCAAACGAAGCGGGAGACAACTGATGCCAAACTAACAAAGCAGCACTGAATATTGCTAAAGCTACAGTCCACCGTTTGACAGGGCTTAGGTGTGTTAAATGCGAAAACGCAGCAAGCATAGTTGGATACAGTTTTTTCATCTCGGTTACCATTTCAGTGTCCAACCTCGTCTAAACCACATAAGTTGAAGTGGAAGTAAGATAAATAGCAGCCAATAGCCAGCGTCTAACCAAGGTTGCTCTGCATCATTTGAACTAAACAGGTTGTTTTTGATAAACCTATAAACTTGTTCAACGTCAGAGTTGTCATGAGTAAATCGGACCATCTCTCCATGACCAGCTTTGGCCAAATCAGCTAAGTGTCCCAACTCGACTTCGCCAAGGCCAATACCCAGCTGAGGCGCTCCTGCGCCACTTTCCGGATGTTCGCCAATCGCCCACACCACCACTTGGTGCTGTAAGTCAGCAAACTCTTGCTGCATTCGTTGAATGGCTTGCTCGTCAGTTTTGTCGGTCAGTAGCAGCACCGTGGATGGGACTTCTGTCTTCTCAAGTAAGCGGCGGGCAGGTTGAATAAACGCATCCGGCGCGGTGGTTTGGTCAGGCAACAATTGCAAATCAAAAACATCTAGGAAGTAGCGGGCCAAGGTACTGTCCTTGGTAGCAGGCATAGCAACATGGGCACTTCCACCATAAATCACCAATGCGGTCTTCGCATCCCCACGGCGTTCTATCAACTTCACAACCTTTTGCTTAGCCCTGGTAAGCCTAGTTGGTTGAAGGTCTGTGCTATACATACTCTCTGCCACATCGAGCGCAATGATCAATTCCGACTTGTCTTCAAACAAAGGAGAGCTTTGTCGGGTCCATGATGGGCCTGCCATAACCAAGGTAGCGATAAGCGCAACTACTAAGAATAGTTTTCTCGGGGTTAGGTGAGCATGACTCTGCGTATTAACCGTTAGCTGCTTAACCATTTTAGGCGACATGTGTTTTCGCCACTGAGTAGTAAGGTCATCTTCTTTTCGTAAGATGGAGTAAAAAGCCAGTATTGGAAGAATCGCGACCAACCACCACGGCCTTAAGAAATGGAAGTTGCTGATATCATCACTCACAAGTGAAGCTAAGTAATCAATCATGATGCGTTCCTTGTGGGGGCGTTTGGCATGCCTGAGTGATATCTCTGTCAGCGCCAGCGCCCATAGTCGCTTTTTCGGTTCTCGGATTGAGTTTGGAGAAGAGCACGAGGACAACCCCAATTAGCTGTAAGGCATAAAAAACGCCATAAGCGAGATGATGTAAGTCGTGCTTTGGACGATGTGAACTTACCTTAAACTCTTGCTGTTCTAAGCTATTGATGACGTCGTAAGCTCGTTGCAACGCTGTTGAATCCATGGCATGGAACATCTGTCCACCAGTGATTTCAGATACGCTTTCGAGCGTGGGTAAATCCATTTTGTAGCGCCCATCAGTACTCGGGTCACCCATGGCAATGGTGTATATCTTAACCTTGTATTTACGGGCGATTTCGGCTGCCTTGATAGGAGGCATCTGAGAACTAGTGTCGTCTCCATCGGTAAGCAATATCAGTACCCGTTGGCGACTTTTTTCTTGTTCAAATAGCGAGATGGACAAGCCAATTGCGTCACCAAAGGCAGTTTGAAACCCCGCATAGCCCAGCTGGGCTTCATGGAGTAATGCTTGCCAAGCGCTAAGGTCGTCGGTGAATGGTGCTTGCACATAAGCCGCGTCAGCAAACAGAATCAAACCTAATCGATCATGCTCTCGTTGGGCCGCAAAATCGCTTAGTACTTGTTTGGCGACGGTTAGTCGATCTACTTTCTCGCCAGAGGCTCCAACAAAGTCTTTCTCTGACATAGAGCCTGATAAATCGAGTGCTACCATGATTTCTCGCGCGGATTTTCTTTGTTCAATGGGCTCGCCTAGCCAAACAGGCTTAGCAATAGCAACCACCAGTGCGAGATAGCCAACTACCACTAATAACCACTGAACTTTTCGGCGTTTAAGCTCGGCCGAGCCCGCCAAGGCCTCTTTTCCGGACACCGCGACTAAGCGCTCAAAAAAAGGCACCTTGAGGGCTTTGCTTTGAGTTTTGTACGCTGGCGCAAATTGGTGCATCAACCAAGGGGCAATTAACAGGAGAAATGCCAAAGGGTATTCAAATTCAATCATTATTGACCTCATGATACTTGACCCAGTGCGCTACCTCCTTAGATAGCATAACGAGTTGCCGATGCTCGATTGCAGGCGTTTGAGAATAAGCTAGCGAGGCTAAAAGGCCAGTGCAGCACCCGCTGAAGTCACTATTTACACAGTGAGTGTCTAACCAAGCCTCCCACTCAGTCCCAACCAGAGCTGCAACTTGCTCTCGAGGATAGGCATACAGTGCCGTTCTTTTGAGCAGCAAAGGCAAGTGATGGCGATCTTGGTCAGTAAGTTCAAGTTTGCTTAGCTCTGATAATACTGCTCTTCGGTACGCATTAAGGCGATACTGCTTGACCTGCAAATAAAACTTGTAAGTCAGATAAAGTGCGATAACGCACATCACCACATACCACCCTGGTGCGTTTGGCTGCCAAGATACAGGGTCTGGAAGGCTTGGTTCCACTAAAGCGGAGGTTAGAGGAGTTATTCCCTCTGGGTGCAGATTGGCTATGAGCTTACTCATTATTTGCCCACCTTGCGGCCAAGGGCTGCCCTTAATTGGAGGTCTGATTCTTCGATGGTATTAAACTTAAGCATTGGAATACGATACCTTCTTGCCAGGGCTGCAAAACTAGCGATCGCTGTAACCACATCATAAGAAAATTTCTCTCTAAATAGAGCATCATCACTTGGCACTGCTACTTGCATTGCGCCATCACTGAAAGCAACGGTACCCAAGTTAGCAAGTTCGTGTTCCAGTGGATCTGTCACATGACAGAAGATCACATCGTTGTGCTGGCAGAGTTTTTTGATCGCGTCTTCGTTGTCGGCAGTGTAGCCATAACCATCTGTAATGATAATGACAAGACCATCATGCTTGACTAGACGCTGGGCTTGCTCAAAAAAACCAGCAAAAGAAGAACTCTTGGAAGCAGCGCTATCGCTGGCGTGTAAGGCATGATTTTTCACAACAAGCTGACTCAGGAGCTTGAGCACATGATTAACACTTCTGTGCGGCGCTACCGTAAGTGCTGATTCGTCATCAAAGATGATTGCGCCAACACGATCGGTAGATGCAATGACGTTCCAGGCGATCAGAGCACTTAGCTCTGCTGCCACCACGGATTTCATTTTGCCTTGGCTACCAAAGAACATGCTCATACGCTGGTCAATCAGTAAGTAGACATTGCGCTCGCGTTCTTCGGAAAAAATTTTTACATGGGGCTTGCCGGTTCGCATTGTCACTTTCCAATCCATGGTGCGAATGTCATCCCCCATTTGATAATGGCGCATCTCCTCGAAATTCAAGCCTCTGCCGCGTAGCTTCGAGACATGTCTTCCGGTCAATAGGCTGTTGATTGGCTGACTTGGTAAGAAATCGAACCCGGTAGCTTTGTATCGTAAGCGACTCAAAGACTCGAGATCGGTATAGAAATCAGGGTCTTTAATGGCAGTGCTGATAGTCATGTTGGCCTCGCTTACGCAACTGCTACGTGTGCCAGTATTTCGTCAATAACGTCATCCGCAGTAATACCTTCGGCCAATGCGTCATAGGATAAGATCAGGCGATGCCTCAGCACCCCATGAACTACCTGTCTGACATCATCAGGGTCGACAAAGTCCTTGCCGTTTAGCCAAGCCATTGCTCTTGCACACTTATCAAGAGCAATCGTTGCACGAGGACTCGAACCAACAGAAATCCATTTAGCTAGATTTGAGCCCGTATATAGCTCCGGCTCTCGGGTTGCTACAATGATGCTAACGATGTACTTCAAGACCGCATCACTACAGTAGACATCTGAAATTTGCTTGCGGGCCTCGAAGATAAACTTAGGATCGATTGCTTCCATGCCTCCTTGTTGCTTTTGTTCTTCTCCTCGAACCATTTTGATGATCAGCTCTTCATCTTCGGCACTGGGGTAGTCAAGGTTTATTTTCATAATAAACCGGTCCATCTGTGCTTCTGGGAGAGGATAGGTTCCTTCTTGTTCAACAGGGTTTTGTGTGGCTAGCACCATGAAAAGCTCTGGTAACTTATAGGTTTTACCGGCTACCGTGATCTGCCTTTCTTCCATCGCTTCTAAGAGTGCGGCTTGAACTTTGGCTGGTGAGCGATTGATTTCATCTGCAAGAAGTAGGTTGTTGAACACTGGGCCGTGTTGAAAAGTAAGTTTCGGTTTACCATCAACCTCTTGGTATACCTCGGTACCAGTCACATCGGAAGGTAACAAGTCAGGAGTAAACTGAACTCGCCCGAGGTCGACAGCTAGGGCTGTCGCTAAGGCTTTAATTGAACGCGTTTTAGCAGTACCTGGAAGGCCTTCAAGCAGAACATTTCCGTTGGTCAATAATGCAACCAATAAGGTGTCAACCATATGCTGCTGACCAATCACGGAACGCCCGATTTGGGCTTTTAATGCTTGAATATTTTGTAGAACCTGATTCATCTACTTCTCCAACTAGTGAGTTTGCTTTGTTTAAAGGTAGTTGCTTACCTTTCAAAATCTAGAGTCTAAGCTTTTGAAAGTAAAAATTTATTAGTGAACATTTCTTTGATCCATCGCGTAAGCTAGGGACTCTCTTTATTAGATCAACGCTTGAACTGAAAAAATTAAAACATACCAAATAGTGATATCAAAGTTATTTCAATATGCTTTTAATGCATAACATTTATACACAAAGGTCATTGGTCAAAGCTGATTTTAGTGGCTAATCTGTATACAGCATTACTCAAGACAGCAATCAGAAAATTTCACGAAATTAAAGGGTTATACTATGAAGACTACGACTATAAGTGTTCTAATTTATGCGGCTTTGTCCTCGACTACAGCCTTTGCCGAAGACGTTAGTACTTTGACAGAATACTTTGCTGAAGATGGCGAAATCGCCACAACCCAAAACTACCCTACATTGGAAACGGCCCGACAGTTCGTCAAAGTTCAAGAAAAAGTCGGAGTGAATAATTTTGAGCACAAGCGTGTACTCACACCGACAGATGACCAGCCAGTGGTAAGGATGAATCGAGATACCTACTACTCGATGGCCACGATTGATGTCTCCAAAGGCGCTAGGGTTACCCTTCCAGAAATTCCTGGTGGCATGTATATGTCGCTGGAGGTCATTACTGAAGATCACCGAATTCAGCAGATGCGCTATGGTGCGGGGACCTATGAACTGAGTACTCACACCGGAGACCACGTTCATATCATTGTTAGAACCGACACGCGCTTTAGTCTTGATGAAGTACACGCTATTCAAGATCAAATGAGCATTGAAGCAGGCTCGAGCAACGAGTTTATGGCTCCTCAAGTAAACAAGGAAGCCTTTGATAAAGTTGAAGATGAATTGAAAGCACAGATGCCTGTTATCCTCAAGCGAGATGGGGCACAAGCCACCTTTGGTATGTTTACCAATCCGCAAGACGAATCAAAAGAGCTGTTCAACGAAGAGAAACATGCCATCGGTGCGGCTATCGGTTGGGGCGGAGCGCAGTTAAAAGACAATGTTTATGAGGTTTCTGGCAACTTCCCTGCAGACAAGTGCTATCAAGCTACGTTCCCTGACCCAGAGAACCAAGCCTTCTGGTCTGTGACGGTATACAACAAGGCCGGCTTTATGTTTAAAGACGTCGCAAATGTCAGCTCAAACTTTGCACCTAAGAACCCTGATGGTACTTACACCGTGAGCTTTGGCTGTGGCCCAGATGCTACCAACAACCTAGAAACGGATAACGAGTCTGGTATGTTTAGCGTCGCATTCCGTCATTATATTCCAAGCCAGAAAGTGCGAGATGGCTACCGTGTACTGCCATACGTCAAAGAGATAAAATAGGTGTTGTGTCTGCAATAGTAATCCCTATAGCGTGTTTGCGCTCTGGGGATTTTTTGATCGCAAATGAGGTACAAGAAGTGACTAGAGTGTTTTTAATTTCAACGTATATGATGAGTGCGGTTTTTCTGTTTGGGGAAATAGCCCGCAGAGGCTGGAGTTATTTCTCTATTAATACAACCACAATGGTCGAAGACCTAATCTGTGGTGGGCTTTTATTTGTGGCAGCGACAATGCTTCTCAAAGGACACCAACGAGCCAAGCTAATGATGGTTGGAGCTTGGGGCTACGCATTTGGAGGTATGTTCGTACCGTTCTTCGCTCATTTAGAGGCGTTCATACGCGGCGTGGCAATTCGTGATGATCACCCCATTGACGATGTTGGGTCAATTATCCTCAAGGGGGTGATTTGGTCACTATGCGGAGTATTTTTTATAATAGCGTTAGGTGCATCTTCAACCCAAGATAGTGTGAACGACTGAGTGGTAGATCACCCTCATCACTGGTTCATTCTTACCTATAAGATGAGTGTATGGGGGGCTTCGAGCCGCCTCCTTCTGTTGATACATACTTTCAGTCTTAGTCAGTTTGTGGTGGAACTGAGACTTTGCGGCGTTTTGCGGATAGAGTAGAACGATAAGGGATACTCAAGCACAACACGCTTTTAGTTATCACCTTTTTCTTTCAATCTAGTCATAGCAGGGATGTAAATAGATGGCTTCGGAAAACCCTATTGCCTTTGGACGTTGTGGTTTCCTCATCATGTTCTTACGAGCAGTAGAGGGGCGCTATGGCATCAGCACCGAAGACTTAAATATACCTACTAGTTTGCTCGAAGATCCCATGCGGCCAATGCCCCTGAGTGAAATGACCCGCTACTTTGGCGTTCTTCAAGAGCGGATTAATGACCCTCTCTTGGTTGCCAGAGCCTGTTCTTCCATAGAACTTCAGTATTTCCCTCCTTTGCAAGCGATTACTCAATCAACTCCAGTTCTTTTTTCAGCGGTGATGAAAATGTCGAGTTTAGGCCGCGTAATCCAAACGGGATGTAAGTTCATAACCAAGATTGAGCATGATGAAGTGAGGTGGAGCTACGATGCACGAATTCTTGTTGTGGCAGAGCGACTGCTTGATGGAATGATGGCGGCATGGGTTTTTATCCACTTGCTGCGTCATTATCTCGGAAACGGCTATTCCCCTACAAAGCTACTACTACCTGGCTCCCAGATTGGTGAAAGCAAGGAAGTCGCTAGGATATTCGGTTGCGAAATTGTTTGGAATAGTCAGCAAACTGAGGTTCACTTTCCGGCCGACACGCTGCAAAGTTGCTCTCCTATTGGCCGCTCCATAGTACACTCGTCACGTAATAAAAGGTTTTCCCCTTTAAGCTACACAGACTTACCAGAGGAAACAGACTTCGTGCGTTGTGTGTATGAAATCATCAACTATGTTCGAGCCTTTGGCTATCCCAAACAGGAGTTGGTTGCCAATATATTGAACATGCCTCCGATTACTCTGCAAAGGCGATTACAGAAGGAAAAGCAGAGCTACTCTGGCTTAGTTAAGTACCAGTTACTGTTCAACCTTGCTCCTGAAATGCTGTTGGCGGGGAAAAGTGAAAACCAGGTGTCCGCCGAACTGGGCTTTAAGAATAGGCAGAGCTTTGATCGCGCCTTCAAGAAAGCTCACGGCCAAACGCCAACTCAGTATTTAGGGAATTTAGAGGAGTACTTGTGAGTTAACGTTTAGCTATAACTACTGCTTTCAAGAAGGTGGTTAAGACTGAACAGTGGTATTTGGGCGAAGCAAGCTAACCTTCCTTGGTGGTTTGACATGTTTGATTTACTGAATGAGCTAGCCTGCCCTGTTGTTAATTTAGTTCATTAGAATCTGCGGTTGATTCCACCAGTTAACTGCTGCCTACCGCCACTGGAACCTGTTATTTCAAAAAAGGCTGACCATTCCTTGTTGAAGGTATAGTTGGCACCTACAATAGGCTCCCATACATCAGCAGTGCGTTGGGAAATTTGGTAATTAATTTCGTCATCTGATCCCGGTATTTGCTGACTTCCGGTAATTCTAAGCTCATTGTCCATATAGCTTGCGCCGATATATACAGCTAAACTGTTCCCGTTTTGGAAAGGGATGACTTTGCCTAGCCTTGGCGATGCTGACACAACAGTGCCATCGATACTTCTATCATCCATTTTCATTTTGGTGAAAGAAATGGGAATCGACACAAAATAATTATCCCAGCCTGCGGCAAGCACAGTGCCTACAGTATACGTTTTTCCCTCCATGTTCACGTTGGTGCTATACACGTCACTGCTATTTCCCTCCCAGCGCTTGCACTGCTGACGCTGGTGAAAACCACTATTGGGGCTACTACAGTTTACTCCTAACTGGTCTAGAAGCGCATCACCATCAATGCTAAAACTCACATTTGCATCACCGGATACTTTGCCCACCGAGCCAAACACATTCATGAACGGAAACAACCAAGCGTCCAGTTTGATCTGTGGTGTTGCGCTCTCACTAGAATTATTTTCAAATGGCACAAACTCTACAGGAACGTATCCACCTTCTTGATTTTGTACTGAAAGGTCATACAGATCCATATTTTGGCTTGTAGTTGCATAGATGAAACTAACCCCGATCGGATAAGGTAAGTCGTGGCCAAGCTCAATAACACGTTGACCATAAAAAGGTAACGCTCGATCCCAGTGCTTTGGCGGTTCTATCTTGGCACTATCGGTCGATTTCATTGATGTTGGTAGTTCACTGTAGTTATCAATATCGTTAGCGGACGTTAGGGTATCCTTTCCTGTATTAGTTATATTCGAGCCAGCATTAACGGCTTGCTCCGAATAAACAAAACTAGATGGTATATTGCTAATAGTGGCCATCTTTGTCTGCTCAAAATTGGACTCTTCGCCAATAGAAGGCATAGCTGTCAGCGCCGTTGTGGCAAAGGCTATAATGGGCAGTAGATTCTCAACAACAGAATTGATAGCACCTTTCGTCATTTTTCTCCCTCCTCGAGTGGATTTGCAACGCAACAACGTTGTGTAATGGAAGGAATTTAAAACTATTTATCAGGGGGTATTGCGATTTCTACACATAGCGTACAACTTGCGCGATTTCTGTTGGAAAGTGTCGTGCCTCAGCAGAGCAATCCTCAAATCAGTTCTTTGCCAGCCTTATCACTGATAAGAGTGGAGACTTGGTCATGCTTGCGAGGCAAGCAATGAGCTGTGCTATCTCATTTTTGCCCAATAACCAGTTAAGGTGTGGCTACAGACTATCAGCACGCACAAAAAAAGCCGCTCTAATGAGCGGCCATATCATTAACGCGAGTTAAGATCTAAACACTCATCCACCGTTTCACATCGGCTTCATCTACTTCGTCTTTGCTGCCTTGCAATACAACATTGCCGCGATCTAATACGGTGTAGTTGTCGGCAAGTGCTACAGCAAAGTCAAAATATTGCTCTACTAATACAATCGCCATTTCGCCGCGATCGCGCAGTAGTGCCAATACCTTTTGGATATCTTTAATAATGGAGGGCTGAATCCCTTCGGTAGGTTCGTCTAGCATTAACAATTTAGGGCGCATGATTAAAGCGCGCGCTATCGCTAATTGTTGCTGCTGGCCACCCGATAAATCTCCGCCGCGGCGCGCCAGCATTTGCTTTAGCACTGGGAACAAACGAAAGATTTCGTCGGGAATAAAACGCTCCGATTTAGGTAATACCGAAAACCCGGTTTTAAGATTCTCCAGCACCGTTAGTTGACCAAATATCTCACGCCCTTGCGGTACAATCGCAATGCCTTGCTTGGCACGTTGCGCCGCCGACATTTTGCTAATGTCTTTACCGTTAAACATAATGCTGCCGGCGCTAATGCTTTGCTGACCCGCTAACGCTTTTAGCAGCGTGGTTTTACCCACGCCGTTGCGCCCGAGTACACAGCTTATTTTGCCCGGCTCGGCACTTAGGCCTACATTGTAAAGCGCTTGGCTAGCCCCGTAATGACTATCTACTTTAGAAAGTTCTAACATTCCGTCGCCTCCTAGCGCCCTAAGTAAACTTCGATGACTTGCTGATTTTGCTGCACTTGCTCAAGGGTGCCTTGAGCCAATACCGAACCTTCGTGCAATACCGTTACTGGGCAATCTAGTGCTTTTACAAAATCCATGTCGTGCTCTACCACCACTAAAGAGTGCTTTTTAGCCAGTTCTTTAAACAGCTCGGCGGTGAGGGCGGTTTCTTCGTCGGTCATACCGGCGGCGGGTTCATCAATGAGCAATAACTGTGGCTCTTGCATAATTAACATGCCAATCTCTAGCCACTGTTTTTGACCATGCGACAAAGAGCCAGCTAACCATTCTTGCTTATCTGCTAAACGAATCAGCGCTAAGGTGTCGCCAATTTGTTTATTGTCGCTAGAGGACAGTTTATGCATCAAAGATTCAAACACACCACGGCGTCCGGCCAAAGCTAATTCGAGGTTTTCGAATACCGTTAGGTTTTCGATTACCGAGGGTTTTTGAAACTTACGGCCAATGCCAATGTTGGCAATTTCGGCTTCGTCGTGCTGGGTTAAATCGATATCGTTATTAAAAAATACCGTGCCTTCATCGGGGCGAAGCTTGCCAGTAATTACGTCCATCATGGTGGTTTTACCAGCACCATTGGGGCCAATAATCGCGCGCATTTGACCAGGCTCTAAAATTAACGACAAGCTATTTAGGGCTTTAAAACCATCGAAGCTTTTGGTTACACCATCTACATACAAGATGGTGTCTTGAGGAATATGTACACTACGCATTTACTGCACCCTCCGCTGGATCGGCTTTTTTCTCGGTTGCTGGAGTTGGCTCAGTTACAACAGCAGTGCTTACCTTAGTTGCAGCTCTTTCTTGCAACTTTGCTTTGATACTGCCATACAAACCCACCACGCCTTTTGGCAACCACAAAGTCGTTACCACAAACAAAGCCCCTAAGAAGAACAACCAAAGCTCTGGGAATGCACCGGTAAACCACGATTTACCAAAGTTAACCAGCAGCGCACCAAATACCGCGCCAAACAAAGTGCCTCGGCCACCAACGGCTACCCAAACAATACTTTCGATGGAGTTAAGCGGCGCAAATTCACCCGGGTTAATAATGCCCACTTGCGGCACATACAAAGCACCAGCTACGCCAGCCAACATGGCCGAAACTACAAACACAAACAGCTTAAAGCGCTCTACGCGGTAACCGATAAATCGGGTACGGCTTTCGCTGTCGCGCACGGCAATTAATACTCGACCAAGTTTTGAATTCACAATCCAGCGGCACAATACATAAGCGCCAGCTAAGGCCAGTGCACTTAAGGCAAACAACACCGCACGGGTTGAATCTGCTTGCAAGCTAAAACCTAGAATGTCTTTAAAATCGGTTAAGCCGTTGTTACCACCAAAACCCATGTCGTTACGGAAAAATGCCAACATCAGCGCATAAGTAAGGGCTTGGGTAATAATCGACAAGTACACACCGGTTACTCGCGAACGGAAGGCTAAGTAACCAAAAATAAAGGCCAAAATGCCCGGTGCCAAAAACACCATCAACATAGCAAAGGGGAACATATCAAAACCCAGCCAATACCAAGGTAATTCCGACCAATCGAGAAATACCATAAAGTCTGGTAATTCTGGGTTAGCGTACACGCCACGGTCGCCAATTTGGCGCATTAAGTACATGCCCATGGCGTAGCCGCCCAGTGCAAAAAAGGCACCGTGACCCAAGCTTAAAATACCGCAATAACCCCACACTAAATCCACTGCAATGGCCAGCAAGGCATAACATAGGTATTTACCCAACAAGGTTACCCAGTAAGAACTAAGGTGCAAAGGGTTCTCGGGGCTAAGCGCCAAACTCATTAATGGCACTAAAATCGCCGACAATAACAAAGCCAGCAACATGGCGTTGCCCACTTTGTCTTTCACTAAAAATCGAACTAATACAGACTTAGGCATGCTTTAGTCCTCCACCGTACGGCCTTTCAAGGCAAACAAGCCTCGAGGACGTTTTTGAATAAATAGAATGATGAACACTAGAACCAAGATTTTGGCTAATACAGCACCGGCAAACGGTTCCATTAGCTTGTTAGCCACACCTAAAGTAAGTGCGCCAATCACTGTGCCAAATAGGTTACCCACGCCGCCAAATACCACCACCATGAAGGAATCGATAATGTAGTTTTGGCCCAAGTTTGGTCCCACATTGGTTAACTGACTTAAAGCAACACCAGCAATACCGGCAATGCCTGAGCCTAAACCAAAGGTCATGGCGTCTACCCAGCTTGAACGAATACCCATAGAGTTGGCCATTGGGCGATTCTGAGTTACCGCACGCATTTGCAAACCAAAGAAGGTTTTACGCAAAATGGTCCACAGTAGTGCCACCACCATAAAGCTGAAAATGATGATGTAGAGACGGTTGTAGGTAAGAGACAATACGCCGTTAATTTCTAGTGAGCCACTCATCCATTGCGGGGTAATCACCGCTTGGTTAAGTGGGCCAAAAATACTGCGCACTGCTTGTTGCAAAATAAGGCTTAAACCAAAGGTGGCGAGTAGCGTTTCTAGTGGGCGACCGTATAGGAAGCGGATAACGCCGCGCTCAATTAATACCCCCACTAAGCCAGATACGAGGAAGGCGGTAGGAATTGCCACCAGCAAAGACCACTCGATATTGTTTGGCATTAGTTGCTGCACCACATAGGTAGTGTAAGCACCCAGCATGATCATTTCGCCGTGGGCCATGTTAATTACGCCCATCACACCAAAGGTAATCGCTAAACCTACTGCGGCTAGCAGCAATACTGCGCCTAGGCTTAAACCAAAGTAGATGTTTTCGGCCACGCTGTTTATTTGTAACAGCTGATCATTGGTAGCAATGGCTTTATCAATGGCGGCTAATACTTGAGGCTCTTGCTCACTAGCTTGCTGTTTAACTAATACGTTACGAGAGGCAGGGTCTAATTGACCTGCCAGTAGCTCGGCCGCAGCTAAACGCTCAGCAGTTTCGCCAAATTGCAGATTAATAATCGCCTGCATTTCTTTAAGTTTGGCAATTACCTTTTCATCTTGCTCGGCAACTAGGCGCTGCTCGATAAGCGGCGTATGAGATTGGTCAGCGGTATTCATTAATGAACGAATCGCAGCTATTCGAGCGCTAGGCTCATCGGCATTTAAACCAATAAGCGCCAAGCCATTGCGAAGCTGTCGACGAATTTTGTTGTTAACCGAGATTTTCTTAATAAGAGATTTTTTAACGCTACCTAATTCAGCGCCATCAACCACCGAACTTAAGTTATAAAGGCTGCCTTCTTTTACCGCTACTACCACTTTTTTATCGGATTTTTGGTAGTACAGATTGGCACTTAATAAACTTTCGAAGATCAGGCTGTTGCGCTTGTCTCCGCTAGCAATTAGCTGTTCAATGGCTTGTTGTTTTTGATTATTTTTTTTTGCAGTTAAGGCCTGCACTGCCTGCTCCCAATCACTTGCTGCAGCTGGTAATACCCAAAGCATGAGTAAAACACCGGCCAACAAGCGTGCGAAGCGAGATATGTATATGCTCAAAACAATCCCTACTCTTGATTGATTCAATACAAAAAAGGCGCCACCGATATTACTCAGCCGCGCCTTTTAAAAAGTGCCCGTAGGCACTTAGCTGTTTACGCGTACCTAGGTTCTATTTGTCTTTTGGGCTGTTGAGCTCAAAAGCGCAACAGTTCCTTAGTAGTTTTGACCAGAACATTGGCCAGTTTTGATGTTGAAGTTGCCACACTTAATTGGGGCAGTCCAATCAGCAACAATAGTGCTAGATTCAGTTAGGTGGTCAGTCCAAGCATCACCAATTACGCCACCAGCAGTTTGCCATACTGTGTCGAATTGACCGTCAGCTTGAATTTCACCAATCAGTACTGGTTTAGTTAAGTGGTGGTTAGTGTTCATTACCGCGTAACCGCCAGTTAAGTTAGGAACAGTGATACCGTACATAGCGTCACGTACTGGATCTGTTTCTGTAGTACCGGCTTTTTCTACCGCTTCAGCCCACATTTGGAAACCAATGTAAGTTGCTTCCATTGGGTCGTTAGTTACACGCTTGTCGTCGCCAGTGTAAGCTTTCCAAGCAGCAATAAACTCTTCGTTAGCTTCGCTGTCTGCGCTTTGGAAGTAGTTCCAAGCCGCTAAGTGACCCACTAGAGGTGCTGTATCAAAACCAGATAGTTCTTCTTCACCTACTGAGAAGGCCACTACTGGAATGTCTTCAGCCGAGATACCTTGGTTAGCTAGCTCTTTGTAGAAAGGAACGTTTGCGTCACCGTTAATGGTTGAAACAACCGCTGTTTTCTTGCCTGCACCACCAAATTTCTTCACGTCAGAAACGATAGTTTGCCAATCAGAGTGACCAAATGGCGTGTAGTTAATCATGATGTCAGCTTCAGCTACGCCTTTAGACTTAAGGTAAGCTTCTAAGATTTTGTTGGTGGTACGTGGGTATACGTAGTCGGTTCCGGCTAGAACCCAACGTTCTACACCTTCTTCGTCCATTAGGTAATCAACCGCTGGAATCGCTTGCTGGTTTGGCGCAGCGCCAGTGTAGAATACGTTTTTAGAGCTTTCTTCACCTTCGTACTGAACTGGGTAGAAAAGCATACCGTTTAGCTCTTCAATTACAGGAAGTACTGATTTACGAGATACCGAAGTCCAACAACCGAAGATAACGTCTACTTGCTCTTTATCTAGTAGCTCACGTGCTTTCTCGGCAAATAAAGGCCAGTTAGATGCTGGGTCAACCACTACAGGTTCTAGCTTCTTACCTAATAAACCACCCTTTTTGTTTTGCTCTTCAATCATCATAAGCACTGTGTCTTTCAGTGTTGTTTCACTGATAGCCATGGTGCCTGATAACGAGTGCAATACGCCTACTTTAATGGTTTCTGCAGCTTGGGCTGCATTCATTGAGAAGGCAAGTGCTACACCACTTGCAACCGTTGCGATCTTCTTCCATTTGCTATGTTGTGTCATTGCTATATTTCCTATTTTTTATAGTCCTTTAGAGCATGCGGTACCTCATGCAATGCTAAGATAGCTAGAGCATCGACTATGCCAAGTAGAAAATAACAAATAAAAACAACAGCTTAACCAAATGATTTATATATCACTAGCAATTGGGCGCACAATACATGAGCGTTTGCCTCAAATAAACGCACCAAAATGATCGAACAATTAATAAACACCAAACAAACGCACCAAGTTGGCCACTGCGCACCAAAATGATCCATCCCAAACTGCTGATTTTGCGCTATTTTAAATAGGAACCGCACTTAGGGTAGCTCGATAAAACTGGTTTAGTTCTTGCTCTATTAAGGAAGAGGAAAATCACTCCCGGCCATGAAAGAAGGATAACAGTGAGTCAGCAAGAGCAAATCGCATGCAGCAATTCGCACGCCCCCATTAAGCAAGGTTGGGTAGCCACCCTTGATTTGGGCTTTGCCCCTATCGCTAATAAAACTCGCTTAACCCTCAATCAAAGCCAAGGACCATTGCGGGTACAACGTCCTTTTCACCCAGAACTGGCTGCACCAGATTGTTGCCACGTGTATTTATTACACCCACCCGGTGGCTTAGTGGCTGGCGATCACCTACTCATGAACGTTGAATGCCTAGCTGGCAGCAAAGTAGTACTCACCACTCCGGCATCAGGCAAGTTATACCGCTCTAACTTGGCCCGCCAGCAGCAACGCCAAGAGCAGCGTTTTCATTTACAGAACAACAGCAGTTTAGAGTGGTTGCCGCCAGAAACCATTGTCTTTAATGGTGCTCAAGGCCGCTTAGATAGCCACTTTATGTTGCAAGGCAATGCCCAGCTGATTGCTTGGGAAATTACCTGTTTAGGCCGTAAAGCT
Organism: Agarivorans aestuarii; assembly: GCF_019670125.1. Classification (NCBI taxonomy): domain Bacteria; kingdom Pseudomonadati; phylum Pseudomonadota; class Gammaproteobacteria; order Alteromonadales; family Alteromonadaceae; genus Agarivorans; species Agarivorans aestuarii. The sequence continues at coordinate 4,390,892 of NZ_AP023033.1, forward strand.
AGCGACGAAGACTTTGACCATGGCGAGCTACTGCAATCCATCAAGGTATATCGCGAGCAGCGCCCACTGTTGATAGAAAATACCCGAATCGACAATGCTAATACTGCCGCTAATCCAGCGGCATTGGCTGGCAAACACGTTTATGCCTGCATGTTGGCCACGGTAGATTTACTGGATGAGCTGGCGCAAAAACAATTGCTAGAAGATCTACGCGAACAATTAGCCTGCGCCGATGTGGGCATTACCTTGGTGCGAGGTTTAATCATATTGCGCTACTTAGGGGATAAGGCCGAACAAGTTAGGCAAGAATTTGAAGCCGCTTGGGCCATCATTCGCCCAGTGACTTTGGGCCACCCGGCTGTTCCCCCACGAATTTGGAATACCTAATTTAATACTACGAGGCAGACATGGAATTAACCCCAAGAGAGAAAGATAAGTTATTGCTGTTCACCGCCTTTTTGGTCGCCGAGCGACGTAAAGACAAAGGGCTAAAACTTAACTACCCCGAAACCGTGGCTTATCTCTCGGCCAGCATCGTAGAAGGCGCTCGCGAAGGCCGCAGTGTTGCCGAGTTAATGAGCTGGGGCCGCACCTTGCTAAGCCGTGACGATGTTATGGATGGCATTGCCGAAATGGTGCACGAAGTGCAGGTGGAAGCCACCTTCCCCGACGGAACCAAGCTGGTTACCGTGCATAACCCAATCCCTTAGGCCACTAGTAGAGGAACAGCAAATGATACCCGGAGAACTAATCATTGATGATGGTGACATTGAGCTAAACCAAGGTTTAGCCACAGTGACCATAGATGTTGCCAACAGTGGCGATCGCCCAGTGCAAGTAGGCTCGCACTACCACTTCGCCGAAACCAACCCAGCCCTGCATTTTGACCGTAAAGCCGCTTTAGGTTTTCGTCTTAATATTGCCGCCGGCACCGCAGTACGTTTTGAGCCAGGCCAAAGCCGCCGCGTAGAACTGGTTGCCTTAAGCGGCAAGCGCGAAGTATACGGCTTTAGAGGGGAAGTAATGGGCAAACTAAGTGACGAGGAACAAGCATGAGCAAAATGGATAAACGCGCCTATGCCGAAATGTTTGGCCCAACCGTGGGCGACAAAGTACGCCTTGGCGATACCGAACTAATTATTCAAGTAGAAAAAGACTACGCCCAATATGGCAGCGAAGTGAAATTTGGTGGCGGTAAAGTTATTCGTGATGGCATGGGACAAAGCCAAGCCAGCTGTGCCATGGTGCCAGACACGGTCATTACCAATGCCTTAATTTTAGATCACTGGGGCATTGTTAAAGCCGACATCGCACTTAAAGAAGGTCGCATTCAAGCCATTGGTAAAGCCGGTAACCCCGATATTCAAGACAATATTGATATCGAGATTGGTGCAGGCACCGAGGTTATTGCCGGTGAAGGCCAAATTATTACTGCCGGCGGGGTAGACTCGCACATTCACTACATTTGCCCTCAACAAATTGAAGAGGCGCTAATGTCGGGCACCACCACCATGTTAGGTGGCGGCACCGGACCCGCAACGGGCACTAATGCCACCACGTGTACTCCGGGGCCTTTCCACTTAGGCAAAATGCTGCAGTCGGCCGATAGTTTCCCAATGAACTTAGGCTTTTTGGGCAAAGGTAACGCCAGCTTACCGCGTCCCTTAGAAGAACAGTTAATGGCTGGCGCGATGGGCTTGAAACTGCATGAAGACTGGGGCACCACGCCAATGTCTATCGACAACTGTTTAACGGTTGCTGATAACTACGACGTACAGGTAGCCATTCATACCGATACCTTAAACGAATCTGGTTTTGTAGAAGATACTATTGCCGCCTTTAAAGGACGGGTAATTCATACTTACCACACCGAAGGCGCAGGCGGCGGCCACGCTCCCGACATCATTACCGCCTGTGGTTTAGACAATGTTTTGCCATCGTCTACCAACCCTACTCGCCCGTATACCATTAATACCGTAGACGAGCACTTAGACATGCTGATGGTATGTCACCACCTCGATCCAGCTATTCCAGAAGACGTGGCCTTTGCAGATTCGCGGATCCGTAAAGAAACCATCGCCGCCGAAGACATCTTGCACGATTTAGGGGCGTTCTCGATGATCGCCTCCGATTCACAAGCTATGGGTCGAGTGGGTGAAGTGATTACCCGTACTTGGCAAACCGCCCACAAAATGAAAGTGCAGCGCGGTTTATTGCCCGAAGATAAAGAAATTGGTTGCGACAACTTCCGTGCTAAACGTTACGTTGCCAAGTACACCATCAACCCAGCGATTACTCACGGTATTGCCCATGAAGTTGGCTCGGTTGAAGTGGGTAAATTGGCCGATTTAATATTGTGGAAACCCGCCTTTTTTGGTGCTAAGCCGTCATTAATTATTAAAGGTGGTGCAATTGCAGCAGCACCAATGGGCGACCCTAACGCGTCTATTCCAACGCCACAACCAGTGCACTATCGCCCAATGTTTGGCGCTTACGGCAAAGCGATGACCGAAACCCGAGTGACTTTTGTAAGCCAAGCCGCTTTAGATGCAAAAATTGATGAAACCTTAGGCCTCACTAGTCGCCTAGTGGCCTGTAAAAATACCCGCAGTATTAAGAAGCAAGACATGGTGCACAACCACTACCAACCACATATGGAAGTGGACTCGCAAACCTATGAAGTACGCGCCGATGGCCAATTGCTCGAATGTGAACCCGCTACCGAGCTACCGCTCGCTCAGCGATACTTTTTATTTTAAGGAGAGAATGAATGTTAAAGGTGTATCAAACCCTCCATCACTATCACGGCCCGGTGCATCACCAAGTGGTATTGAGTTACGAATTGCGTAAAAAAGCCCGCATTAAGGCACAAACCGAAGCCAAACAAGATATCGGCTTTTTCCTTGAGCGTGGCCAAGTGCTGCAAAATGGTCAAATGCTCGAAGCCGACAATGGCGAAGTGGTTGAGATTAAAAGTGCCGACGAGTTGGTCACCACTGCCTATAGCGATGATCCACTAATGTTCGCCAAGGTTTGTTACCACTTAGGCAACCGCCATACACCGCTGCAAATAGGCGAAGGTTGGGTGCGCTTTCAACCCGACCACGTATTGCAAGACTTAGTGGAGCTTTACGGGCTACGAGTAGAACAGCACCAAGGGCCTTTTGACCCAGAAACCGGTGCTTACCACAGCCATTTACCAGGGCACAGCCACTAATGTCTAGCATGGCGCAACTTCAGCTAATGCGCTTGGTTAGCCCAAGCCTACCGGTGGGCGGCTTTGCCTATTCGCAGGGTTTGGAATACGCCATCGAAAACGGCTGGGTGAACAATCCGCAGCAGCTACGAAACTGGATAAGCGGCTGTTTAGAAGCAGGTTTAGCCTGCCTCGACATCCCCATGCTAGCGGCGCTTTATCAAGCTTGTGAAGCCCAAGACTTCGCTAAGTTTGAAAGCCTAAACCTAGAGCTTATAGCCAGCCGCGAAACCCTCGAGTTAGAGCTAGAAGATGTGCAAATGGGTAACGCCCTGCGCACCTTGCTCACTCAGCTTGATGAGAGCATCACTGCAAAGCTGAGCGATGAGCCAATGAGTTGGACCAGCATGTTTGCCTTAGCGGGCGTACATTGGCAAGTTGCGCTCAACGAGCTAGCCGACGGCTACCTATGGACTTGGCTAGAAAACCAACTGGCAGTAGCGGGTAAAACTCTGCCGCTTGGACAAACTGCCTGCCAAAAATTATTGAGTGAGTTACTGCCACTGCTGCCACCAGCACGCGAGTCTGGACTCACTCTACCCTTTGAACAAATTAGCGGGTCGTTACCAGCCTTAAGCTTGGCTAGCGCCCTTCACGAAACCCAATATTGTCGGCTGTTTCGCTCTTAGCGCAGCTACAAAAAAGAGGATCCATAATGAGCATAAAACAAACTTTACGTGTAGGTGTTGGCGGCCCAGTAGGTTCAGGCAAAACCGCCTTACTTACTGCCCTATGTCGAGAACTAAAAGACCGCTTCAACCTAGCTGTTGTGACCAACGACATTTATACCAAAGAAGACGCCCAGTTTTTGCTGCGTAATGATGCCCTAGCCGAAGACCGTATTTTAGGTGTAGAAACTGGCGGTTGCCCACACACCGCGATTCGCGAAGATGCATCGATGAACCTAGCTGCCATTGCTGAGCTTAATCGTCGCCACCAAGGCTTAGATTTAGTATTAGTAGAAAGCGGCGGCGACAATCTAAGCGCCACCTTTAGCCCAGAGCTAAGTGACTTAACCTTGTATGTTATTGATGTAAGTGCTGGCGACAAAATCCCGCGTAAAGGTGGACCAGGAATTACTAAGTCTGACTTATTGATCATCAATAAAACCGACCTAGCACCACACGTTGGTGCCTCGCTAGAAGTGATGGATCGCGACGCCAAGAAGATGCGCGGCGAACGCCCATTTGTATTTAGTAACCTTAAAACCAGCGACGGTTTGCAAACCATTATCAACTTTATTATCGAGCAAGGCATGTTGGAAGAGTCCAGCCCAGCCACTGCTAACTAGTTTCAATTTACAAGGAATCTACCATGAAAAGACTACTGACTTTGGCTGCAGGCCTACTAATTAGCTTACCGAGCTTCGCTCACGAGGGGCACCACCACGGTTTGAGCGAAGGCCTATTGCACCCACTTACTGGCCTTGACCATCTAATAGCCTTAAGCCTAATTGGTTTATTAGCCAGCCAAACTGGCAAACTTAAACTAAGCATGGCGCAAAGTGTTTTTGCCTTAATCGTTGCAGCCCTTGTTGCCAGCATGGGTTTTGTACCACCAATGTTAGAAACAGGCTTAGCGATTTCACTGCTGGTTATGGCGGTATTAGTCGCTAAAGTATTGCCTAAAGCGGCTAGCGTAGCGGGTTTAGCAGTATGTTTAGTGGCTGCTTTACACGGTGCTGCTCATGGTAACGAAGTACCAGCAGGCGCAGATATGAAGCTATTCTTCGCTGGATTTATTGCCAGTTCTATCGCCCTTATTGGTGGTGGCTACTTGCTAGGTAAAACGGCGCAACAGTCTGCTTACGGTCAAAAAATCACTCGCGCTATCGCTGGCTTAGCTGGCGCCTTTGGGGTAACTGCTCTGGTAGCTTAAAACCCTGCATAGCACTGCGCCGCTGGTAAGATTTGCCAGCGGCGACAAGCATCACCTTTTGCGGCATAATGCCGCTATGAGCACCCATTCGTTGTCGACCCACGCACTGCAACAGCAAAGCCAACTTAGACCCGAGCACATCGCACTAAGCATTGGCCAACAGCATGTCAGCTATCAGCAGCTTTATGCCATGGTTAAGGCCACGGCCGAGCAATTGCGCTTGCAAGGCCTCACGAAAGGCTCAAGGCTATGTTGTTTTGGTGAAGATCCGCTGCGAATGCTGCTATTACAGCTAGCAAGCTTAGAGCTTGGCTATATCTTCTGCCCGCTTAATCACCACCACCCTCTCAGCCAATTACAGGCCTTAAGCGCTACCGTAGAGTGCCAGTTTTATTGGAGCAACTTGGATCTGAGCTTAGATCAAGGCAAGCGGGTTGAATTTAACCCTCATCAAGCACTTAGCTGCTCTGATGCTGGCGAGCTCGACAGCGAAGCTCCGATGAGCATGGTGTTTACATCTGGCAGTAGCGGCCCACCTAAAGCCGTGGTGCACTGCTGGCGAAATCACTACTACAGCGCTCAGGGCTCACAAGCGATGATCCCTCTCAACCACCAAGACCAGTGGTTATTGTCTTTGCCGCTTTACCATATTGGCGGCCAAGCCATAGTATGGCGCTGTATATTGGCCGGTGCGCGGATTGTGATTGCGCAAAATAAAGGCCGAGTATTTCCCGACTTGTTAGCTAGTGCGACCACTCATGTCTCGCTGGTACCGACCCAACTTTACCGCTTGCTGACCCAAGCTAAGTTTTGGGCGCATAGCTTAAAACTAAAACATATCTTGATTGGTGGCGCAGCCTGTAACGAGAGTTTATTGGAAGAAGCGATTAGCCGTGGTTTTCATGTATATAGCTCTTATGGCAGCAGTGAAATGAGTTCGCAAATCGCCACCCGTCATCACAGCTTGGGGCAAAACAGTTATCAGATTTTGCCGCATCGCCGCGCCAAAATACATCAAGGCGAAATTTACTTACGTGGTAAAACCTTGTTCCTAGGTTATTGGAAAAACGGCGAAATTTTGAAAGCTTGTGAACCTGATGGTTGGTTTAACAGCGGTGACAGAGGTTTAATTGAAGGCGCTCACCTCTTTACATTAGGTCGTAGTAACAACATGTTTATCTGTGCTGGCGAAAATATTCAGCCCGAAGAAATTGAGCTTGCGCTATTGCAACATCCGCAAGTTAATCAAGCAGTGGTGGTTGCGCAACAAAATAGTGAGTACGGCCAATGTCCGGTGGCTTTTATCAAGGCCGAACAAAAGCTAGATAAACAGCAGCTGAATCTGTTTTTACGCCAGCAGCTGGCGGCGATCAAACTACCGATCGCCTATTTTGAATTACCCGCTCACAACTCGCTAAAGCCATCGCGTAGCGTGCTGAGCACATTGGCTAATCACAAATCCAGTTGTTGTGACCAGTGTTGAAGTTCTGAAATGCTAATCCAAGATTGTTGATAGGCGTGTTGTAAGGCACTGTGTTGCTGCTCTTTAAGGCTATGGTGGGAATCAGGAACAAAGCAGCATGCTCCTTTAAAAAATTGCTCTCTTTCTGCTAAGTAACGGCTTAACAATCCGGTGTTGGCGAACGCTTGTTCTGTTCTCATAAGCACTCCTTACGACTAAAAATAGCTAGCGCTTAGAAGCTGAGCGAGGGAGCTAAATCACTCTCGGCAGCTTCATACAATGGTGAACCCCTATATGAGTATCAACCACTTACCTTACATTTAGCACGCATTTCCCCCCTCAACAAGCACTATTTCGCAGCATTTAGCCAAATTAGCTTAGCCTGTCACGATATCTGCGCAGGCTTGCCGATAAAAGCAACAGCTCAGAGGTTTACCTTGTGATGAGCTATCTCTAGAATGCTCGACAAACAATAAATGAGGTAACTATGAAAATTGCAGTATTTGGTGCTGGGGCACTTTGTTTAGTGGCATTTTCGAGCAATGCTAATCCCGAGCTTGGGGTAATGGTAGGCAGCGACAATGGTATTAGCGCTCAGTTTAACGATATTCGAGTGAACCTAGGACTTAACGATTTCTCTTTAAGTGGCGATAAAATCATTGGTTTTCCTGAGCAACAATACTTTTATTACGGCTTTGGCGGTAAATGGAGCGATCACCACCATCATAAGCTAGGCGCTCGTGCAGTGTTTGGGGCGCATACTGTAGTTGATAAATTTCGATTCTTTGCCGAGCTACAACCAATAGTGTATGTGATTGACGACCTTGAAGTGAAGCTCGAAGCCAGTGCAGGTGTTCGCTACATGTTCTAACAGCTCAGCCATTCTCTGCTAGCCTTAAAAGATACTAAAATCATGGCCTATGAGAATGCAGCACACGGATATTGGCTTGCTCAGCCGGTTTGTTAAAGCCTATGAGCAACGCCACCATTACCCAGAGATGACCAGCTCTAGCAGCAGAAGAAAGATTTTCTCCGACTTAGAGCAATCATTAAACTGCACGCTATTCGACCCCGACTACAGACGCTTAAACGAACAAGGCCAGCAGCTTTACCAGCGTGCTAAGCAGCTACAACTGCAACTAGATAACTTCCTGCAAAGCCCTGTAGATAAACCACAGCCGCAACAAATCGTGATTGGTTTAGACGAATTTGTACCCAGCCAAAGCTTATTACAATGTTACCCACGCTTTATTAGTGAACTTTCGCTGCAACAGCTGAAACTGGTACAATTAAGCAGTAGCCAACTGCAACAGCAATTAGTTAACGGTAATATTGATATTGCCCTACGGGTTGCCCAACAAAATAAACCACCAAAAACCCATTCACGCCGTTATTGTAATTTGAGCTTGGCGCTGGCCTGTGCCGCTCGTCATAGTTTGAGTAAACACCAGCAACTAAGCGCCGAACAATTGCAGCGCCACCGCCAACTGTGTTTAAACCATCTACCACTAGAGCTGCAACTTAACCGGGTAAACTGCTGGCAGCTCAGTCACCGTGAAATGTTGCACGATTTGCTAGTACTTGGAATGGGCTGGGCCATCGCTCCACGTCATTGGTTGGAGTCCAGTTTTCGTAATGGTAGCTTGATAGAATTACACCTAAGTAATTACTTCTCACCAACCAAGTTAGAAATAGAAATCCTTTGGCTAAATAGCCAGCACGACAGCCAAGTAGCGCAATGCTTAAACCTATTAAGCTTGAGTGCTTACGATGGATGAGCAAGCCAAACAAGCCGCCTTAGAAGCCTTTGTATGCCTTGCCAAACATGGCAACTTAATAAAATGTGCCGAGCAGCTTAAGTGCTCCGAACTACAGGTAATACAGCGAGTTGACCAACTAGAAAAGCAGCTTGCTTGTTGCTTGTTCAATCAACACGCCGCTCCCTTTCCACTGAGTTCAGCAGGGCTTGCGCTTATTGAACAAGCAGAACTCATCGTTAGTCGCTACCACGAGCTACAACGCCATTGTCACCATTTACAATTGGGAAAAAGCCTTAAGCTGAGTATTAGCTATCAGTCGTGGTTTCCTAGCCCTTGGCTTACCTTGCTAGCCAATCAATTGCAGCGTTTTGACCCTTTGCTGGATCTGCAGTTTAGCGGCAATAGCCAACAACATGTTCACTTTAGCTTTTCGGCTCAGAGCCAACAAAAAGATACTCAAGTACTTAATTGGCGCCCCGCCAAATTAATCAAAGTCGCCCACCCCAGGCTGGTCAATCACCAACAGCGCTTTGATGGCCACTTAAAGCTGTTTGATATTCGCGAGCCCCAGCAAAGTAATTTGTTTATCGGAGAGACCTTATTACTGGATGCGCTAGAAGCCGCTTTAGGCTGGGCAATTTTGCCACAAATCAGTGTCGAATCTCGGCTCGCCGAAGGACAACTTAAAGCTTGGCCTGATTTAATCGCAGAGTTACCGACCTACTTACATTTGTCTCATCACTGCCCAGAAGACATTCGCACTTGGCTACTGCAACAACAGGCAGAGTATTGTGAATTACCCTAAACAATAGCTTATAATTAGCCCGCCTTTATTAAACTAAGAGATCAATGAGTCGAGTTCGTTGTCAGCGCTGCTTGCGCCCTCAAAGCCACTGCTTGTGCGCAGACATTCCCCGCTGCACGCATCGTCATCCAGTGATTATTTTGCAGCACCCCAGCGAGCAACAGCACGCCAAAGGCACTGCCCACCTTGCTTGCTTAGCTCTCAACAATGGCCAAATAATGGTGGGCGAAACGGCTGAGGATTTTGCCGAGTTAAAGCAGCAAGTTGAGCTAAATCCAGATCAATTCATACTAATTTATCCCAGCGAAAACAGCCGCCCAATAGAGCAATTAAACGATGCGCAAGTAGCGGCTTATAGTGCCCCCCAATCTCCCGCTACAATTGTGCTACTTGATGGCACATGGCGAAAAGCCAAAAAGCTGTGGCACCTTAACCCTTGGCTACAGCAACTAGCGCAATTTCACTTCGACAAAGCCCCAAAAGGCCAATACAAAATACGAAAAACCTCCATTGATAGCGGCTTATCGACTATAGAGGCGATTGGATATGCACTAAATCAGTTAGAAATGTTTGACTCTACTCCTTTAGTAGAGATTTTGCATGCTCTGGCGAACCAACAGCTTTCAGCAATGCCAGCGGCGGTAAAAAAACGTTACTAATTGATTGCGGCTTGTTGACACAAATAAGTACATAAAACACCCGCGAAGCTGGTCAAAACTGCATATCAAGACTACGTTAAATCTATGTGTATAACATATATGTAGGAGTGTTTTTGCATGTCTAAGAATAATGTGGTGGAACCGAGCCCCAGCAAAATGGATGAGTGGAAGGTATTTCTATTTATCGCTGTTGTGCTTTTTCCTATTTTGGCAGTGGTCACAGTAGGCGGTTATGGCTTTATTGTTTGGATGCTCCAGATAATGATGGGCCCTCCCGGACACGGCTAACTACCCAGCCCTTTCTTTTACTAACAAGCAATCCGCAGCAATGTGAGACACCACCATGAAAAATATGCTGAAGAAATTTTGGTCAATAGTGAGCAAACCAAGCGTGCATTTAAGCTTTGGTTTTTTGACTATTGGCGGATTTGTTGCCGGTATCATTTTCTGGGGCGGCTTTAATACCGCTCTAGAAGTCACCAATACCGAAGAATTCTGTATTGGCTGCCACGAAATGGCCGACAACGTCTATGTAGAACTGCAAGATACAGTGCATTGGAAAAACAACTCTGGGGTGCGAGCCACCTGCCCAGATTGTCACGTACCACATAATTGGACAGACAAAATTGCCCGTAAAATGCAGGCCTCTAAAGAAGTGTATGGTGCAATATTTGGCACCATTAATACCCGCGAAAAATTCTTAGCAAAACGTGGTGAACTAGCCCAGCACGAATGGGACCGCTTCACTGCCAATAACTCCTTAGAATGTAAAAACTGTCACAACTACAACAGCATGGACTTTGATTCCATGTCTGAGCGTGCTCAAGTGCAAATGAAAATGGCCGCCGAGCGCGACCAAAGCTGTATTGATTGCCACAAAGGTATTGCCCACGAGCTACCTGAAAACATGAATTCTGGCGAAGGCACTTTAGCCAAGCTAGAAGAAATGGCCACCTCAGGTTACAAGCAGGGAGAAACCTACTACAGCGTTCGCCAACTGCCGATGTTCACCAGCCACGAGCTTAATCAAGAAGCAGGCCAGCTTAATGCAGCCACAGCGGTGAAAATTGTCGAAGTGAACGGCGATGCCATAAAAGTAGAAATAGACGGCTGGCGTAAAACTAAAGGTTTTGGCCGAGTCTTGTTTGAAGACTTTGCCATGAACATTAACGATGGCTTCTTAACTAAAGAAGTGGCGCAAAACGATAGCATCTTCCAGAAAGGCGAAACCAAAGAGGATGACTTAACAGGTTTGCCTTGGCAAAAAGTTTCAGTAGAACTGTGGATGCGCAATGGCTCACTCACCGATTCACGCGAAACCTTGTGGCAGTTTGCTAAAACCACTTACGATACGGCCTGTAGTGTTTGTCATACCCAGCCTGCCGAAAATCACTTCGACACCAATACCTGGCCAGGTATGTTTAACGGGATGTTGTCGTTTGTGAACTTAGATGGTGATACCCAAGCGCTGGTATTAAAATACCTACAATTACATTCTTCAGATTTTTCTGACGCTGGCCACTAATAAGGAGATTAACATGGCAATTACTCGTCGCGGTTTTCTCAAAGGCATTTTAGCCACCAGCGCTAGTACTTTGATCGGCCCAAGTTTATTGGCAGTCTCTAATGATGCTGCCGCTGCAGAAACAGCTGGAAGCTGGAAGGTATCGGGCTCGCATTGGGGCGCGTTTCGCGCCCGTGTTTATGCCGGCAAGGTGCAAGAAATAAAACCGTTTGAAGCAGACAAATACCCCACCGAAATGCTCAAGGGCATTAAAGGTATTTTGTATAGCCCTTCACGTATTCGCTACCCAATGGTGCGCTACGATTGGTACCTAAAACGTAATAAGAGCGATACCTCACAACGTGGTGATAACCGTTTTATTCGGGTGACTTGGGATGAAGCCCTCGATTTGTTCTATCAAGAACTAGAACGAGTGCAAAAAGACTATGGCCCTTGGGCGCTGCATGCTGGCCAAACTGGCTGGCGTCAAACTGGCCAAGTGCACTCCTGTGGTAACCATATGGAGCGTGCAGTTGCTATGCATGGCTTCTCAGTTAAAAAAGTAGGCGACTACTCTACCGGCGCAGGGCAAACCATTATGCCTTATGTGCTTGGTACCACCGAGGTATACGCTCAAGGCACCTCTTGGCCGCTGATTCTTGATAACAGTAAAACCGTGGTGCTTTGGGCCACCGATTTAATGAAGAATCTGCAAGTAGGTTGGGCCTGTGAAACTCACGAATCCTTTGAATATTTAGAGCAACTTAAAGACAAAGTTGCTAACAAACAAATTCGGGTAATTAGTGTTGACCCAGTTCGCACCAAAACTCAAAAGTACCTCGATTGTGAGCAGCGTTACGTGAATCCACAAGCCGATGTCCCGTTTATGCTGGCCATCGCCCACACGCTTTATACCGAAGAGCTGTACGACAAGGAATTCCTCAATACCTATGCCTTGGGTTTTGAAGACTTTATTCCTTATGTAACTGGCGAATCTAAAGACAAAGTAGAAAAAACACCAGAATGGGCAGAAGCTATTTGTGGTGTACCAGCCGATGAAATTCGAGAATTTGCCCGCTTATTAGCTAGCGACCGTACCCAGCTTATTTTTGGCTGGTGTATTCAACGTCAGCAACATGGCGAGCAGCCTTATTGGATGGGCGCGGTTATCGCAGCCATGTTGGGGCAAATTGGTTTACCGGGTGGTGGGGTTTCTTATGCTCACCACTATAGCTCTATTGGCGTACCGTCTACCGGTGCGGCAGCGCCTGGAGCGTTCCCACGTAATCCAGACAAACCTAATGAGCGGGTACATATGAACCAAGACTTTAAAGGCTATAGCAGCACCATTCCGGTAGCACGTTGGATTGATGCCATTATGGAACCCGGAAAAGTGATAAACGCTAATGGCGCAAAAACCACCTTACCCGACATCAAGATGATGGTGTTCTCTGGCTGTAACCCTTGGCATCATCACCAAGATCGCAACCGCATGAAGAAGGCCTTCCAAAAGCTGGAAACCGTGGTCTCGATAGATTTTACTTGGACCGCCAGTTGCCGCTTCTCAGATATTGTATTGCCAGCGTGTACCCAATGGGAGCGTAACGATTTAGATCTGTACGGTTCTTACAGCAACCGCGGCATTATTGCCATGCACAAGCTGGTAGACCCGCTGTATCAATCAAAAACCGACTTTGAGATTTTCACCCTGCTCACTCAGCGCTTTAGCAAAAGTAAAGAATACACCCAAGGCAAATCAGAAATGGAATGGGTGAAGCAACTTTATGATGAGTGTGCCGCAGCCAACAAAGCTAAATTTGAAATGCCCGACTTTATGACCTTCTGGAAAGAGGGCTGGGTAGACTTTGGTAAAGGTGAAAACTGGACCCGCCAAGCCGACTTTAGGGAAGATCCTGAAATTAACGCTTTAGGCACCCCTTCAGGATTTATTGAAATCTTTAGCCGCAAAATTGATCGTTACGGCTATGATGATTGCCAAGGCCATCCAATGTGGTTTGAAAAAGCCGAACGCTCGCACGGCGGCCCAGGCTCTGAGGAGTTCCCAATTTGGCTGCAATCTTGTCACCCCGACAAACGCCTGCACTCGCAAATGTGTGACTCGGAAGAATTTCGCGCCACCTATGCGGTACAAGGCCGCGAACCATTGTATATCAACCCAGAAGATGCCAAGAAGCGTGGCATTAAAGATGGCGATTTAGTTCGCGTATTTAACAAACGTGGGCAATTGCTCGCTGGCGCGGTAGTGTCTGAAGACTACGCCAAAGGCGTTGCCCGCCTGCAAGAGGGTGCTTGGTATGGCCCTGTGGATGAAACCATTGGCGCATTAGATACCTATGGCGATCCTAATACCCTAACCATGGATATTGGCAGCTCGCAATTAGCTCAAGCCACCAGCGCAAATACCTGTTTGGTTGAATACGAGAAGTTCACCGGTAAAGCACCTACGGTAAGCTCCTTTGGCGGCCCTAAGGAGATGTCGTAGATGACAATCGCCGCTAGTGTTAGCCAAGAGAACGAAGTTCGTGCCAGCATCTATTGGTGGTTTGCAACGGTTTTTACCAAAGAGCTGGATAAGCAACAGCTTGCTTCTTATACCTCTGGTGAAGGAGCACAGCTGCTTAAGCAATTAGCAGACACGGCCGAGCTAAGCTCGGCTGTTACCATAATTAAAAATCATTTGGCAAAGTTGAGCGCCTTTAAACACCCAGAGCTAGAACTCGCAGCAGATTTTTGCCAGCAGTTCTTAAGTGACAGTAAAGTAGGTGCACCACCTTATGCTTCGGTTTATCTGTCGGCCAACAAGCTGATGTTTCAAGAGCCACATGAAAAAATGCGCGCTTTGCTAGTAAGCCAAGGCCTGCAAGTTGACCCTAGTTTTAATGAGCCAGCGGATCATCTTGCTATTCAGCTCGATTACCTTGGCAATTTAATTTTGCGCGATGCTCCAGCGCAGCAACAAGCTGATTTTATTAATCAGCACCTGCTGTGTTGGTTGCCACTATGGCTTGATACCTTACGCAAGGTTAGCAAAGGGGGCTTTTACCAAGGCTTCGCCGAATTACTCGTTGGCTACTTAAACTTAGAGCTAAGCGAGTTATAAGTTAAACGTGACTAGCTAGTCGCTCACTTAAAGCCATTACTCTTTATATGGCTATAGTAAGTCCTGTTGCCCGCTGTTGATATTTCATACACTTAGCCGAGCAAATGACACCGAGTTAACATTTTCACAACATTTATCTCGCATTAAAGATAAACTATTTTATAGTTAAATTAAGTCGGTTGTCGCTTCTAGATGCCCGGGCGGTAATACCTCAACTGTTAGGCGTTACGCCCCTCCTATCTTTTAGCGGTGCCGGCTGGCCTATTTCTAACGCCCCATAATGCAACAATCTATCTACATTCCTTTGGTTTAATACCAATCACACTAAGTAAGTGATCGTAATAACGCAGGAAAAACACTCGAGAATAAGGCAGAATTTTTCGATAAGTAGTTATTCTACAATCAAAAGTTCTAACGCAGTTATCGAGTATTTTAACCAGATAGAATGAACAGTTACTTAGTACGATTGGTATAGTTCATGACCTAAACACAAATCTGTGAAAAAATACCGCTTCTTAGCCGAAGCAGATGAGCCTTACCATGGATGATAAAAAACGCCCGCTCTATATTCCTTACGCAGGTCCAGCATTACTTGAGACCCCCTTATTAAACAAAGGCAGCGCCTTTAACCAAGAAGAGCGTATTTTCTTCAATTTAGAAGGGCTGTTGCCAGAGACCATCGAGAGCATCGATGAACAAACTGAGCGTGCTTATCTGCAATATCAAAGCTTTACTAATGACTTAGACCGCCACATTTACCTGCGCAACATTCAAGATACTAACGAAACCTTGTTTTACCGTTTGGTAGAAGATCACATCAGCGAAATGATGCCGATTATCTACACGCCTACCGTGGGTGCGGCCTGTGAGCAGTTCTCTAATATTTACCGCCGCTCACGTGGTTTGTTTATTTCTTACCCTAACCGCCACCGTATCGACGAGCTGCTAAACAATGCCACTCGCCACAATGTGAAAATCATTGTAGTGACCGACGGCGAGCGGATCCTCGGCTTAGGCGACCAAGGCATCGGCGGCATGGGCATTCCTATTGGTAAATTATCACTGTACACGGCTTGTGGCGGTATCAGCCCAGCTTATACTCTGCCAATTGTGTTAGATGTAGGCACCGACAACCAGCAACTACTCAATGACCCCATGTATATGGGCTGGCGCCATCAACGAATTAGCGGCGATGAATATAGCGAATTTGTAGAATTATTCATGCAAGCGGTTAAAGTCCGCTGGCCAGATGCGCTGATTCAATTTGAAGATTTCGCCCAAAAAAATGCCATGCCTTTATTGCAGCGTTACAAAGATCAATTCTGCTGTTTTAATGATGATATTCAAGGCACCGCGGCAGTAACCGTGGGTTCTTTATTGGCAGCCTGTAAGGCAGCTGGCTCTAACTTAGCTGAGCAGCGCGTTACCTTTGTCGGCTCCGGCTCAGCAGGGTGCGGTATTGCCGAGGCGATAGTGCGAGCGATGGTGGAAGAAGGCATTAGCGAAGCGCAAGCCCGTAGCCAAATCTTCATGGTTGACCGTTGGGGCTTATTGCAAGACAACATGCCTAATCTACTCGACTTCCAACAAGCTTTGGCGCAATCAGCAGATATTCAGCAAAAATGGGGACTTAATAGCGATGCTTTGTCGCTGTTAGATGTAGTAGAGCATGGCAAGCCTACAGTACTTATTGGTGTATCTGGTGCACCAGGCCTGTTTACTCAGCAAGTGATTGAAGGCATGCACCAGCACTGCAAGAAACCAATCGTATTGCCGCTATCCAATCCCACCAGCCGGGTTGAAGCCTTGCCTGAAGACATACTGCGTTGGACCAATGGCGAAGCCTTGGTCGCCACTGGTAGTCCGTTCTCGCCGGTGAAGCTAGGCGAAGAGACCTTCCCTATCGCCCAGTGTAACAACAGCTATATTTTCCCAGGTATAGGCTTAGGCGTATTAGCGTGTCAGGCCACCAGGGTGAGTGACGAAATGCTCATCGCCAGCAGCCGCGCCTTAGCCGAATGCTCGCCACTAGCTAACGATGGTGAAGGAGCCTTACTGCCACCGCTTGAAGAAATTCAGCTAGTTAGCAAGCACATCGCTTACGCGGTAGCCAAAACTGCCATGCAACAAGGCTTAGCGGTAAACACCACCGACGACGTGCTAATGCAAACTATTGAAGCAAGCTTTTGGAAACCTGAGTATCGCCACTACAAGCGGACATCGTTTTAAGAATGCTACGGCTCAAATCATATCACCAAGAACTAACTAAATGAGTATTGAACTTCACTCGACGCTATTAACGATGTCAGGGGGGGTATTCTTAGTATGCTTTGCTCTAGTGTTCGCTTTCTTCATCACTGTACACAGTCAACTTTTCAAGCTGCTTAAATTACTACGTACTGGCTTCCCTGCCGTCTACAAGGACTTAGGGGAGCCAAGCCTTTTTAATTCAAGTATAAAAAATCAAGCCAGAGTCCTGAAGTTCATTTTCAAGAAGGAATATGCGCTACTAGAAAACCAACAAATTGAAGCATTAGGAAGTCGATTACGAAAATCATATAAGATAAGCTTTATCTTGGTCTCTACCATGTTTCTGGCGTTCTTCTTAACAAGCTATTTAAACTCGATTATCCCTACGTACTGAAGAATAATTGACTTGCTCTTCTATTAAAAAGCCGCCAATAAGGCGGCTTTTTAATATCTGTAGCTATAGCGTTTACATACCAAAGCCGTAGAAGTCTGGGAACACCAATATCGAGGCTAATACCAATATCTGCAAAATAATAAATGGCATTACGCCTTTGTAGATATCGGTAGTTTGCACCTCGGGCGGGGCAACACCTTTGAGATAGAACAGACTAAACCCAAAGGGAGGTGTGAGGAACGAAGTCTGCAAGTTCATCGCAATTAAAATCGCAAACCAAGTTAAATCAATGCCTAATATCTCGGCCACTGGGTACAACATAGGCACCACAATAAATGAGATTTCAACAAAGTCGATAAAGAAACCCAAAATCAAAATCACAATCATGGTTAAGATTAAGAAGCCCCATTTCTCACCCGGTAAGCTAGTCATCACTTCTTCAATCACTTCTTCACCACCGGTGTAAGAGAACACCATAGAGAAAGCCGTTGCACCAATGAAGATAGCAAATACCATCGAAGTAACTTTTACCGTTTCAATAGCCGCTTCGTAGATAATCTTCCAAGAAAACTGGCGGTAAATTATCGATAAAAGAATTGCACCAATACCACCAATGGCAGAGGACTCTGTCGGTGTTGCAATACCGTAGAAAATCGAACCAAGCACTGCAATCATTAGCGCTAAGGGCGGAGCAATGGCTTTAAAAGCATTCCAGCAAGGTTGCACACCATGGCCTGCAGCTTCATCTTGGGGTAAAGCAGGTGCAGACTCAGGCTTAAAGAAAGAATAACCTAGTACATAGAGAATAAAAGCCCCCACCAGCACAGCGCCTGGTAATAAGGCCGCTTTAAATAAGTCTCCTACTGGCACTCCCATTACATCACCAAGAATGATCAAGATGATAGACGGTGGAATGATTTGCCCAAGCGTACCTGAGGCACAAATTACCCCAGTAGCTAAGCGCTTATCGTATTTGTACTTAAGCATTACCGGCAAGGAGATCACGCCCATTGCCACAACCGATGCACCCACCACACCGGTAGAAGCAGCAAGCAGGGCTCCCACCAAAATAGTAGATACCGCTAAGCCACCGCGTACTCGACCAAACAACTGGCCCATGGCTTCGAGCAACTGTTCAGCAAGGCGGGTTTTCTGCAATACAATGCCCATGAAAATGAATAATGGCACGGCCATTAATACCGAGTTTTGCATAATGCTCATGATGCGGTAAGGCATAAAAGCAAACAGATCGATACCTTCGGCAAAAACACCAAATACTAGTGCAACACCGCCAAATACAAAGGCTACTGGAAAACCAGTGAGCAGCATTAGCAAGGCCACGAAAAACATGACGATCCCAATCATGACAACTTCCTTTTCTTGTTATGAGCTAGGCGTTATTTCGCAGCTGAATGAGGTTTTTGAGTAACATTCCAAAGCCACTTATGGCGAGGCATATAGCCGAAATTGGAATCATTGATTTAATTATCCAGCGGTAGGGTAAGCCACCCGGATCGCCGCTGGTTTCTCCTAAGTTGTAAGCTTCTAATGCAAAGTCGTAACCGTACCAAGCAATCAAGCCACAAAAAGGGAACAAGAAAAATACGACGCCTAGGCTGTCAATCCAAGCACGTTTACGCGCCGCTAACTTGTCGTAGATAATATCTACCCGCACATGGCCTTCGGCCTGCAGCGTAGATGCAATTCCTAATAAAAACATGGCAGCAAACAAGTGCCATTCTAACTCTTGCATACCAATAGAACTGGAGCGAAAAAAGTAACGCATGACTACGTCATAAAAAATGTTTACTAACATTAGCAGCATTAACACCGCGGTGAGGCCTGCTATACCCTTGGAAAATCCATCTACCGCTCGTTGCAAACGCAACATCCCTAGCCTCCCAAGCAAAGTAATTGCTTTTTTGGTTTAGCTGATGGAGCTACAGCCACGCTGCAGCCCCATTCTCTACTACAAACCTTCAGTACTGTTTAAGTAACCTTGTTCTGAAATTGCTGTGTAGGCACGAACTTGTTTCATGTATTGCTGTTGTGACTCAATAATCTTAGCGGCCATTGGATCTGCAGCAGCTTTCTCTTTTAACAAGTCATCGTTAGCGTTTTTAAGTGCTTTGATAACCTCTGTAGGGAAAGTTTTAACCTGAATATTCGGGTATTCTTGCAACATGGTTTGCCAGTTTTTGGCGCTTTCTGCATACGAATGAATAAACATATCGTAAGCTGCTTTACGCATAGCAACCGCTAGAATTGCCTGTAAATCTTCTGGCATTTTTTCGAGTTTTTTCTTGTTAGCAATAAACATCAACTCGGTAGCTGGCTCGTGCCAACCCATGTAGTAGTATGGGGCGATTTTGTGAAAGCCCATACGTAAATCTAGAGAAGGACCCACCCATTCAAGTGCGTCGATAGTATTACGCTCAAGTGCGGTATATAACTCACCTGGTGGAATATTAACTGGGGTAGCGCCAAGCTTAGCTAATACTTCGCCGGCAAAACCGGGAATACGCATTTTCAGGTTTTGTAGGTCTTCAACTGAGTTAATCTCTTTACGGAACCAACCGCCCATTTGCACCCCAGTATTACCGCCAGGGAAAGGTACCAGGTTATGCTCGGCGTATACTTGATTCATCAAGTCTTGTCCGCCACCATACTGCAGCCACGCGTGTTGCTCTGGTGCATTCATACCAAATGGCATGGTAGTGAAGTAAAGAGTGTTTGGCACCTTACCTTTATAGTAGTAAGACGCGGTGTGGCCTAAGTCGTACTGGCCACTTTTAACCAAATCAAATACACCAAAAGGTGCTTTGTGTTTGTTTGAAGAGTCAACGCGGATCTTTAAACGGCCGTTAGACATCTCATCGGCCATTTTCACCATGTTTTTTACTGCATCGCCAAAAACTGGGAAGTTAGGGCCCCAGGTTTCAGCCAGTTTTAGTTTGTATACTTTGTCGGCAGCTACGGCAGCCGAACTAAACGCAATAATCGCAGAAGCCAGCAGAGTTTTACTGCAGAGGGACTTAAGCATGTTGTTCTCCCTTTCGTTGTAAGTTCCATTGTTGGTTAGATGTTCTAAATGTAAACCAACTGCTTAATGGTCACCTTTAATGTTAGCGAGTTGTTACAATAAAACCTATCCGGCAATACACGGTTTTTTTCTACGTAAGATCACGTACAGGCTAGACTTTGGTAGAAGCGAGAGCTAGATCACTATTTTTGAAAAATCGCATAGATTAACATATAGTTAACATTCTCTTAGTTAGGCCGTCACGAGATGTGGTCCCTCAAATTTAAAATTATCCTGTTATCTATTGTTCCTTTGCTTTGTGTTACTGCACTAATTGCCACCTTAGTTTTCAAGCAATCTTCCATCCTAACTGAGCAACAATTAGCGCTGATTAAAGAAAACATCATGCGCAGCAAAACCCTAGAGCTGCAAAACCACATAGACCAAGCTTTTGCCAGCATTCGTGACATATACGAACCTGCAGAAGCCGACGATGAGAGAGCCAAACAACAGGTAAGAGAATTGCTCAACCGTTTACGCTTTGCCGAAGACGGTTACTTCTTTGCTTACACCCTTAAAGGCGTCAACTTGGTTCATCCCATTCAGCCTGAATTAGTCGGGCAAAATTTGTGGGACTTTAAGGATTCTGAGGGCACCTACCTCATTCAAGACTTAATTGCACAAGCCAAAGCAGGCGGCGGTTTTAGTAACTACTTGTGGGAAAAACCGAGCACCGGAAAGCGAACTAAGAAACTGGGTTACGTAGTGATGCTAGATAAATGGCAATGGATGTTTGGCACGGGCGTGTACTTAGACGATGTAGATGTAGAGCTAGCAAAACTTGAAGCGCAAACCCAAAACAACATTAATCGCACTTTTATTTGGTTATTCATAATTACCACCATTTCGGGAATTTTAATCGCCTTTTTGGGGGCATCTTTGAATATTTCGGAGCACAAGCTGGCCGACAAAAAGCTCAAAGAACTCACCCAACGAATTATTGATTCACAAGAACAAGAACGCCAAAGGGTATCGCGCGAACTGCATGACGGTATTAACCAATTATTAGTTTCCATTAAGTATCGCTTAGAAAGCGCCACAGAATGTAACAGTACCCCTAGCTCGGTCAGTGACAGCCTCAATCAAGGGTTACATACCATTAATGAAGCAATTGGTGAGATACGTCGTATTTCAAAAGACCTCCGCCCCAGCGTACTGGATGACTTAGGTTTAGCCGCCGCATTGGGAGGTTTTTGCCAGGAATTTGAACACCGTACAGGAATAGATGTGTTTTTAGAGTGCGACATTGATAATCTAAACCTTCCATCTACCGTGGAAACAACCTTCTATCGGATTACCCAAGAAGCCTTACAAAATGTCGAAAAACATGCGCAAGCAGATACAGTAGACATAGTGCTAAGCCAGCAAGCCAAATTGTTGGTGATGAAAATTAGGGACAATGGCACTGGTTTTGTAATGGGCAAAAAGGTACGACGCCATTCGATAAAAGAGCTTACCCGTCGCCCAGAGCTGGCCAGTAGCGGTTTGGGTTTACGCAATATTTTTGAACGGATTGCCCACATCGATGGTCAAGTAGATGTAGATAGCAAATTAGGAGAAGGGACACTGATCACCATAAAAGTACCGCTATATGAAGTAGAGAAAACCTTACCCGCTACAATTCAAGAGCAAACGGTATGACCTCAATTCTATTGGTGGACGATCACCCCTTAGTACAAGACGGCCTCAAAATGCGACTAGAGGCTAACCCTGGCTTTTCCGTTGTAGGTACAGCGGCTGACGGCGAGCAAGCACTTACCATGGCGCAACAACTGAACCCAGACATAGTATTAACCGATATTAATATGCCCAAATTAAATGGCATTCAGCTGTTGGAGGCCCTTTCCGAGCAAAGCCCGAACAGCAAAGTGGTGATGTTAAGCATGCACGACAATAAAGAATACGTGCAAAACGCCATGCGCAATGGCGCTAAGGGTTACTTGCTCAAAGATATTGCGTCTAGTGAACTGATTAGCGCATTGGAAGCAATTGCCAATGGTGGACGCTACATTAGTGCTGGTGTGTCAAAGCTGTTATTTGACAACGAACCTAGTGCTAGCAAAGCGAGTTTAACCAAGCGCGAGCAGCAGGTATTGCGCTTGCTGGCCACCGGTTGTGGCAATAAGAAAATCGCTGATAGCCTGTCGATAAGCATTCGAACCGTAGAAACCCATACTTTAAAAATTCGTAGAAAGCTGGAATTAGATAGCAGTGCAGCCATGATTAAATACGCCATAGAGCACTATGGTAGCGAGAGTTAATTAAGCACTTAAAGGGGCAAGCTTGAATCAATCCGTAAAAATTAGGCCGCAGTTTGAAGAGCCACCAGTTACCCAGCAACCAAAGCAGCAAGTTCACTTCGTGAGTGGGTCTTGTAAAGCAAGCGCCAGCAATACTCTCGCTTGTGACTTTAGAACCACCCTAGAGCTGGCTTTGCGTTGTTTAGAAAAACACAAAGAGCACAACTAGCAACTAGCAACTAGCAACTAGCAACTAGCGCAGCATTACATCCAGTTGGTCTACAAGTTCTGCCCAGTCAGCATCTTGCTGCACTGCTTCTAATAAAAATGCAGCCTGAGTGGGCGTCCAAAAAGCCGCTTGATGCAATGGCACTTCACTCGGTATTGGAGCATGTTCTGCCACAAACTCAGCGATGGCATTAATTGAAGGATCTAAACCAAGCTGGGCGAACAAATCACTTAAGGTGTGAATAGCAGATTCCATCACTTACCCTCCTTTCTCTTATTGAATTTAGTTGGCATTAAGATAACAAGTCGTCAGCATAAGCGAACAATGCGGGTGTTCCACCGGTGTGCCAAAACAATACGTTTTGATCAGATCTATAAGCCCCTTGGCGTACTCTAGCAATTAAACCCGCCATCGCTTTAGCGGTATAAACTGGGTCTAATAAAATGCCTTCGGTTTCAGCAAGTAGCATAATCGCTTCGCGCTCTGCGTCGCCAATGATGCCGTACCCTTCACCGAGGTAGTTGTCATCTAAACAAACCTCATTAGCAGTAAAACTCTTATCCAAGGCAAATTGTTTAGCCGCACTATTAGCTAAATCGGCAATAGTTTGATTAAAGCTTTGCTGCCCATGATTTAGCTTGTCGATATTCACGCCACGCAAATTTACCTCTAAACCTAACTCAGCCTTAGCCAACATTAAACCTGCATGTGTTGCACCTGAGCTAGAGGCAAATACTATTTCATCCAGTTCATCAATTTGCTGTTGCAGTTCATGCAATGCAGCTGTAAACCCTAAGCAGCCTATGGCATCAGAGCCACCGTAAGGAACAACATAGGGATTCATACCTTTTTGCATAAGTTGCTGTGCTAGCTCTTCAATGCCCTCGCCTTTACGCTGTTGGCCAGCCCAAATAATGGTTGCTCCGAAAAGCTTGTCTAACAACACATTACCTTGAGCGAGGGCGGGTGCACTACCACCTAGCAACAAATAACAGGGTAAATTAAGCTTAGCTGCAGCAGCCGCCGTTTGACGACAATGATTAGATTGAGCTGCGCCTGCAGTAATGATGCAATCGGCCTTCTGCTGCATGGCATCGCCTAACAAAAACTCCAGCTTACGCACTTTGTTGCCACCCAAGGCTAGGCCGCTTAAGTCATCGCGTTTTATATAAATTTGCGGACCGCCAAGATGCGCAGACAGGTTGCTTAATGGATGAACAGGTGTGGGAAAGAAGCCTAAAGATTGTCTGGGCTGATGTTGCCAATTCATGCTATTTCCCTTTTGTTAGATTAACCTTACTTAAGCCGTTAAAAGGGAAAAGAGCAACTATTTTTTTCCGGGGGTTAAAGGCGTGAAAGTCATTTTCCCGTCTTCATATTTAGTTTCGGTTGGCCCATATTCACGGTTAGTAAATAGCTTATGGCCAACTATGTCTAAGCGTACATTAGGATGCAGCTCTTTTTTAACCGTAAGCCTCGCATTAGAGAAGAACTGATCTTCCATCTGCTGGTTGTAATCTAGGGCAAAGTCTATTTGAACCAGCTCCTGGCGAGTATGATGCAAGGTAGCCGAGAGTTTGTCGGCCATGCCCTCTTCGCGATCTTCTTGCTTAGTTGAGCCCAACTTCATTTGAGCATCGAGTACCTTGCTCAGCTTATCATGCAAAGTGTGTTTGATATTGTTTAGGCTACGTCGCTCTTCTTGAATATCATCAAAATCACCAGAGATAGTAAGTTGCGTGGCAGTACCCGCAGTGGCGCCTAATACCACTGCGCTAATCTCTCCACCGGCGTCAATTGAGCCACCCACCAAAGTGCCACGTAGGCCACTGGCGTCACTCACGGTGACTTTGCCATCGGTTTCTATCTTGCTGTGTAGAAGCTGGCTGGTAATAGTGACATCTTTACCTGCCTCAATATGTGAATACTGAACAAAGGTAGCGTGTAATTCGCCTTTAGCATTAATGGTGCAAGAATAATTTTCATCGCCTTCCATCAAACGATGACCAATCACTCCTTTGCCAACTACCACATCGCCACCGGCAGTAATACTAGCAGACTCAACAAAGCCATTAATGTGCACGTCGCCTGACGCTTTTACTTTCATGCCGTCACCAACATTTCCAGTAATCAGCACGCTCCCGGCAAAATCAACGTGTCCGTAGCTAACATCGACACTCTTAATCGACAGGACATCATCGACCTTCATGCCATTTTCTATCTCAAGTGGTAAACCGGTTCGATCAGCCAGTAATAAATTTGCGTCATCTACCGCAATTTTGGTTCCTTCGCCTACAGTGAAAGGAACTTCGTGCCCTTGCTTATAGGGAAGCTCTTCACCACAAACATTTTTGCCCGCCTGACCATGAGTATGAGGATGTCGACGCATTAGCTCTACGTCAGGTTCTACGGTCTCTAAATTACCTAAGTCGCGCATATCTACTCGACCATCTTCGGTTTCTTTAGGTTTAAGTAAACGCTCTTTGGGCGTAGCAACAAAACGTTCGAAGCGGCTGTCTTCGCCATCTACAGATTGGCGGCCAAGGGCGACCACCTTCTTAATTTTTACACCGGGATCGGCTTGTTTGGCCGCAGCTAACAAGGCCAAGGCGCGTTTCTTTTGCAGACCAAACAGCACACCGGCTTCTTGCATGGCACTAACTAAATCCCCCTGAGAAATGGGATTACCGCCATAAGCTGCAGTAATGGTAGCGCGCGCTACCATTTTGTCTTCAGCAACATCAATAGTCACTTCGGCATTTCGAATGTTGGCTAACTTAACAAACGTTTGCCCCCATTGTTCAATTAGATCTGGTGATTCTCGTAATTCAGCAAACTTAGCGACGGCATCAACAATGGCCTCTTCGTCCACTAAGTAATCGCCAAAGTCTGAACGCAGAATTAAGGCTTTCACATCGCTGACACTTACGTGCGACTCTTGAGGTGTTATTTCAATTAATGCTGCTAATTTATCTTGGGATAAACGTAAACAACCTAACTCCAGCATTCAATCCCCTTAACTCAGTCCTTAATTACCTATATACAATTGCTTAAGACAGCGTTTTCAAACTCATTATGCCTTGCTGCAGTTTGTTAACCAATACTAGCCTAAGCTTTAGTTTTCAACTAATTGAACTAGATCTGAATTTATTAATTTGAATTATCACACTACCGTAAAAATGCTTAAGCACAAACTAATTAAGTGATTTGTATGTCAAATATGACAGTGAGATATCAAGCTTGTTTATAACACCCTACACCCCTACACAAATAAGCGCTAGGAATTGACGTTAAGATAAACAGTGGCCTGCACAAATTGCGCAAGGCCTTTGGGGACGGCTATTGCTTAAGTAGCTTATAGTTAACAGCCTGGTTGGTGAGGTCCTCGGTGGTGATTGGCTCAACACTTAAACTTAACCCAGAGGTTTCTTCGGTAACCAGTATTGGCGTTACGTCATTACGAACCGGGTAAGCGCCACATAATTCACCTTCGTCACAAATACGGTAGTCATTGTCATGGTCACTGCCCACGGTTAGCTCATACTCACCAGAAAGCACCTCGGCGAAGCTAAAGCTAAACTCACCATTATTCATGTTTACCGATTGCTCATAATAGGTAGAGCCTGTTTCGGGATCAGACAGTAATACATACACTAAACCGCTATCGCCAGCCTGTACGTTACTTACGTTCATTGAAACACCTAGATTCAGCTCACTACCATTAGATACGCTAAACACCACACTGGCGCCATAATTGCCGTCGCTTAAACCGTTACGGTTTACACTAAGTAAGTAATCTCCAACGCCGTTTGCATCTACATTTTGTGGGCTTACCGTTAACCAGCTGGCATTGCTCTGGACACTGTTCACCGACAAACTCACACTGCCAATAAGCTCTACACTTACTTCAGCACTATCTTCGATAAAGCTAAGACTCACTTGATTAGTGCTCAAACTTAAAGCGCTTCTATCGGGCTGGTCAGTATCTAATTGCGAACGTACTGCTTTTTCGGCATTAATTAAGCCATAACCGTAAAGCTGATCGAAGCCATCACTTCCAATATCATCGGTAATTTCACCCTGAGCAAGCAAATTCAGCACATCATCAGTGCTAAGCTCTGAATTAAGTTGACGCATCAAGCCAATAACACCTGCCACATGTGGCGCGGCCATACTGGTGCCGTTTAAGTACTGGTAGCTGGCAGAGTTACTACTACCATTTTCTGCCACGTAAGTGCTATAAACGCCATCTCCGTAGCCATCACCATTTAAGTCGGCACTGCCATCACCACCCGGTGCAGCAACATCAATATATGAGCCATAATTAGAATATGAAGTGAGGTCTTTTGCGGCGTCTACCGCACTAACACCAATAACATTGGCAAATGCCGCTGGGTAACTAAACTGCGAGGTACTCTCGTTACCGGCAGCAGCAACTACAATCACACCGCTGGCTATTGCTTGCTGGGTTACCGAATCAAAGGCGCTGTCGTAACCACTTCCACCTAAGCTCATGTTAATTACATCTGCAGTTTGGTTAGGCGCACGATTTGAGGCATTGCTTAAGCCAGCCGCATATAAAATGGCCTGAGAGATATCCCAAGTGCTACCGCCATAGCGGCCAAGGGCTCGTAGGTTCATGATTTTTGTATTAGGTGCTACGCCCGCTACACCGAGGGCATTATCGGTTTGTGCCGCCACCGTGCCTGCCACGTGTGTACCGTGCCAAGAAGAACCGCCGCCCGGACTAGTTAAGTCTCCTGGATCTTCTGGATTAGCATCAATGCCATCACCATCTAGGGCATTAGACGCATCGGAAATAAAGTCGTAACCATCACTGGTTAGCTGATTTTTTAAATCGGGGTGATTCTGAAAAATACCGGTATCAATGACCGCTACTACCACATCGTTTAAGGTGCTATTTTGCATGAGTTGCCATGCACTATCTAAATAGATTTGTTCATAGTGCCACTGGCGAGAAACCAAAGGGTCGTTAGACAAGGCAAAAGGTTGGTACAAATAGTTAGGCGAAACCGATTGTTCCTTCCCGCCCAATTGGTAATGAAGGCGTTTAATCTCCAGCAGAGTACTACGCTTGGCGGCATACTCTTCACTAAACTGTGCACCTAAGCCGTCTCCAGCAGTACTATTTAAGGCCACTGCTTGTTGGTTATTACTTTGGTAAAGGCTCATGCTTGCTGATGATTGTGATTGAGTCAGGCCTAAATCTTGAGTGCTAAGCGAAGCTGCCCGCCCGGCCTGATGCATAACCACCATTTGTTTGGCTACAAAATCTTGTTGGGTACTGAAATGCTTACTCTCCGGTAAAACAGCAGAGCTTTGACCAATCAAGCGTAAGGTGTAGTTACCTCGATATGGTTCACTACCAGAGAACGTATAAGCTTCTACAACAAGGAAATAACTGCCAGTTTGATCAACACTTAATAACTCGGTTTTGTTAATGCCTAAAGAAGCGCTAACTTCAAACATGGTGTCTGCATTTATCAGACGTAAATCAAAATCGTTACCGCTAGTTTCCCAATCGGCAATTTCTAAAAACAAACGTTGATTGGCTTGTAAATCGACCCGGTAGACGTCGCGCTCATCGGCTTCATTTACAAAGCGATCACTAGCATCACCAGTCGCATGACTGGCCAAATAACCACTTACCGTTGCAATAGGCGGAAGTAATTGTGCTTCTGCATAACTATTGTTTGCAAAATACTCGTTACCAATATCATTAACATCGCTATCTACCACTGTATTGATTGCGGTGGTAACAGTTCCGCTCACGGGATAGGTTTTTCCATCTAGCACTAAAACGCGGGTTTCTGCTACCTGCTCTTGGCCTTCAAAGTCACGTGAAGCGCGCACCATAAATACGCCTTCCTCGTTATAGATATGCGACACAGCTTCGTAGCCAAGTGAAGTGCTTGAATTGCCGTCACCAAAATCCCAAGTTACTTGCACATTAGTTAAGTCACTAGCGGTTGAGATTGCTTGAAAATTAACATCTAAGGGAGGGATGCCGGCACTTTCTGAGCTTAAAATAGTTAAGGCGGAAGCAGCGTCATTAGTAACCTGAATTACGGTACTAGAGGTCGAGCTTAAATTATCATTATCTAAAACTGTTAAACGGACCGTATAGCTGCCTTCGCTGGCATAGCTTTTAGAAACGTTAATTCCGTTTGCGCCGCTACCGTCACCAAAATCCCAGGAATAATCAACAATAGTACCGTCATCACTCGAGCCACTGCCATCAAACTGAATAAGCTGCCCAATAACAGCTTCACTGCGACTTACACTAATGGCCGAGCTTGGTGAACCGGCAAACGAGCCTGAGTCACCACCACCTCCACCACAAGCAAACAAAGCTATGCTAAGTAATACCGCTACTATCGCTTTCATATAATCCCTTACATCTACTATTTAGCGCTGTACATATACTACGCACTATATAGTCACAATTATATTAGGCTTATGTAAAGAAAGTGAAAATTTTGCCAAGTCTGCTCGATATTGTAGAGCTGAAACAAGTAACTTAAGCCAAGTGCTCAAGTTACTTAGTTACCTTAAGTAACTGTCTTATCGCGTTTTAGTAGCTCATCATTTTTAGGGGCATTTTCAGCGTCGAGCATTGCCCTAGGAATAGACCCTTTAGTTGGCACACTCTTGCCCTCTTGGCTAACGCCTGTTGCGGCGCTACCAGTTTGGCTTGCCGCAGCAATTTGCTGGCTACCTTCAGCAACAATATCAGCACTCGCTAATGCCGCTTGCTCGGCCAACTCTTCGGCAGTAGGCAATACTTGAGTAGCGCTTGGATCACCCGACATGCCTGCGACGAGGGCAGCAGCAATGCCTTGGCCCAGCTCAGTAAATTGCTTTTCAATATCTGCACGAAGCACGCTTTGCAATAAATCAGTGCCCGCCAAACCCGCTGCGACTGGATTGCCCGAGGCTAAACCCATGCCTATGTTCATCGCAGCTGGAGCAACATCCATAAGGCCTATATCTACAGTACCCTTGGTATTAGCTTCTGCACTTTCACTAGTAGCAAGCGCTTCAGCATTTTGCGGCTTATCACTCTTTGGGCTTAAAGCATCTTGTAGTTTTTGGGTAAAACTGGTTTCTGATTTTACTTCACTGGGTTGTTGTTTGTTCACTTCAATCAAGTTGGGTTTGTAATCCAAGCTATTGGTTGCAAGTGGAGTATTGCTATAAGAAGCCGTCATATCCTTCTCCTTTAATATTGTTATTGAGTGCTTTCATCAAGGGCAAATGGATCATTTGTCACCGCTACCATCACGTCACGAATTTGTATGTTCGCCATATCGGAATAGCGCTCAGTTGCGAGTACCGCACGATCAGACTGAACAGACACAACAGTGAGCTGAGTATCATCGGCATTAAATATCGGGCCGCGCAGCCCTCCATCTAAATGCATTAAGTATTGCTGCCTAACCAGCTCAAACTTGTCACCTTTACGTACACCATTCGTTTGTCCAATGTTGATTACCACTTGCCCGTTATACAGCCCAACTACCGTTGCCAAACTTTGCCGGCAATAGAGTGCATCCTCAACGTCACTAACTGATTGATCAATGTAGGAGTCAATCAACTTGCCATACTCTGAGGACCAAAAGGTTTCACCCGTAACGTCCAACTTCATCGTCACGTCGAATGGCCATTCTCGATTAGACCCGTAATTTTTACGGAGTACCGTTTCTCCATTGATGCCATCAATCACATAGAGTTTTATTTGAAAGTTGCGCAGTTTAACGGTGTTTTTCATGCCGAGTAGGTTAGTGGTGGTTTCGTTGTAGCTCGACATGTCATTGATTTTGCCAAACAAAATATATTGCACGTCGTACTGTTGAGATAAGCTGCGTGCAACTTTTAGCATTTGCGGTTCTATGTCATTAGCATAGCGACCATCAAACGCTATTTGGCGAGTCATTAAATGCCGTGCATCAACCCGCTTACTCTTTGATTTGAAACGATGAAATAGTCGCTGGGAGACTTCTTCAGGTGTTCTATAAACCCCACCAAGCTGGGCATGTTCTCGCTTTTGCAATTGAAAAGGCCCAACAAACAAAGTTTTAGCGTAGCTATCTTTCTCGCAGGTATTTAAAGGAAATATGTCTGCGGCTACCTTCACTGTCATTTGGTCATCAATGATAGTCTCAACCAATAGCTTCATGTCATACACTTCGCCATTAGTTCGCACCGTTAGCTCATCGGTTTCCAGCACGCCAGACTTCACCACTTGCAGTGACTTTACACTGGCACCACCGCGATACATTAAGGTTAACAATGCATCTTGGATAGCCAGCTGACGAGCTTGATCCACTTGGCCGTCAACGATTTTGGCTTGGCCCTCACCCTCTAACCAAATGGCATAGCTTGGCAAAGCCATGCCCGTTAGCATCAACAAACAAGCACATGCTCTTATAATTTTAGACATCGTTAGCGTCCTATAGTGGCCACATACTTCCACCTAAGAATGACGAAAGCCATCCTTGAGTTTGTACGTCAGCGTGATCACCGGTACCGCTAAACTCTATGCGAGCGTCAGCAACTTGGTAGGAACCAATTGAATTGTTTTCACCTACATCCAATGGACGAACAATGCCGGTAAAGCGCATGTATTCTTTACCATTGTTAATAACTAACCACTTTTCACCCCGAACCACTAAGTTGCCGTTGTTCAAGATGTCGACCACCGAGACCGTGATTTTTCCAGACAAACGATGTCGTTGATCAGCATCTGAAGAGCCATCAAAGTCTTGTTTTTGTTTCATTTCCAGTTCAACAACTCGGCCGTTAATCGTTAGATTCCCACCCGGCACAGTAACCGGATCAAGCTTATAGCTGTTCTCTTTACCAAGGTTTGAACTGGCCGATTTAGTCGCCGTGGCTTCCTCCTCCAAAAGTACTGTAATAGTGTCGCCTAATGCAAAAGGTGGGGTATAACTATATAAGCTGCGTGAAGTATTAGCATTAAACATAGAGCCAGTCACTATCACTGGATCTGCTGCAGGGCTAGGTTCAATAGGTGCGTAAAAAGGATCATCGGGGATCGGAGAACGGCTATCGGTGCTTACTGTAACTTGGCGTTGATTGCGGTCTTCCCGTTCTTGAACGTTCTCCGCAACTTCTTCAACACCATCTGCAATTGACGAACATGCTGACAGCAACAATACATTGCACAACATCACTACTCTGGTAATCATTGGTCTATTCCTACTTACGTTAGTTTCCGTTTACCGTTCTCTTCCACTTGCTTTAACCTAGGCCCGAGCTTTTTATCTCGTTTATTGTAATTAGTTACCCAAGAAAGCCTTAGGCCACAAATAGCAAAGCAAATGCCACTAACGTCAGTAGAAACATATCCTTACGATAATCTAGCTGACAAAATCTTCACCTGACCGACAACAATCCGTCGTATTGCCTGAATTGGCTAAGCAACAGCAAAATATGCAAATTAAATGCCAATAAACAACCATAATTCAGTACTTTATAAGGAATTTATAATTTTTGATAAATTTTAATTTAGTGCTGCCGATACATCCTAATAGTATTTCAAACCATTTCTTTTAGTTGATTAGTCGGCAATAATTACCTAAAACCGGATAATAGTTGCCTTTCTCGCAGTTAACATAGGCAACCATTGCCTAGGGCTTGCTCCTCCTAAAACACAACCAAAAACAACAAAGAAGTAAAAGCTTATTAAATTCATAAACCTAGCAGCTAAGTTACTATCTTTATATTTGTAAGAGTCTCTCAAATAGCTATATAAAAATCGTCGATGAATCTAAATTTGGTTACTTATTTAGCCACTCAAACATCGTCGCTTTACGTATATAAAACCCGATACCAGCTAAACAAAACTCAGACTTTTTGAAGAGAGATATAATTCCGGACTAGAAGGCGGTGATTGAGATAGAGGGCTTGTTTGTAGGTTAATACACCGTCATATAACCATTTACTAACACTGGGCCGTTCGACCTTGTATGTGCAAGAAGGCGATGTCTGTGATGCGCTCGGTTAGTGCTGTTGAGTAAATGACTGAGGCTTGAGTGTGGGTATATCTGGAAGACTTTTGTGAGACTAAATCGCAGGCAATAAAAAAGCCCTCGTCGTATGACGAGGGCTTAGTAAGAGAGCCTGGCAGTGGTCAGGTGCGCAGCATAGCTGCTTGTGCTTCGGCGGAACAAAACTGCGTTTTGTCCTTAACCGCCTCCGCCCTACTTTTGAAAGCAGGCCATGCTAAACACAAACAAAAAGGGCTTCCCAATCGGGAAGCCCTTTTCGATAATGAGAGCCTGGCAGTGACCTACTTTCACATGGGGAAACCCCACACTATCATCGGCGCAGTTGCGTTTCACTTCTGAGTTCGGCATGGGATCAGGTGGGTCCACAACGCTATTGCCACCAGGCAAAAACTGTTGTCTTTAACATTCGAAAAAGCTAAAAATATCTCACGAGTACTAACAAGTATTCATGGTCAAAAAATAAGGTATCTATAAGCAACACCCTTTAGGTGTTGTATGGTTAAGCCTCACGGGTAATTAGTACAAGTTAGCTCAATGCCTCACAGCACTTACACACCTTGCCTATCAACGTTGTAGTCTCCAACGGCCCTTCAGAGGACTTAAAGTCCTAGTGAGAATTAATCTCGAGGCCTGCTTCCCGCTTAGATGCTTTCAGCGGTTATCAGTTCCGAACGTAGCTACTGGGCAATGCTATTGGCATAACAACCCAAACACCAGCGGTTCGTCCACTCCGGTCCTCTCGTACTAGGAGCAGCTCCCCTCAATTCTCAAACGCCCACGGCAGATAGGGACCGAACTGTCTCACGACGTTCTAAACCCAGCTCGCGTACCACTTTAAATGGCGAACAGCCATACCCTTGGGACCGACTTCAGCCCCAGGATGTGATGAGCCGACATCGAGGTGCCAAACACCGCCGTCGATATGAACTCTTGGGCGGTATCAGCCTGTTATCCCCGGAGTACCTTTTATCCGTTGAGCGATGGCCCTTCCATACAGAACCACCGGATCACTATGACCTACTTTCGTACCTGCTCGACGTGTCTGTCTCGCAGTTAAGCTGGCTTATGCCATTGCACTAACCGTATGATGTCCGACCATACTTAGCCAACCTTCGTGCTCCTCCGTTACTCTTTGGGAGGAGACCGCCCCAGTCAAACTACCCACCAGACACTGTCCGCAATCCCGATAAGGGACCAACGTTAGAACATCAACACTACAAGGGTGGTATTTCAAGGTCGGCTCCACATCATCTAGCGACAACGCTTCAAAGCCTCCCACCTATCCTACACATGTAGGGTCAATGTTCAGTGTCAAGCTGTAGTAAAGGTTCACGGGGTCTTTCCGTCTAGCCGCGGGTACACCGCATCTTCACGGCAATTTCAATTTCACTGAGTCTCGGGTGGAGACAGCTTG